>CAYZFG010000008.1:0-46885 GCA_964477665.1 uncultured Staphylococcus sp.
GAAAATTGAAAATTATTGTTCTAATCTAAATTTTAAATTCTTCATTCTAAATTCTTTTCGCCCCCCGCTCCATATAAAAAAATCGCGTTCCGGCGGGCGGAACGCGATCAGGAAAATCAAGTGTCGCTTGTGTGCGGAAGGGTCAGGACAGGTCTTTGGAGATAGCCACGATGCGGAGGTCGCAGTCGGCTATGAACTTCATGATGTTGGAGCGCTCCTCAGAGGGCATTACGTCTTCCTCGATGCGGCGCAGCGCGTTGAACACCGATGTACCGGTCTGATATACATGGCGGTAAGCCTTGGCTATCTCAGTGATGGTATCGTCGGAGAAGCCGTTTTTAGCCATCACTTTGGCGTTGACGCCGAAGTAAGCCGTGGGGTTATGAGCCATGATGACGTAGGGAGGCACGTTGCTGCCAATGCGGCAGCCACCCTTGATTACCACCCAGTCGCCTATGCGGCAACGCTCGTGGACGATAGCGCCCGACGAGAGGATGGTGTTTTCGCCCATTTCCACTTCGCCGGCCACGGATACACCGTTGCCTATCACGTCGTTGCCCTTGAGGTGAGTATCGTGACCCACGTGGGAGTTGGCCATAAGGAAGCAGCCGTCGCCTATGCGTGTGCCGCCTTCAGAGGCGATACCGCGGTTGATGATGACATTTTCGCGTATGGTGACATTGTCGCCGATATAGCAGTAGGTGAAGCCGCCTTTCCAGCGGAAATCCTGCGGGTCGGCACCTACGATAGCGCCCTGAAACACCTGGCAGCCCTTACCCATGCGGGTGCCGCGCACGATGCTCGCGAAGGGGCGTATGACGCAGTTGTCGCCTATCTCGACGTCTTTGTCGATGAAGGCAAACGGGTGAATTGTAACATTCTCGCCTATTTTGGCCGAGGGGTCGATGTAGGCTTTGTCGCTTATCATGATAGTGTTGAATGAAGGGTTTTAGATGTGAAATTATCGGCCGCCACCGAGTGACTGGTAGAGGTTGATGATAGCCTGCGAGGCGGTGAGGTTAGAGTTGACCATACCGAGCTGAGCCTGGAGGAGACCCTGCTGTGCGGTGAGCACTTCAAGATAAGTGGTTGAGCCACCGTAGAGAAGAAGCTCTGATGTATAGTCGACCGACTTGGTAAGCTCCTCTACCTGCACGGCGAGATACTTCTGCTTGTCGACTGCCTTTTCGTAGACGGTCATGGCATTGGAAACCTCTGAGGCAGCGTTCATGATAGAGTACTCAAAGTTGTTGAGCGCCTGCTGCTGCTGAGCCTTTGATGCCTTGAGGCGGGCGATATTCTGGCCGCGGGCAAAGAGGGGAGCGGTGAGGCTTCCCGCGAGCTGGAGGAACCAGTCGCCGGGATTCTTGATCATCGAGCCGAGGAGATTGGTGAAACCGCCGTTGGCCGTGATGGAGATGCCGGGATAGAAGGCGGCGCGAGCCGATGCTGTGGCGTAGTAGGCCACGGCAAAACTCATCTCAGCAGCCTGCACGTCGGGGCGGGCGGCAAGAGCCGTCATGGGGATGGAGGTGGTGTACTGCACGGGAGCGGTGAGCGAAGCGCCTGCGGGCACGTCCCACTCGCGCGGCATCACGTTCATGAGCAGCGAGAGTGAATTGTTGAGCTGATGCACTGAGGCCTCAAGATCGGTGATCGAGGCGAGGATGCTGTAGTACTGGGCGTTGCTCTGTACTACGGCGCTCTCGTTGAGGCGGCCGGCCTCTTTCAAGTCACGCATCACCTGCACGCTCTGGCGCCACAGTTCGGCCGTGGTGCGCGAGATTTCGAGCTGAGTGTTGAGCGCTGAGAGAGTGTAGTAGCAGTTGGCCACGCCGGCAATGATCTGCGAGCGCACGGCGTGCTCGTAAGCCTTGGCCTGCTGATAGCCGGCTTCGGCTCCACGCTTGGAGTTGAGAATCTTGCCGAAAATGTCCACCTCCCAGCTCACGGCCAAGGGAATCTGATAGCTCCACGTGAGGCCGCTCTTGGCGTAGGAAGCGCCGGCACCGTTGGGGGCGAGAGCCACGGAGGGAAGATAGCTCAGGCGGGCGCCCTGCATCTGAGCGTGGGCTATGTCGACGTTGAGCTTGGCGTTGGCGAGATCTTTATTGTTTTCGAGGGCGCCGTTGATGAGGTCGACGAGCACGGGATCGGTGAATACCTGCTGCCAGCCGAGGTTGCCGAATGCCAGTGAATCAGTCTGCTCTTCAAGAGCTGCAGCGTATTGACTGACGAGCTGCGAGTCGACGTCCTTGACATCATATTTCTTGTATATCCCGCAGCCGTTGAGCACCGAGAGGCTCAACGCTGCTGCGAGAATGAGTGATATGTTTCTGATTTTCATCTTGATATGGTAGTGAAGATGGATTAACGTGAATACTGCTCGATTTCGCTTTCGATACCCTGATTGTCAGTGTCCTCCCACTTGAGGGGCTTGATGCGCTCCTGGATGTACTGGAATACCACGAAGAGCGTGGGCACGACAAGAAGCTGGAGTATCATACCGATGAGCATACCGCCCACGGAGCCTGTACCGAGGGCGCGGTTACCGTTGGCACCGGCGCCGGAGGCAAACATCATGGGGAGCAGACCGATAATCATGGCAAACGAGGTCATGAGGATGGGTCGCAGACGGGCGGCTGCACCGTCGATGGCGGCGTTGACGATCGACATGCCGGTGCGGCGGCGTTCTACGGCAAACTCTACGATGAGGATGGCGTTCTTGGCCAACAGACCGATGAGCATGATAAGAGCAATCTGGAGGTAGATGTTATTGTCGATTCCGAAGATGTCGGCAAAAATGAATGTACCCATCAGACCGAAGGGAATCGAGAGGATAACGGCCCAAGGCAGAATGTAGCTCTCATACTGCGCAGAGAGAAGCAGGTAGACGAAGAGCAGGCAGAGACCGAAGATGACGGCAGTAGCGCCGGCCGACGAGTTCTGCTCCTCACGGGTCATACCGGAGTACTCAAATCCGTAGCCCTGCGGGAGGGTCTGCTCGGCCACGCGGTTGATGGCGGCGATGGCCTCACCCGACGAGTAGCCGGGGTTGGGCTGACCGGTCACGGAAATCGACTGGAACATGTTGAAGCGGTTGAGAAGGTCAGGACCATACACGCGCTTGAGGCTCACGTAGTTGGAGAGCGAAGCCATGCCGTTGCCGTTGCGCACCTTGATGGCGTTGAGCGTCTCGGGGTTGACGCGTGCCTCGGGCGAAGCCTGCATCATCACTCGGTAGAGCTTACCGAAGCGGTTGAAGTTAGACACATACATACCGCCGTAATATCCCTGCAGCGTGGTCAGGATGGTACTGGGCGAGATACCTGCCTGCTTGGCCTTGGCCACGTCGATGTCGATCATATACTGGGGGAAGGTGGGGTTGAAGGTGGTGTAGGCCATCTGAATTTCAGGCTGAGCGTTGAGCTGGGCCAGGAATCCCTGCACGATGGCAAAGAATTCGTTGACGTCGCCACCGGTCTTGTCCTGCATCTCGATGGAGAAACCGTTGGTCACCGAGAAACCGGTGATCATAGGAGGCGCGAAGTACATCACGCGGCCATCCTTTACGCGCTGGGCCGTGAGGCCGTAGAGCATCTTAAGAATATCGTCGGAGCTTTCGCCCTTGCCGCGCTCGCTCCAGTCGCGCAGGTTGATAATGAATGTACCGTAGGTAGCACCCTGGCCGGCCACGAATGAGTAACCGTTGATCATGGTGCGGGTCTCGATGGCGGGAATCATGGCGCAGATCGAGTCGACCTGACGGAGCACCTCGCCGGTGCGTTCCTGCGATGTGCCCGGAGGCATATCCACTACGGCAAAGAGTGTACCGGTATCTTCATTAGGCACCATACCGGTAGGCGTGGTGTTCATGAGCCACACGAGCACTGCTACCGAGGCAGCCACGATGGCTCCGGAGATAATCTTGTGGCCGATGAAGAACTGCACGAGTTTGCGATAAACCTTCAGGATGCGGCGGTAGCCGGTCTCAAATCCCTCGTGGAAGCGCACGTTGAAGATGCCTAAGAGAGCAAATATGGCGCAGATCGAGGCGATGATGAGCTTGAGGATATTCTCGGTACTGTACCAGCCGAGGATCATGAACACGATAGCGGCCACGATAAATGCTGAGGTCACCAGCGGGGGCATGGGGATGGTGAGCGACTTCTTGTAGCGCTTCTTGAGGGCCTCGCCGGCGGCTGAGTAGCTTTCGCTCAGGCGCTCCTTGAGCGTGGCGTCAGAGTCGTGAGCCTTGAGGAACACGGCGCAGAGCGCGGGCGACAGCGTGAGCGCGTTGATAGCCGAGAAGAAGATGGCGATGGCCATCGTGATACCAAACTGGTTATAGAACGTTCCGCTCGTGCCGGGCATGAACGACACCGGGATAAACACGAGCATCATCACGAGCGTGATCGAGATAAGGGCCGAGGCAATTTCGTTCATGGCGTCGATGGAAGCTCGCCGCGCGCTGTGGTAGCCGGCGTCAAGCTTGGCATGGACGGCCTCGACCACCACTATCGCGTCGTCGACCACGATCGCGATCGCCAGCACTATAGCCGAGAGGGTGATGAGGTTGATCGAGAACCCGATGAGATACATCACGAAGAATGTACCGATAAGTGCCACCGGGATGGCGATTGCAGGGATGAGGGTGGAGCGGAAGTCCTGGAGGAACACGTATACCACGATAAACACGAGGATAAATGCCTCGATGAGTGTGTGGATTACCTTTTCAATCGACGCGTTGAGGAATCGGTTGATGTTCATAGGGATGGTGAAGGCAAGGCCTTTGGGGAGGTCTTTCTTGGCCTGGTCCACGTAAGCAAGCACGTCGTTGATGGTCTGCGTAGCGTTGGAGCCCGGGGTCTGGAACACCATACAGCTCACGGCCGTCTTGCCGTTCATCGTATTGTGGAAGCCGTAGGTCACACGACCGAGTTCCACGTCGGCCACATCTTTAAGATAGAGCACTTCGCCGTCGGAGGTGGCGCGCACTACTATATTCTCAAATTCCTCGGGGGTCACGAGGCGGCCTTTATACTTCATGGTGTACTGGAAAGTCTGGTCGCCCTGCTCGCCGAATGCACCGGGGGCAGCCTCGATATTCTGCTCGGCAAGCGCAGCCGATACGTCGGTAGGCATGAGGCCATACTGAGCCATCACGTCGGGCTTAAGCCATATACGCATGGAGTAGTCGGCACCCATCACCATCACGTCACCCACACCCGATACACGCTGGAGCGCAGGCACGACGTTGATTTTCATGTAGTTTTCTATAAACTCCTCGCCGTAGGTATCGTCTTCGGCATAGAGACACACTGCCACGAGCATCGAAGTCTGGCGCTTCTGAGTGATCACACCCACGCGGGTAACTTCAGCGGGCAGAAGACCCTGAGCCTTGGCCACACGGTTTTGCACGTCCACGGCAGCCATGTCGGCGTCGCGGCCCTGCTTGAAGTAGACGTTGATGGTGGCCGAGCCGGTATTGGTGGCGGTCGAGGTCATGTAGCTCATGTCCTGAGCACCGTTGATCGACTCCTCAAGGGGCGCGATCACCGAGTTGAGCACGGCCTGAGCGTTGGCACCGGTGTAGGTGGTGGTCACCGACACTGTAGGAGGCGCGATGTCAGGATACTGCTGAACGGGAAGCGCCATAAGTCCAATCAAGCCCAGCAGCACGATGAAAATCGAGATCACCGTAGAGAGCACAGGCCGATTGATAAACGTATCAAGTTTCATTGCAAGTCAGTTGAATTGAAATGTTTTATGTGATAAATCGGGGTTATGGAGAGTGAGGATTATTCGGCGGCGGGAGCCTCGGCAGCCTGGGGAGCGGCAGCTTCCTTGGGCTGAATGGTGATGCCGGGCTTCACGGTGGTGCCGATGCCTTCGATGGCGATGCGGTCGCCGGGCTTGAGGCCTGAGGTGACGATGAAGTTGCGGCCGTCGTTCATATCCTCTACGGTGATTACGGTCTGGTTTACGACGTTGGAGTCATTGACCACGTAGGCGAAGCGGCGGTCCTGAAGCTCGGAGGTGGCGCGCTGGGGTATGGTGATTACGTCAGTGCTATAAGTGGGGAGCACAATGGTGCCGGTAGAGCCGCTGCGGAGCACTCCCGAGGGGTTCTGGAAGAGGGCGCGCACGTTGGAAGCACCTGTGGTGGGGTCGATTACGCCCGATACGGTGGCTATCTTACCTTCGAGAGGGTAGATGGAGCCGTCGGCGAGGCGGAGCTGCACGGCGGGAAGGGCGGCGATGGCGGCGTTGAGCGAGGTGGCGCCGTTGCCCACGAGGTCAAGTGCCTCTTTCTCAGTGAGCGAGAAGTAAGCGTAGACCTGAGAGTTGTCGCTCACGGTGGTCAGGGGCTCAACTGATGAGGGCGACGCGAGCGAACCTTCACGGTTGGGTATCGAACCTACCACGCCGTCGCTGGGAGCTGTTACGGTAGTGTAGGCTAGATTTTTCTGCGCGGTCACCAGAGCGGCCTGGGCGGTAGCGAGAGCGGCCTTGGCCTGACTGAGCTGATTGGCAGCCATCTGATATTCATATTCGCTGATGATGTTCTTGTCGAGAAGATGCTTCTTGTTGTCAGCGGTGAGCTGAGCGGTATTCACTGCGGCCTGAGCTGAATTGACCTGAGCGCGGGCCTGATCTACGGCAGCATTAAACTGCACCTGGTCAAGAGTGAAAAGCACCTGACCCTTGCGCACGTAATCACCTTCGTCTACATGTACCTTGGTGATGAAACCCGTCACCTGCGGACGGATAGCAATGTCAGTTTTACCCTTGATGGTAGCGGGAAACGTGTTGTCGACACGGGTATCGGAAGCCGACACCACCATTGTCGCAATCTCGGGGGCGGGCATCGCGCCGGCACCCTGCTGCTGGCCCTTGCCCGAGCATGATGTAAGAGCGGCTGCGGTAAGGCCAAGACCTAAAACAGTGAGTGAAAGAAAATTGATTTTCATCGCTTTTTATAAATACAGTTTTGTGATTAATATCGTGATGTGAACAGAAATTGCATATTGAACTACAAAGTTACTCAGAAAATTGTCAAAATGCACTATATAGGTGAAAAATTATGGCAAAATACGCAAAAAAAGCGGTATTTGTTCCCAAAAATACCAATCCACAACTTCGCGTAGCGACGAAAAAAAGCCCGTTATACCTTTCTATCAAGGGATAACAGGACTAAAGCCATTAGGCAATTAAGTGATTCGTAAATTTTCAACTAATGTAGAGATCATATCATACTTACAATAATCACACCTTACCCGTAGCCTTTGGGTCATCACGACTCTACCGCTCCGAGTGGTTGCCTTTCCTTAGTCCTTAGTAATATAGCGTAAAAATTTTATCAGTATAAGGATTGCAACGGCAGGTGAAATTTTGGGCAAAGTTAATAAGTATTTTTACGTTTGCCAAATATTTTTAGGAATATTAACAAATTGGTAGGTGGCAGCTATGGAGCGAGGGGCGAGAAGAATTTAGAATTAAGAATTTAAAATTTAGATTAGAACAAGAATTTTCAATTCTCCATTTTCAATTTTCCATTTAATTGCTTCCGCCGCTTCGCTCTGCGAAGAATGATGTGATGGATGTAGGGACGTCGCTGTGCGACGTTTCCTGGAAGCGCAATAAGCTATTATTCTGTCTTATAACAAGTTACCCTCGGATTCTCTCGGAAACGTCGCACAGCGACGTCCCTACATATCACCGGGGGTTATATCTCTTCACTCTTCACTCTTCACTCTCCGCTCTTCACTCTCCGCTCTTCTCCCAGAGGTAGAGGCGGTCGCTGGGGCGGATTTTTTGTGGGACGCGGATCGAGAAGTGGTCACCGCGCTTTACGGTGTCGACGGGCTTGAGGTCGACTCGCATCTCGTCGAGTGTCAGGATGATAGCTCCGGTGGTAGGGCCGGTGATGACGATCTCGTCGCCGAGGTGCAACTCGCCGCTTTCCATCACAAATTCGCCCACTCCTATGTTGGGGAAATATCTCACGCCCTTGGCAGCGTAGCGCTTGGTGCGGGTAGCCGACGAACCGTATTTCGACGACCATTCGCCCAGCCGCTGGCCGAGGTAGTAGCCGTTCCAGTAGCCGCGATTGAAGATCTTGTCGAGCTCCACGTCCCAAGCGGCGATTGCCTCAGGGGTATATGTGCCGTCGATTATGGCGTTGATGGCCGCGGAGTAGGCCTCTACAACCACCTTGACATACTCGGGGCCGCGAGCGCGCCCTTCGATCTTGAAGACGGTCACGCCGGCGTCGATCATCTTGTTGAGGAAGTGGATGGTTTTCAGGTCTTTGGGCGACATGATGTATTTATTCTCCACCTCAAGCTGGTCGCCGGTCTCGCGGTCAGTCACCGTATAGGAGCGGCGGCATATCTGGGTGCAAGCGCCGCGGTTGGCGCTCGAATTCATCTCATGGAGCGAGAGATAGCACTTGCCCGACACGGCCATGCAGAGGGCGCCGTGGCAGAACATCTCGATGCGCACCTGCTGTCCCGACGGACCGGTGATATTTTCCTCGACGATAGCGCGGTGTATTGCCGCCACCTGATCCATATTGAGCTCGCGGGCGAGCACCACCACGTCGGCATAGCGGGCGTAAAACTTCACGGCCTCAGTGTTGCTGATATTGCACTGGGTGGAGATGTGTACCTCCACGCCGCGCGAGCGGGCATATTCTATCGCTGCGATATCGCTGGCGATGATGGCCGAGATTTCCGACTCAGCCACGGCATCGATGATGGCGCGGGCGGCGGCCATATCGTCGTCGTAAAGTATGGTGTTGACGGTGAGATACGATTTCACCCCGGCGGCATTGCAGGTGGCAGCGATGTTGTGGAGGTCGTCGAGCGTGAAGTTGACGCTGGAGCGCGAGCGCATGTTGAGGCCCTCCACGCCGAAGTATATGGCGTCGGCGCCGGCGTCGATAGCAGCGTGGAGCGACTCGTAGCTGCCCACCGGAGCCATGATTTCAAAGTCCTTGCGTGTCATAGCTTAACGGGTGGGAAGGGGAAGGGTGTTGGCGTCGGCAGGCTGGGGCTGCACGCGGGCAAGGCGGTCGACGAGTTTGTCGAGGTCGATGGTACCGGTAGCCGCGGCCTTCTTGATTTCGCGAGCTATGGAGCCGCGGGTGGGGCCGGTCTTGGCGCGCCACATCAGTTCGAGGGCCTTGCGGGCGCGTGAATTGGTGCAGGTGCCGGCGGCGAAATATTCATTGTTGGCTATGGCGTCCACGTCACCTTCGGCAAACGCGTTCATAAGAGCGTTGCCGGCGGGCGACGAGAGGTTGGCCACGACCCACTGGCGGTTGGAGTTGAGATACTCGGCGTCGGCCCCGAGGGTCGACACCGGAGCGGCCGGAGCGGCGGCAGCGGCATCTTCGCCGGCAGGCGCAGCGGGATCCACTACAGTAGTGGTATCAGCCTGAGCGAGAGGAAGATCGTCGGCACCCTCGCCCACGGTCTTGCCAAGCGGGATGAAGAATACGAGCACTACCACCAGCACCACTATAGCGGCGGCTACCCACAGCAGGCGATTGCGGCGCTTGCTTCCGGCCTTCACATCCTCCTCGGCCTCCTTGAGTTCCTCAGCAGGGGAGTCAGTGGCCACTACGGGGACTGTGGTGTCGATTTCGGGCTCGGCAGAGGTCTCGGCCTTCTCGTCGGCGATGTTTTCAAACACCGGTGCCGAGGGATGAGCCGGAGCGGTGTAGGCCGTGGCGACGCGCTCGGGCGCGGCGGCGGGAGAAGCACCGGCGCTTACGTCGATGGTGTAGATCTCGCTCGTATCGTCGGGGTCATGATTTACGATGCGGTGGGCGCGGTGGCCATGGAAATTACCGGCGCGGAGATGGGTGTACTCGGGAGTATTTTTTTCGATGGAAAGCACCGTCTCCACCAGGCGACCGTCGCCGAAGTCGAGCCGCAGCGTGACGCCCTGCTCCACGGGGTCGAGCTCCAGCACGAGGCGGTCAGCTTCGAGCAGCTCGGAGGTGGATTTCTCTATCTTGAGGGGGCTGAAGCCATTGGATGCGGCCTTGATTTCCACCGTGGCATATTCGGTGAGATCCTTTTCGGTAAACTCTACGAAGGGCTCCATAGTGTTGACGGGGCGACCGTTGATGGCTATGGTGTAGCCGGTTACAGAGCCGCCTTTCGACGAACTCACCTCCAGCGGGATGCGGCGGGTGAAGCGCACGCCACACTCGCGGGCCTCGCGGATGCGGATGGTAGATCCCTCCATGCGTATGAAGGCCGACGGATTTCCCACCGTGATGGTTTCGCGGCGGGGGCTGAAGCCGGGGCGCGTGTAGGTGATGGTGACGCGCTCGCCGCTGTAGGCCGTGTCGCGCAGCAGTTCCACGTCGGCGGGGGCGAGGATAGTGTAGAGCTTGCGTATGGGGGCGGTGATGCGGGGCATCTTGGTGCCGGGCCGGAGCGAGGCCGAAGCCGGTACCACTATTATGCAGCGGTATGAGTCATAGTCGGGCTGGGCGGGAAATGAGAAGATACCGGCCAGCTCTGACGACGAAATATATGTGCGGTAGGCTGCGTCGCGCATCGGGGTGTCGGCCGGTGCGGGACGGTAGGCCCACGATTGCAGGCGCAGGGGATCGGCGGGGATACCGGCGGCTGAAATGACGCGGTCGATAGCCTCGGCCGTGGTGTCGCCTTCCTCCACAAGGGTCTTCTTGAGTTCGGTAAGGAGGGTGATTACCTGCTTTCCGGTGAGGGCGCAACCGGCGTCGACGAAAAGCGATATCATGTAGAAGCCGTCGGCAGGACGGAGCACATTGCGGGTGATCAGCGAGAAGCATCGGCCGCTCTCCCACTGCTGGAGCACGTAGCACTCGCTCGCATTGAGAAAGCGCTTGATGGCGGCTGCCGGAGCCACGAGCTGACGTTCCCATGCCGGCACTTCGCCGTCGGGGTAATTAAGTACGGTGCGGGTCGCTGAATCGACCTCTACACGCAGGGCTATATGTAGATAATTGCAGACTGACATTCGATTAAAATAATTTTCCACAAAGGTAAGAAAAATTTTAAGTATAAAGTCAAAGTTATAAGTTATAAGTTATAAAGTCATATGTCATAGTTATAAGTTATAAAGTATTTTTAAGTCACGAGTACTTTATAACTCGTCACTTTGACTTAAATCTCCTTTATAACTTATAACTTTGACTTATGACTTTGACTTCTGGCCTCTCTTGGGGAACCAGCCGCGGGCTACGCGGACTTCCTGCTCGGCTACTTCCTTTATGCCCCAGAATGAGGAGAAGGCTATGATGCCTAAGAGGGTGGAAATGATGAAGTTGCCCACAAAGAGCGACGCTACTGCAGTGATCACTCCCAAGACGGCAAACACTATTTTCATCACCTGCGCGCCCAGATAATACTCGCCTTTTATCACCATAGGGTGAAACAGTCCTATGATTATGAATGTGGCCAGCCCCATGAGCAGGCCCTCGAAGTTAAAGCTCATCACAAAATTATAAATTCTTGATTTTCAATTCTTAATTACAATATACAGGGGCGTGACGCTTACCTCAAACGGGGTCACTCCCGAGGCTCGCGATTGCTTTCCGCGAGCGTAAAAGTAGCGGCACTGGGTGTCAAACGACGGGATCGTGACCAGCCGCGTGTCGTAAGGCGGAATGATGCAGTTCACCGAGCGCGTCACCTCGTGGAGGCGTCGGCCGGCCACGTCGGTGTAGGTCAAGCGGAGCACAAGGCCGGTGATGGAGTCGGGCATCGTGGAGGTGACGTGAAATGTCTCGCGCCGCGAGTCGAGCGGCTTGTCGTAGCCCGATATGGTGATTTCGCCCCCGAGAGCCGGCAAGGTATCGCACTTCTGAATCACCTGATGCGGCTCCGGAGCGCGTCGACGCCGCAGTCCGTCGCGCGTGGTATCGTCGGCCGGAGCTGTCAGCGCCATTAGGGCAGCGATTAGTAGCGGGAGGTGTCTCATCACAGATATACGGGGTTTTCGGGCAGAGCGGTTTCGGGATAGATTTTTACAAGTCCGTCAGTGTCAGGGGCTTTATCGTCGGTCACGGAGAGCGCCCAGCGGAGCATGTAGGGGAGGAGCCGCCACCAGCGCAGGGTGATGTTGCGGCCATAGCGCTTGGCCGTGAGGCGTGACTCTTCTTCGTCGAGAGTCAGGGTGACGCGGCGCGGCGATGTGGGAGTGAGACTGCGGCCCGGCTCCACATCAGTATATATCCGCGAGTCATATACTCCATAGGCAGCCGTAGGGATGGCCTCGCCTATCACCGTGCCTTCCTCTACGGCAAGGTCATCAGCGCTGACCACCGTAAGCCGGTAGCGGGCCACTTCGCCCGAGGCCGTAAGCGAGTCGCGCAGTATCTCGATTACGCAGTCGCTCCCGGGTATGCGCCATAGCCCCTCGATAGGGTGGAGGGCGGTGGTCGACAGGGCTCCGCCGGCCATAGCGGTGAGGCCGGTCAGGAGGAGCAGGAGGGCTGCGACGGCCTGACGCATCAGAGCGAACTGAAGCTGTAGGAGATGCCGAATGACAGGATTTCCTTCAGCTGGAACTTATGCCAGTCAGGATTCGAGGGCACCGACGAGTCGTAGCGGGCGTGGAAGAAGAGCTGCGTGGAGAGGAACTTGTTGATGGCGAAGTTAAATGTATTTTCCCAGTCGCCCTGAATATAGCTGTAGTCAGTGAAGATGAAGAAGCGCGAGCGGTAGGAAATATTGGAGGTGATGTTCCAAGTCACCTTTACCTCGCCGTTGCTACCTATCTGGCTCACAGTGCGGTGGCCGGGCTTGATGCCAAATGCTGTCTCGTCCATCTTGTGGTTGAGGCAGGTCTTGAGGTTCCACGAGAAGGGCGATATTGAGGCGTCGATGGTGAAGGTCTTGGCCTCGTTGGTGTGGTTATACGTCATACCGAGACCCACGTTGAGCTCCGAGGGCGACATGAACGCTGCCTTAAGGTCGTAGGTGTTGACTTTGTAGTTGTTGAGTATCTGAGTCTTGAAGGTGACGTTGGTCGAGTAGTACCATCCGCGGGCTGCCTTGTAACCGGCCGTCATGTTAAACTGGAAGAGGTCTTCCGATATCGAGTAGTCGCGCAGCTCGTCGTCGCGGGTGTCGTTGATACCGAGTTTGTATTGCAGCGTGGTCTCGAAGAGCCATTTGGGATGGAGCTTCGGATTGAGGCGCACATTATAGTAGAGGTTGAGCAGGGCGTTGAGGTTATTGTTACCACCCTGATACCAGTTGGGCGACACGTAGGCCTGTGAGAACTGCAGCGCGGCGTTGAACTTGCGTATCCAGTGGCGCTTCTCAAATTCCGGCGCCGCCTCCACCACCGCCGTCACGGGTGCCACCTTCACATCCTCAACCACCGTAATCATGGCCGTAGTGGGGTCGACGGTAGCCACGTAATGCTTCGGAGGCTCAGGCAGATGCGCCTCGTTGTAGATGATACGCTCGGGATAGTCGATGATGTAGCGCTGACGGGCGTGGGATATGAGCTCGTCTTGAAAATTGAGCTGATCGAGCCACACGAAGGGTGAATCCTCGCTCAGCGCGGCATGGGTCATGGGGATAGGGTCGAGCATGTGGAACGTGTCAAAGACAACCGGGCGGTAAAACGCCGGGAGGCTCGGAACATACTCAGGCACTTCGTCGTAGATCACCACGCCGGTCACGTCGTCAAAGTCAAGGTCGGTGGCGGCGACAGAATCGGGATATACCACCGGAGTATCGTAGATGATGTTGCGCGGCTGCACGGGGGGCAGCAGATTAAGCTGAGCCGATGCGGCGGCCGAGGTCATGAGTAGGGCGAGTGAAAGCGTCGTGGCAAGTTTCATAGCTCTGTGATGAAAAGTGTTGCGAAATGTGAAAGTGCAAAATTACAACAATTTTTCCCGCAAAGCAAGTTTTTTTTGAAAGTGGAGAGTGGAGAATATGGAGCGGGGGTCGCCGACCCCCGCCGCAGAGACTACGGCGATGAATGTAAATACCTGATCATCAGCACCAGTAGGGACACTCCATGGAGTGTCCGGCAGAGCAATAAGGAGGTCAAAGTTATAAGTGATAAAGCGGAGAGCGGAGAGTGGAGAGCGGAGAGCGGAGAGCGGAGAGCGGAGAGTATGGAGCGGGGGTCAGCGACCCCCGCTCCATAATGAAAAAGGGCGTCGCACTCGCGACGCCCTTGTCAATATCAAATTACTAATTGCTAATTACTAATTACTAATTACTAATTGCTAATTATTTAACGAGTAGTTTCTTGACGGCGGGGCCGGCCTTGACTACGTAGATGCCTTGAGGAGCGGGGATTACGGTCTTGGCTGCTCCGGCTCCGGAGTAGATGGTCTTGCCGTCGACGGTGTAGACTGCTACATCATGGCCGACAGCTCCGGTCACCACGATAGCGCCGCGGGTGGCGGTGATGGTGAGGGCGGTGCCGTAGATGCTTTCAATGCCCGAGAGGTCATTGATTACCACGGTGTTGGAAGCGCCCGACTCGCCACGGTTGTATACGGCGGTCACTACATAATTGTAAATCTTGGCGGCCTCGACGGTGGGATCGGTAAACTCACACTCTTCGAGCAATGCATCGTTGAGCTTCACGCCGTCGCGATACACGTTGTAGCCCAGGAGCTGAATATCGTTGATGGCTCCGGCGGGGCTGTAGGTCACGTCGTCGATCATGAGCATGAACGAGCCCTCGGCACACGAACGGATTGCAAAGCGCTTGGCACCGGCGGGGAGCTTCACGTCATATTCAGTCCATGCGTTGGGCACCGCGCCGCCCACACCCTCGATCTGCACGAAGTCAGCGGGGTCAGTCGAGCCGGTAGAGTACCATATCTCGATCTGTTCGAGATACGAGGGATGGTAGCTCTGAGCCCAGAATGAGATGGTCTGAGCCGAGCCGTCGAGTTCGGGCGAGATAGCCCAGTCGTCGGCAGGTCCGTCATCGTAGCGGAACATGGCAAAGAGATATTTCGTGCCCGAGTGAGCGTTGAGGGCCGAGTAGTCAGTGTAAATCTTATCGCTGTCCCATATCCAGAATGAACCGGTGGTCTCATTGGGCTTGATGCAGGGAGGATTAGAGCCCTGGAAGCCGCCCACGGGAGACTTGTCAAGGTCTACAAATACCCAGTCGCCGTAAGTGGCCGAGAAGGAATTGGCGTCCTCAAAGTCCTCGGTGACAGCCTGGCCGGGAGCAGTATCCACGGCGGGCTCGCTCCAGGTGAGAATGACGGCATTGTTGACCACGTCGGCCGAGAGGTCGGTCACCTCGGGAAGCGAGGGCGACACGGGCTCAACCTTGAGCGTAGCGCTCTGATTGTTGGACGGGTCAAGGTCAGCGGCATAAGCTATGCGGGCGTAGACGCTTGCGGGCTGAGTGGCGAGAGGCGACATCACGGGAGCGAAGTCGACAGTGGCGCGTGCACCGGTGGCGAGTTCCTCGCCTGGCTTGGTGGCCACGAGTACGTCGTCAACGTAGAGTTCCACATTGTAATCCTTGGCGGCCGATTTACCTTCGTTGGCAATCAGCACACTTACGGTGTACTCGTCGCCGGTCTTCACCTTGGCGGGAGCGGCGATGTCGAGTATGCCGAGGTCATGATTGAGAAGCGAGGCTACGACGAGATTGTCGATAAACGTGTAGGTGGTGTTGACGGTCATGGCGATGAGCTCAAGCTGCACCACCTTGCCGACGTATTCAGCCAGGTCGACGGTGACGCGATTCCAAGCGCCCACGGGACCGGTCTCGCCCACTACTATACCCTTGACGATAGTGAAATCACTCTCGCCCTTGACCTTCACGCCCACCTCTATCTCGTTGAGGTCAGCATTGCCGGTGTCGAGGCCTACATTGTAAGTATAGAACGTGAAGCCGGGATTTTCCATGCCGGCGAGCGAGATATATCCGGTGAGCACGAAGCCCTCGTCGTCAATATCGCCGTGCATACCCAGGAACCAGTCGTCGTCCTGACCGTAGATGCCGGTATTGATGTAATCGTAAGTATACCAGTAGCCTGCGGTGGCGATGATATAGTTCTTGAGGTCAGAATCCTGAGTGATCTGCATACTGCTGTAGGGGGTACCTGCGGGGAAGAATTCCGACACGTCGCCCGCACCCTCGCCGCGGTCAGTGACGGGGAACACGGCATACTGCACAAACTCCTGCTTTCCGGCCTGCACAGCCTGATAGGTGTAGGTGGTCACGGAAAGATCGAATGCCACGGGGTAGAACTTCTGGTCAATGTAGCGATACAGGTCGTAGGTCACCTGCGAGGGGTCGAGGTCGCCGCCGGCGGTGGTCTTGGTCACGGCTTCCCACGAGATGGTGACTTCGCCGGGTGTGGCTGTCTCGTAGGCGGTCACACTTGTAATGTCGGCCGGATAGTCGACACCCACGTAGGCCGAGCCTACTGATTCGCCGCCATTGCCGTTTTCATTGTAAGGCACCACGGTGTAAGTATAGTCGCCGGTCTTGGTGAGATTGTCGGTATAAGTGAGCTTGGCACCGGGAGCGGGTGCTTCCCAGGTCTTGATCAGTTCGCCGTTGCGCGAGAGTTCGATCTTGGTGAGCGAGCTGAGCGTGGTGCCGTCAAATGCCTTTTCCGGAGCGGTAAAGGCGATGTCGGCAGTCATGGCGCCCTTGTAGCCGGGGGTCACGGTGAAGTCAGCGATAGCCGCAGGAGCCTTGGCCGACTTGGGAGCGGAGATTACGAAATTGTCTACATAGAGGTAGTAGCTGTCGGCATCAGAGATAGCGTGGAAGCCTATGAAATAGATTCCGTCTTCCTCGGGGATGAATATCGAGCTCCACTCCATGGGGGCTTCATCGCGCTTATTGGCAATGACGGTTGGCTCAAGGAGCACGGTGGTGAAGTCAGCGGGATTTACGCTGCGGCCCACCATAATCTCGATGCGCTCGGGGGAGTTGAGCGACTTGCAGCTCAGGTCAGCGGCCACGTCGTAGCTCTGGCCGGCTTTCAGCCTGAGCGGGGGAGTGAGCAGCCAGTCGTCCATAGCGTGCTGGGTGTGCCACCACATGCGGGCGGCGCCTTCTATTGCCATCCAAGTGCGGCCGTCGCCGTTGGCGTCTACTACGAGGAATCCGTCAAGGTCCTCGTCAAATGTAGCTGCAAACGGGGGCACGATCGAGCCGAGGGTTACGAAATTAGAGTGCGCTACCTCTGAGGTAAGGCCTTCAGAGTGAGCGGTCACGTCGTAGTAATAGGAAATCACGCCGTTTTCGGGCTCGGTGACGGGGTCAGTGAGGCTACACTCGCTCGTGTTGGCGGCCACGACTACATTGTCGGGGTAGCGTATCACGGTGTAGGTCACGGCATCAGCGTTGACATATCCGCCGTTGACAGCCGTGGTCACGGGGAGCCAGCTTACGGTCATCACATTGTCGGCCCATGAAGCGCGCACCGTGGTAGCCACGGGGGTATCGGCGCCCACAAATGCGGTGATCTGAGCCTTGGGGCTCAGGCCGGCCGAGTTGGCCACGGTGATTACAAATGTATAGCTTCCGGCAGCAGTCATGGTCACGGGAGCCTTCACGTCGGCGCCGAAGGTAGTGGTGCCGGAGCTGATTTCCTTATTGTCAACCTTCACCGAGTAGGTGAGCTCGCCGGTGGCGGGAGTGCCGTCGAAGAGCGTGGAGGGTGCCTTGAAGTCGATGGTACCGCTGAGCGACGTGCCGTCAAAATTGGCCACGATGTCGGTCACCTCGGCGGGAGCATCATCTTCAGCCACGGGCAGAGCCACGGCCAGACCGGTCACCTCCTGGTTGAGGGGGAAGTGGTAGATGAGCGAAGCCTCGCCGGTGGCGGTGTTGACCTCGGTCAGGTAGCCGTTGCCGTCAGCGGGACACACGGCCCAGAACAGACGGTTGGTGCGGGGGTCGCACACAGCACCTGTAGCGTAGGCGCAGTCATAACCGGTGGGACCCACGGCGGTGAGCTCCGAGGTCTCCTTGTCGATGCGGTAGAGCGTGGAGCCGGTGCATACATACTGCGAATTGATTACCTCAAAGTCGCCGTAGATACCGTAGAGCTGGCCGTTGCCGTCGATGGCGAGCGAGTTCCAGCGACCGGCATTAGCGGGCTGGAGCACACCCACGGGCTCCATCACCAGTTCGCCGGGGTTGAAATATATCTTCACCAGAGCGGTATATTCCTCCACGATGGCGATACCGTATACGGTCGAGGTCTTCGGGTCGTAGGTCATCGTCGTGGTCATGTAGGAATAAGTCTCGTTGTAGGCCAGGGCGCCGGTGTTGATGTTGTAGCCCAGGTAGTACACACCATATACGTAGTCGCCGAAAATAGCAGGCTCGCAGGTGTAATATACATTGTCGATGAGCACACCGCCATAGGAAGCGTTGACATCGGCGAGCATCATGTCAAAACTCTGGGTGTCCTGCGTGGGGACGGAGTAGAGGCCCAGAGGGGGATTGTCGATGGTGTTCCAGCCGTCGGCCCACACTACCGAACCGACAAGGTTGGGCAGCCCGGCGGCAGCATTGAGAGCGTCGGCCTTGTAAGGGGCTTTCACGTAACCCTTAGCCGACTTGGCGGGTGAGAAAAACGGGCCGGCGAGAGGTGAGGAGGCGGTGCGCACCTTAGGCAGGAAATTAGCACTTTTCGAGGCCGGAGCTTTGGCTGGAGCAGCCGCAGCGGGAGCTCCTACGGCAATTTTTCCGCGGTCAGCAGCAGTGACCTTGCCGGGCAGTACCGGGGTGGCGCTTGCACACAGAGCGGTGGCCGCGGCCAGCGTAAGTGTGAAAATCCGTGTCAGATACTTCTTCATTGTGTTTCGTATAGGTTTCTGAAATTTGACCACACGGCGTAGAAACCGTTTGCCGCCGCATGACCGTTGAAAAATGATCGATCTATATCAGTGCAAATATACGATATAAATCTGAAATTTCAATGCGATAGCGGTATCATTATGCTAAAAATCACACCCAACTGATTCATAACAATTACCAAGCGTAAAAATTAAGTCAAAGGTCAGAGTAATAAGTTATAAGGGATAGTGAATTAGTAATTAGCAATTAGCAATTATAATTTGTATTATGAGAGTAAGGAGCGGGGGCAGTGGCTTATGATTGTAGGGACCCCCGCTCCATAAAAAAGGGCGTCGCAATCGCGACGCCCTTGAAAAAAAACTTATAATTACTAATTGCTAATTGCTAATTACTAATTGCTAATTACTAATTACTTAACGATGACCTTCTTAACGGTGGTGGCGGCTTTGACTACGTAGATGCCCTGGGGTGCGGGGATTACGGTCTTGGCTTCACCGAGGCCGCTGTAGATGGTCTTGCCGTCGACAGCGTATACTGCCACTGCATGACCTGCAGCGCCGGTCACGATGATCTGACCGCGGGCGGTGGAGATGCTGAGTGCGCCGGCAGCGATGCTGTCGATACCCGAGCCCTGATAGAGCACGCTCACTACGTCAGAAGAGTGTGACAGGCCGGTGGTGTAGACGGCTACTACGGCATACTCGTAGGTGTGGCCGTTCTCTACATTGGTATCGGTAAACTCACATTCTTCCACTACGGAGTCGTTGATCTTCACGCCGTCGCGATATACGTCGTAGCCCACGAGTTCGAGTGTAGCGATAACGTTGGCGGGGATGAAGGTCACGTCGTCGACCATGAGCATGTAAGCGCCGGTAGCGAATGAGTTGATAGCGAAGCGCTTGGCACCTTCGGGTACATTAAATTCATAGAGAGTCCACTCGCCGGCTACGGGCTTCACGGTCTTGACCTCGACGAAGTCATCGGGGTTGACCGAACCGGTTGAGTAGCAGAGCTTGATAGCCTCGGGATACTCTACCATGTAGCTCTTGGCGTAGAACGAGATGGTCTGAGCCGTGCCGTCGAGCTCGGGCGAGATAGCCCAGTCGTTGACGGTGCCGTCGTCGTAGCGGAACATCGAGAATAGGTACTTCGTGCCAGAGTGAGCCTGGAATGTGAGATTGCCAACCTGAGCCTGATCCCAGATCCAGAATGAACCGGTGGTCTCGCCGGGAGTGATAGCGGGGATGGTAGCACCCTGCATGCCACCTACGGGGGACTCGTCTTTGTCGACGAATATCCATTCGCCATAAGCGTCGGCAAACGAATCGGCATCCTCGAAGTCTTCAGTTACAACTTCGGAGGTAGCGTTGGCAAGGTCAGGTTCGCTCCAAGAGAGTTTCACTGCGCCGTCGATTACCGTACCGGCCACGCCTTCAGCCGAAGGATAGCGGCTTACGACGGGAGTTACAGATACGGGCTCGGTAGCGTTGTTGTCGGCATTGGTGTCGCCGGCATATACCACCTTGGCGTAGATTTCCACGGGCTCGGTGGCGAGCACGGGCATGGTGAGGGTGAACTCGACACCGGCATAGAAGCCTGATGCGAGAGCGGTGCCTTCCTTGGTCTGAGCGAGAGCACCGTCTACGTAGAGCTCTACCGAGTAGTTTTCAGCGTCCTTCGAGCCCAGGTTGTAGATATTGGCCACAACCTTGTAGTCCTCGCCGGCCTTAACCTTGCCGGGAGCGTTGACTTCCACAGCTTCGAGGTCGTAGGGAGTGATGGAGCTTATGCTGATATTGTCGACGTAGGTATAAGTGCTGTTGTTGCAGAGGCCGAGGATGCTTACCTGAACGGTCTTGCCGGCGTAGGCCGAGAGGTCGGCAATCACGCGGTTCCAAGCATTGGATTCACCGGTCTGGCTTACGACTACGGTCTTGATGTAAGTATACTCGGTCTGACCCTTCTCCATCACACCAATCTTAAACTCGTTGATGTTGCCGGCGGGGTTGCCGCTTACGGTGTTGTTGAAGACGTAGAACGAGAATCCGGGGTTCTCCATGCCCAGCGATACGAGGCCGGTGAAGAGCTCGGCATAATCGCCCTTATACGTGGCCTTGATGCCGAAGAAGAAGTCGTCGCCATCCTGAGCGTGAACACCGGTGTAGGTGTAGTTGTAGCTTGACCAAGTGCTGCCGCCCTGCGAATCAGTGCCGAGGATGTACTTGTCAAGGTCAGCGTCTGACGTCATTTCGTAGCTGTCGTAGGGCTTACCGGCTGCGAAGAAGTTGGAGATAGCGCCTTCACCTTCGCCGCGCTCGGTGTAAGCAAATACTGCATACTGCACAAATGCCTGCTCACCGGCGGGAACGGCCTGGATGGTGAATGAAGTGGTGGAAAGCTTCTCGGAAACGGGTACGGGGATATTGCCCTCGAAACCGTATACCTGATATGTAACCTGCGATGCTGACAGCGGTGTACCGCTTGCGGTCTCGGTCACGGCATCCCATGTCACGGTCACTTCACCCTGATTAGCGGTCTCGAAGCCGACCACATTGGTTACGGCTGCGGGATAGTCAACACCCACGTAAACTGAAACCGATGTGTCGGCACCGTCGCCGGACTCATTGCAGGCCACTACGGTGTAAGTATACTCGCCGTTGCCGGGGAGCGCGTCGGTGAAGGTGAGCTTGGTGCCGGGGGCGGGAGCGGCCCATTCCTTTACGACGGTCTCGTTGCGCGAGAGTACTACCTTGGTCAGCGAGGTGAGGGCATCGCCGTTGAGATCCTTGGCCGGGGTGGTGAAGGAGATTTCAGCAGTGTGAGAGCCGTTGATGTCGGGCACTACAAGCAGGTCGCTTACAGCCTCGGGAGCTGTGGCCGACTTGGGAGCGGTGATCGCGAAGTTGTCGGCATAGAGGTAGTAGCGGTCAGCATCAGAGATACCGTGGATACCTATGTAGTAGTCGCCGTCTTCCTCGGGAGTGAAGGTGGTCGCCCACTCGTAGGGTTCGAGGTATACTGCTGTGATTTCGGTGGGCTCAAGGAGCACGGTGGTCATAGCGTCGACCGTAGCAGCCTTACCGAGCTTCACTTCCACGCGCTCGGCATACAGCTCGTTTTCGGCGCCGAAGTCACATGAGATGCTGTAGAGCTTGCCGGCTTCGAGCTTGATGGCGGGAGTGATGAGCCAGTCGTCCATATCCTGCGATAAGTTGTAGGCCATGCGGGCGCGGCCATTTATGTTCATCCAGCTCTTGAGGTCGCCGTTGGCGTCGATGGTGGTGAAGCCTTCGAGGCCGTCGTCAAATGTAGCGAGGAAGGGAGGATAGATCGAGCCGAGGGTGAAGGTATTTGACATCGCGGGGGCCGACTTTGCGCCTTCAAATTCCACTACTACTTCGTAGAAGAAAGTGGTGATCTTGTCGGGAGCGGCGAAAGTGTCGGTCAGCGAAGTACCCTTGACCTTGTCGCCTACCACCACATTATCGGGCTGGCGGGTCACGATGTAGGTCACGCCTTCAGGATCAAAGTATGCGCCTTCAGTACCGGAGGTCACGGCATCCCATGTCACGGTAGCAGCGCCGTCGGCATACGAGGCGGTAACCTTGGTCGAGGCCGGGGTGGCGGGGCCTACGTAGAGCGAAGTCTTGGCCTTGGGGCTCGCGCCGGCTGCATTGCTTGTGGTCACTACGAAGGTGTAGAAGCCGGGAGCGGGCACGGTGACTTCGGCCGAAACTTCAGCTCCGAAGGTGGTGTTGCCGGTAGCGATCTCTTCGCCGTTGGCCACGATGGTGTAGCTGAGGGCGCCTGAAGCTGCGGAGCCGTCGAAGAGAGTGGCGGGAGCGGTGAAGTCGATGGTACCGCTCAGCGATGCGCCGATGAAGTTGGGCTTGAGGTCGGTAACAATGGCGGGAGCACCGTCTTCAGCAGCGGGAGCTTGTACATACAATCCCACTACCTCTTCATTGTTGGGGAAGTGATAGATGAGGGTAGCGGCACCGGTGGTGGTGTTGACTTCGGTAAGAAGACCGGTCTCGTCAGCGGGGCTTACACACCAGTAGAGCTTGTCGGTCTTGAGGTCAAAAGCCGAACTGCTGAAGTAGGGGCAGTCATAACCGGTTTCGCCCACTTTGGTGAGAGCGCCGGTGTACTTGTCGATCTTGTAGAGCGTGCTGCCGGTGCATGCATCGGTGGCTTCGTCGTAGTCGCCGTAGATACCATACATCTGGCCGTGGGAATCACATGCGATGGAGTTCCACATACCGAAGTTGCCGGGCTCTAAGGTATGTACGGTGTTGAATACAGCTTCATCGCCGCTGAGGTCGATGGTGACGAGCGTAGAGAGGCCGTCGATGGGAGCCACACCGTAGAGAGTGGAGGTAGAAGCATCGTAGGTGAGGCAGTTGGTGTAATTATCTGAAGCGAGATAGAGCACCTCCTCACCGGTCTCCATGTCATAACCTATAAAGTAAATGCCATAGATCCAGCCATACCACAGGTCGACGAATCAGGTGTAATAAACATCGTCGGCCATCGCGCCGCCGTAAGCAGCGTTGGGACCTAAAAGCTTCAGGTCAAATTCCTGAGAAGCGCTTGCAGGCACGCTGTAGAGACCGTAGAGCTCATCATACTCGGTCCAGGTGTCGGAGTAGATTACCGAGCCGACAAGATTAGGGAGTCCGGCCGTAGCCTTCAAGCCGGCCTTGAAAGGAGCTTTTACATGAGCGGGAGCACTCTTGCGGGCGCTCTTAAACAGATTGGCTCCCTTGGGAGTGCGGGCTTTGCCGAGCATCTTCGCGCCTTTCTTAGCCTTGGCGGGAGCTGTGGCTGCCGGTGTGGTGACGTCGATTTTGGCGTCGACCTTTCCTGCGAGTTTCTGCGACTTAAGCGGAGCGGCTGTGACGCTCATCACGGTCAGCGCAGCAAGCAGGAGAGAAAAAATCCGTGTCAGACTTTTTTTCATAGTGATAATGACGGTTTCAGATTATTATTCGGGCGGGGCCGAAACCTTTTACCGCCACCCGAAAGTATAAGAAATTGTAGTTTATTGAAAAACGAAAGTGCAAAGTTACGAATCATTCATCAAATCACCCGCGATAATTAACGATTTAAAGAATTTTAAGGATTTAGGATGGGGAGTGAAGTAGGACGATTAGGACACCGGTCCCAAATGTCCTAAGGGTCCCAATAGTCCTAATCGTCCTACTGAGCCACTCAAGTCGCGCACCATCTATCGCCGTGGTCGCGGCGGCGGGGGTCAGCGACCCCCGCTCCATAATAAAAAAAGGGCGTCGCAATCGCGACGCCCTTGAAAATCTTATAATTACTAATTGCTAATTACTAATTGCTAATTATTTCACAATGACTTTCTTGACGGTCTCGCCGGCCTTGACTACGTAGACACCCTGCTGAGCGGGGATTACGGTCTTGGCTTCACCGAGGCCTGCGAAGATGGTCTTGCCGTCGATGGCATACACTGCCACTTCCTGAGCTGCTGCACCGGTCACGATAATCTCGCCGCGGGTGGCCGTGATGGTCAGCGCCGTGCCGTAGACATTGTCGATACCCGAGCCTAAGGTGGTCACGGTGACGATGTTGGACGCACCCGAGAGGGCCTGGCTGTAGACGGTAACTACGGCATACTTGTAGGTCTTGCCCTGCTCGATGTTGGCGTCGGTGAACTCACATTCCTCCACGATGGCGTCGTTGATCTTCACGCCGTCGCGATACACGTCGTAACCCTTAAACTGATTGGTCACGGGAGCACCCTCGGGGATGTAGGTCACGTCGTCGACCATGAGCATAAATGCATTGGTGGCGCAGGAGTTGATGGCGAAGCGCTTGGCTCCGGCGGGGAGCTCTACGCGGAAGAGTGTCCAGTCAGAGGGAACATTGTTGTAGGTAACTACCTCCACGAAGTCCTCGGGATTGGTAGAGCCGGTCGAGTACCATACCTTGATCTTTTCAGGATACATGTAGTGGTAGCTCTTGGCCCAGAACTCGATAGTCTGAGCGGTGCCGTTGAGCTCGGGAGAGATAGCCCATTCGTCTGACTGGCCTTCGTCGGCGCGGTAGAGCGAGAAGAGGAACTTGGTGCCCGAGTGAGGCTTGAGGTAAGTGCTGGTGCCGGTCTTGTCAGTGTCCCAGATCCAGAACGAACCCTTGGTGAGGCCCTCCACAATGTTGGGCAGCTCGATGGAGTCAAAGCCGTCGACGGGCGACTCGTCCATATCGACGAATGACCACTCGCCGTAGCGTGAAGCAAATTCGATACCGTCCTCAAAGTCGTCGGTGACGGCCTCGGCGGGGATGGCGGCGAGGTCAGGCTCGCTCCAGGTGAGTTTCACGGCTCCGGTCTCGGCAGTGCCGGCGAGGTCAGTCACAGCGGGGAGCTCTGACTTGTCGACGCTCATGTTCACGGCGGGAGTGAGGTTGTTGTCATTATTCTGGTCAGCGGCATATACTACCTTGGCAGCATAGCTTACTTCATATTCAGCGAAGGGTGATACGGTTACGTCAAATACCACCTGCTTCATCTCGCCGCCGGCTATAGCCTCGCCGGCCTTGGTGGCAATGAGTTCGCCGTCGGCATACAGTTCTACGGTATAGTCCTCGGCAGTGTTAAGACCTTCATTTGACACGGTCACGGCCACGCTTATCGAAGCGCCGGCTGTAGCACGGGCGGGGGCGGTCACTTCGAGAGCCACGAGGTCATTGCCGATCATGTCGCCTATCTTGATATTGTCGATGATAGTGTAGGCCGCTACCGTGTTGACAGCCAGGAAGCTCGTCTGAATGGTCTTGCCGGCATAGTCCTTGAGGTCGATTACGATACGGTTCCACTGGTTGGCGGGGCCGGTCTCGCATACCTTGGTGGCCTTGAGCTCGGTGAACTCAAATTCACCCTTGGCCTTGACGCTGACGGTGAGCTCGTTGGTGTCATCAACGCCTCCGTCGAGGTCGCCTAAATTATAAGTATAGAAGCTCAGGGTGGGATTAGTCATGCCTTCGAGGGTGACAAGACCGGTCAGGAGCTCGGCTGAAGTGCCTTCATACTGACCAAACATTGCAAGCACGCGGCTGTCGCCATCCTGCGAGGGGATGAGGTTGTCGTCGTAAGCGCTCCAGTTACCGCCGTTGATGGGGTTGACTCCTACGATGTAAGTGTTGAAGTCAGTGGAGTTAGAGAGCGTAAGTCCCTTGTAGGGGGTACCTGCGGGGAAGAAGTCAGAGATGCCATACTCACCCATGCCGCGCTCGGTGAAGGGATATACCACATATTGCACAAACTGCTGCTTGCCGGCTGCCACAGCCTTGTAAGTGAAGGAAGTGACGTCGAGGCGCGACGAAACGGCTACGGGCGTGCCGCTCGATACCTCATATACCTGATAGGTCACGTGGGAGTGGTCAAGGGCGGCACCTGAGGCGGTGGTGGTCACGCCGTCCCAGTTGATGGTGACTTCGCCGGCGGTCTCAGTCTCGTAAGCATATACTCCGGTCACGGCGGCGGGGTAGTCGATACCTATGTAGACGGTCTCGGTGATTTCCGGACCGCGGCCTTCGCTGTTGATTGCCACGAGGGTGTACTGGAAGGTACCCTCGCCGAGCACATTGTCAGTATAGGTCAGGGGCACGCCTATGCCGGGATTCTCCCATGTATTGGCAAGGGTGGTACCGCGGTAGAGCTCGATCTTGCTGAGCTCGGTGAGCTCCTTGCCGCTCATGCTGACGGCGGGAGTGGTAAACGAGATGTCGGCCGTAAGGGCGCCGTTGTCGCCGGGCTTGATTTTAAGATCGGTGATGGCACCGGGGCCGTCGGCTGCCTTGGGAGCGCTCACTGATACATCGTCGAGGAAGAGGTCATATTTGTCCTTATCCGACATACCGTGGAAGCCGATGTAATATACACCATCGGTCTCGGGGATGTAGGTCACGGCCCACTCTACGGGTTCGCTGTATTCATTGGTGACTTCGGTGGGGGCGAGGAGCTCGGTGGTCATGCCTTCCACGGTGCCCTGCTTGCCCATCTTGATCTCGATGCGCTCGGCAAAGTTGGCGCTGCTTGCCCAGAATGAAGCCGAGATTTCATAGAGCTTGCCGGCTTCGAGCTTGAGTCCCGGGGAGATGAGCCAGTCGTCCATGGCCTCAGTGGCGTTGTATCTCACGCGGGCGTGGCCGTCGATCTGTTCCCACTGGCGCAGGTCGCCGTTGGCGTCGATTACATTGAAGCCGCAGAGGTCGTCCTTAAAATCGGCAAAGAACGGAGGCGTGAGCGAGCCTATGGTCACTACATTTGACTGAGCAACCTGCGATTTGAGGCCGCCGGCGTTGACCACTACGGTGTAGTAGTATGACTTGATCTCGTCGGGCTCGGCGATATTTTCAGTGAACGTGGTGGCCTTGATGTCGGTAGCTACTGCCTCGCCGCCGGGGAAGCGGGTCACGGTGTAGGTCACATTGTCAGTGTCCATGAAGCCGCCGTTGATGGTCTCGGTCACGGGGAGCCATGTCACGGTCATCACGCCGTCGAGATACGAGGCTGTTACCGAGGTGGCTACGGGGGTGTCGGCACCCACATACATCTTGGCGGTCTCGGCCTTGGGGCTGTCGCCGACGGCATTGGTGGTGTATACGGTGAATGTGTAGAAGCCTGATGCTGAAAGTGTCACGTCGGCCTTCACGTCGGCGCCGTAGGTAGTGGTGCCGCCCGCTACCTTGGTGCCGCCCGTAAGCACGGTATAGTTAAGCTCGCCTGAGGCTGCCGCGCCGCTGAAGAGGGTGGCGGGAGCTTTAAATTCCACGGTACCGCTGAGCGATGCGCCGGTGAAGTTGGCGCTCAGGCCGGTAACCACGTCGGGTGCGCCATCCTCAGCTGCGGGAGGAAGCACACAAAGGCCGGTCACATCCTCGCCGCCGGGGAACTGATATACGAGCGATGCGGCTCCGGTTGCGGTGTCGACCAGCGTAAGGTAGCCTTCTTCCTCGGGGGTACACACGGTCCAGAACATGCGGCCGGTCTTGAGGTCAAATGTCGCGTCAGACGCGTAATATGACTTATAGCCCATGTCGCCTACGCGGGTGGCGGCGCCGGTATTCTTGTCGATTTTGTAGAGGGCCGAGCCGGTGCATACGAATTCCTCATCGTTGAAGTAGGCATCCTGGTCGAGCAGCGTGAGCACGCCCCAGAGCTGGCCGTCGGCGTCGCAGGCCAGAGCGTTCCATGCGCCAAACTCATTGATGTAGAGTTTTCCCAGCGGGTCAAATGTCACGGCTTCGTTGGCGAGGTCTATGTTAACCTTCGCAAGAGTGTTGTCGCCGTCGATATTGGCTATGGCATACACGGTGGATGTAGCCTCGTCGACTGTCATGGAGAAGGTGTAGTAGGGCGAGTAGATGTCGGCTACTTGAGATCCGGTAGTGATGTCGTAGGCCGTGAACGATATTGACGAGCCAAACCAGGGGCTGTAATAATATTCGCAGCACACGTAGTTGTCGCCCAGAAGCACTGCGCCATATTCGCCGTTGGCGTAGTAGGCCAGTCTCTCGAAGCTCATCGAAGAGTTGGTGGGCACGGTGTAAACTCCGTAGCCGCTTGCATTGACTACCGAGCCTATCAGCGCGGGCATCTTTTCTACACCCTCAGCCTTGATGGGGGCTTTGAGCGGGGCTTTGGTGTCGAGGGCCACCCTCTTGGAGGGCGACGCAAACACACTCGATTTCTGACCCTGATGCCTTGACGGACGCACGGGCAACTTGGAGGCAGTCTTCGCAGATGCCGGAGCGACGAGGGTCGAAACCTCACTGCGCGCGCCTTTGCCGGATTTCTTGGCTAAGGGCGCAGCCGTGATACTCAGCGATGTAGCTGCGGCAAGTAAGAGCGAAAAAATCCTTAAAAGATTCTTTTTCATCGTTTTTACATTACGGTTTCAGGAATGGGATACGGCGGAGGTTGAAACCCTTTCCCCCCGCACGATCGTGTTGAAAATGGTATTTAACCGCAAAGATACGAATTTTTTTCCAAGCCACACTGCGATGATGGAAGTAATAGGTAATAGTGAATAGTTAATAAGTGTAATGGGAGAATATGGAGCGGGCGTCGCCGAGAAAAGGGAGGTGAATTAGGACGATTGGGACCCTTAGGACCCTTAGGACAATCTGTCCCAATGGTCTTAATCGTCCTAAATGTCCTAATCGTCCTACTCTGCCACACCTGCCTCGCACCATCCCTCGCCGTAGTCGCTGCGGCGGGGGTCAGCGACCCCCGCTCCATAAAAAAAAAAGGGCGTCGCGG
Organism: uncultured Staphylococcus sp.; assembly: GCA_964477665.1. Lineage (GTDB taxonomy): Bacteria > Bacteroidota > Bacteroidia > Bacteroidales > Muribaculaceae > Duncaniella. The sequence continues at coordinate 29,129 of CAYZFG010000008.1, forward strand.
TCGCGACGCCCCTGTCAATTAGTAATTTTTAATTAGCAATTAGTAATCATTTTACGCGGAGCTTTTTCACTGTCGTTCCGGCCTTGACTACGTAGATGCCCTGCTGAGCGGGGATCACGGTCTTGGCCTCGCCGCGGCCTGCGAAGATGGTCTTGCCGTCGACGGTGTAGACTGCTACTGCCTGACCTTCAGCGCCGGTCACTATGATCTGACCGCGGGCGGCCGAGATATTGAGCGCGCTGCCGTAGATGCTTTCGAGACCTGATGCCTGGTAGAGCACGGTCACTGCGCTTGAGGGTGCCGAGAAGCCGGTGGAGTATACGGCCACTACTACATACTGATATGTCTGACCCTCAACTACATTAGTGTCAGTGAAGTCACATTCTTCCACGATGGCTTCGTTGATCTTCACGCCGTCGCGATACACGTCGTAGCCTTTGAGCTCAAGGTCAGCGGCTGAAGAGCCGGCGGGGGTGAAGGTGACGTCGTCGACCATGAGCATCCATGAGTCGGTAGCGCATGAGCGGATGGCGAAGCGCTTGGCTCCGTCGGGCAGGTCGGCAGCTACGAGTGTCCAGGTGTCGGGCAAATAGCCACCTACATTGTTGACTTTGATGAAGTCGGCGGGATCGGTCGAACCGGTCGAGTAGTAAACTTCAATCTTATCGGGGAATGTGGCCGAGTAGCTCATGGCGTAGAACGAGATGGTCTGAGCCGTGCCGTAGAGCTCGGGCGAGATGGCCCACTCGTCGGAGTCGCCTCCATCCCAGCGGAACATAGTGAAGAGGAACTTGCTGCCCGAGTGAGCGGCGAGGTCGTCGAAGGTGAGCTTGTCAGTATCCCATACCCAGAATGAGCCCTTGGTGTCGCCGGGGGTGATACCGGGGATGTCGATATTCTCAAATCCGCCCACTTCTGATTTGTCGCGGTCAATGAAGATCCAGTGGCCGTATTCGGCGGTAAACGAGTCAGCATCCTCAAAGTCCTCGGTCACGGGGTTGCCGGGGGCGTTGGCCAGGTCAGGCTCGCTCCACGTGAGCTCTACCGCGGTGGCGGTAGTGGTGGCGGCGAGGTCGTCAGGGGCGGGGAGGTGAGAGAGAATGGGAGCTACGTTCGCGGGCTTGCTCATGTCGTTGGCAGCGTTTTGGTCGGCTGCAAATACCACTTTGGCGGTGTATTCTACCGGCTCGGTAGCCACGGCTGAAAGAGCGGTGGTGAATTTGACGGTAGTCTTGGTGTTGGCGGCGAGGGAGGCTACCTCCTTGGTGTCGACTGCCACACCGTCGGCATACAGTTCTACGGTGAAGGCGTCGGCTGCCTTAAGACCTTCGTTGGCCACTACGGCCTCGATCACAAACTGCTGTCCGGCATTTACGCGGGGAGGAGCGTTGAGCGCCGTCACGGCAAGGTCATTGTCGAGCATAGATTTCACCTTCCAGCCGTCGATTACTATAATAGTAGTGAAGTCGCAGATGGTGCCGGTGATCTGAATAGTCACGGTCTGCTGAGCAAACGCCGCAAGGTCGATAGTGACCATACTCCATTCCATGGGCTCGCCTATATCGTTGACGCGCTTGCTGAACACCTCGGTATCCACGCCGGTAGCGGCATCGGTCACGGTTACGGTAAGGATGTTGATGTCTTCGGCATCAACAGGCATGGTGTAGAAGGTCATACCGGGCGAGGCGATGGCCGAGAGGTCGATGAGGCCTGACACGAGCGTGCCGTATTCCTGGAGGTAAGTGCCCTGCATGTAGAAGTAGAGGTTGTCGCCATCGGCGCTCGATACTTCGTCGAAAGTAGCGTCGGTAGCCGCTGACCACTCGCAGCCACCCGAGGCGTCGGAGCCAAGGATGTACTCGTCGAAGTCAGATTCGCGGGTCATGCTGTAGGAGGTGTAGGGGGTACCTACGGGCTTAAACGGAGTGTAGACGCCGTCGCTCTCCTCGTCGTCGTAATAAGCAAATACGAGATACTGCACGAAGCTCTGCATACCGGGATTCACGGCCTGGAAAGTATAGGAAGTTTCGGAGATTTTTTCAGAGATGGGCTCGCGGTAATAGCCGCTGACGATAGTGTAGATCTGATATTTCACCTTTCCGGCGGGGAGGGTGGTGCCTCTCACGTCAGTAGTCACGGGATCCCAGCTGATGGTGATTTCACCGGGGTTGGCGGTCTGAACGAGGTCTACGTTTTCGGGGTAAGAGGGAGTGTCGATGCCCACGAATACTGACACGTCGGCCACCAGACCGTCGCCGGCTTCATTGGCAGCCACTACCGAGTAGTAGTGCATGCCGCCATCGGGAAGCTCGTCGGTGAAGCTGAGGGCGTCGCCGGGTGCGGGTGCCGTCCAGGTGTTGATTTCCTTGCCGTCGCGCGAGAGCACTACCTTGTCAAGCGAGGTGAGTGCTTTGCCGTTGATGGCCTTGGTGGGGGTGACGAAGCTTACGGTGGCTTTCAGCGCGCCGGTGGGGTCGGTCAGGGCCATGAGGTCGGTCACCATGGCGGGGCCGTCGCCGGTGCGGGGCGCCGTTACGCCGAAGTTGTCGAGGTTGAGGTAATACTTGTCGGCCTCCGATATACCGTGGAATCCTATGTAGTACATGCCCGCTTCAGGTACCGTGATGGCCTTGCTGAACTTGAAGGGATTGTACATGGTGGTGGAAATGTCGGTGGGAGAAAGGAGCATGGTGGTCATGCCCTCGACGGTGGGAGCCGTGCCCATGTATATTTCCACGCGCTCGGTGTAGCCCGAGGCCTGTGCCCAGAGGTCGGCATACACGTCGTAGAGTTCGCCGGCTTCAAGCTTGATGGGGGGTGTGATCAGCCAGTCGTCCATGGGGCCGAAGAAGCGGTTGTAGTCAACGCGCACGTGGCCTTCGGCGGCTTTCCAAGTGTCGCCGTCGCCGTTTGCGTCGATGATGGTGAAGTATTCGAGCGAGGTGTAGTCGTCAAATGTCATCAAGAAGGGGGGCACCAAGCCTGAGCCTGTCATGATTTCGGGCGAGAGGCCGGGAGCGGAGCTGAGGCCGTCGCAAGTAGCCACTACCTCGTAGTAATATTTGCTCATGCCATCGGTGTCGGGGAGCTTGTCGGTGACGGTGGTGGCCTTGATATTTTCGGCTACGACCACTTCATCGGGATAGCGGGTCACGGTGTAGGTCACGGCCGAAGCGTCCATATAGCCGCCGTTGACGGTGCCTGTCACTGCGGTCCACGTTACGGTGGCGGTATTTGATTCCTTGTCGTAAGTCACAGTCACTGAGGGGGCTGCGGGGGTATCCTTGCCCACGAATATGCCCTTCACATTGGCTGCGGGGCTTATACCGGCGGCATTGGCCACGGTGATGGAGAAGTCATATACGCCCTCGGCTGCCATGGTGATTTCATCGCTCACCTCGGCGCCGAAAGTGGTGGTGCCTGAGGCTACTTCCACGCCATTGGCTTTCACGGAGTAGGTGAGCTCGCCGGTAGCGGGGGTGCCGTCAAAGAGGGTGGTGGGGGCGGTGAACGATACCGTGCCGGTGAGTGCGCCGCCTGCAAATTCAGCCTTGGCGTTAGCTACGGCTGCGGGAGCGCCGTCGGCTGCTATGGGTGCGGGGATTACGAGACCGGTCACCTCTTCATTGTCAGGGAACATGTAGACTACCGATGCAGCGCCGGTGACGGTATTGACCTCGGCAAGGAAACCGGTGTAGTCGGAGGGCGATACGGTCCAGTAGAGCTTGTCGGTCTTGAGGTCAAATGTCATGTCAGACATATAAGCGCAGTCAAATCCCGTGTCGCCTATCTTGGTGAGGGCGCCGGTGCTCTTGTTGATCTTATAGAGGGTGGAGCTTATGCAGTCGTTGCCTGAATAGTTGCCGGCGATACCCCACAGCTGGCCGTTGGAGTCACATGCAATGGAATTCCACATCGTATCTCCGGCGGGCGCGCAGGGGCCTACGACCTCAAATTCCACTTCGGTGCCGAAGGTGATCTTCACCAGCGCCCACGCGTTTTCCACCCATGCCACGCCGTAGACGGTGGCCGAAGTGTTGTCGTAGGTCATCGAGGCGGTAGCGAAGCTGTAAGGACTTTCATACACCTGTGCGCCGGTCTCCATGTCGTAACCTATATAGGAGATGTCAAAGAATAAATCGTAGTCGATCACGTCGCATACATAGTAGGTAGTGCCCACGAGCACACCGCCGTAATTGCCGTTGGGACCGTCGATCTTCATTACGAACGACTCTGAGGCATTCGTAGGTATCGTATAGAGACCCACGGGCCACGTACTCATCCACGCATCGGAATAAGTGACCGAGCCCATCATGTCAGGCATATCGGCATTGACTCTTGCGCCCACCTTCAGAGGTGCCTTTACGGGCACATGCTTGCGGGGAGTCGCCGAGCGAAACAGATTGCCGCTCTTGCCGGCCGGGGTGCGGAACTTGGGCGACAGCGTCGGACGCACGCTACCCTTTGCAGGAGCCTTCTGCTTTACGGTTTTGACGGCCGCTGACTCAGTCTTCGGAGCCGTCATCTTCCTCTTGGCGAGCGGAGCAGCCGAGACACTCATCACGGTCAGCGCCGCCAGGAGAAGAGAAAAAAATCGTGTAAGATTCTTCTTCATAAATTGTAAATGATTGGATTTGGTATATAAAGTGCAAATATACAACATATAATCAGCATTTGCAACCGAAAAATATGGCAGCGATGAAAGGCGAGGAACCATCGGGGCAGTGATTATGATTGTAGGGACGTCGCACCATCTATCGCCGTAGTCGCTGCGGCGGGGGTCAGCGACCCCCGCTCCATACGAAAAAAGGGCGTCACAATCGCGACGCCCCTGAAACTATAATAATTACTAATTGCTAATTACTAATTACTTAACGATGACCTTCTTGACGGTCTTGCCGGCCTTGACAACGTAGATGCCCTGCTGAGCGGGGATCACGGTCTTGGCCTCGCCCTGACCTGCGAAGATGGTCTTGCCGTCGACAGTGTAGACTGCTACTGCCTGACCTGCTGCGCCGGTCACGATGATCTGACCGCGGGCGGCAGAGATATTGAGAGCTTTGCCATATACGCTCTCGATACCCGAGCCCTGGAAGAGAACGCTTACCACGTTGGACGAAGCAGATACGCCCGAAGCGTAAACGGCTACTACGGCATACTGATAAGTCTTGCCGTTCTCGACATTAGCGTCGACGTAGCTGCACTCCTCAACCACGGCATCATTGATCTTCACACCGTCACGATATACATCATAGCCCTTGAGCTCAAGGTTGGCATTGACGTCAGCGGGGATAAAGGTTACATCGTCAACCATGAGTACCCATGAGCCGGTAGCGCAAGAGCGGATTGCGAAGCGCTTGGCACCTTCGGGAAGGTTGGCTTTGTAGAGTGTCCAGTTGCCGGGTACTGTACCACCCACACCTGTTACTTGCTTGAAGTCAGAGGGGTCAGTTGAGCCGGTCGAGTAGTAGACTTCGATCTTTTCGGGATAATCTGCCGAGAAGCTCTTGGCGTAGAACGATACTGTCTGGGCCGAACCTTCGAGTTCGGGCGAGATAGCCCAGTCGTCGGTAGTGCCATCGTCGTAGCGGAAGAGAGCGAAGAGGAATTTGCTACCTGAATGAGCAGCCATATCGTCAAAGGCGATAATGTCAGTATCCCATACCCAGAATGAACCCTGATCTGCGCCTGCGGCTATGCCGGGAATGTCAGCGCCCTGGAAACCGCCTACCTCAGATTTATCCTTGTCGACGAAGATCCAGTCGCCGTAAAGATCGGAGAATGCATCGCCGTCCTCGAAGTCTTCGGTAATGGCTTCAGCAGGAGCGGGTGACAGGTCAGGCTCGCTCCAAGTGAGTTTCACTGCGTTGTCCTCAGAAGCGCCTGCGAGATCAGCAGGAGCGGGGAGCTTGGAAACGATAGGAGCAACGGTTACGGTTTCGCTCTCATTGTTGGCTGCATACTCGTCAGCTCCATATACCACCTTAGCAGTATAACTTACTGCTTCAGTGTCGATGGGTGAGAACGATGCCTCAAAACTTACTACGGTGTTCTTGTCAGGTTCAAGTAACGCTACGGGCTTAGTCTGAGAGAGTTCACCGTTGGCGTAGAGCTCAACCGAGAAAGAGGTTGCCTTCTTGGTTCCTTCATTGGCTATAGTAACATCTACATTGTAAGGTACACCGGGTTTAACCTTTGCGGGAGCATTAATGCCGGTGACAGCGATGTCGCTGTCGAGGAGCGAAACGAGCTTCCAGCCATCAAGGAATGTATACTGGGCAACCACACAGGTACCGGAGATAGTGATCTGAACGGTCTTTCCTGCGTAGGCAGTGAGGTCAACGGTTACCTTATTCCAAGTCATTTCGGGACCGGTAGTGTTGACAGCCTTGTTATATACTTCAGAGGTAGCGCCGTTCGCGAGATTGGTTACTTCTACAGTGATATTGTTGGTGTCATCTGCGCCCAGAGGCATGCAGTAGAATACCATACCGGGGTTGGGAATCTCAGTGAGGGCAATCTTACCGGTGAAGAGCGAAGCACCATCACCTACAGATTTACCTTGCATGTAGAAGTAGAAGTTGTCATGCTCAAGCGATGTTACATCCTGGAACGACTCTTCGTCGCCAGTGATCCACTGTGCACCGAATCTACGTGTGCCGAGAACGTATTTCTCAAGGTCTTCGGGTGCGGTCATTGAGAAGTCAGTGTAGGGTGTACCTACAGCCATGAAAGGTGAAACGTCACCGTCACCTTCGATATTACCGTAGTTAGAGAACACGGCAAACTGTACAAACTGCTGGTCACCTGCGGCTACAGCCTCAAAGGTGTAAGAGGTCTCGGAAATCTTATCAGATACCGGTACGAGCTGGCCGGTACCGGTGAACTGATATACCTCGTAAGTTATGGAATTAACGGGGAGATTAAGGCCGTTGACATCCTGAGTCACGGCATCCCATGCTAAGGTTACCACACCGTCGGTGGCAGTCTCTACAAGAGTGATGTTTTCAGGAGCCATGGGCATACCGAAGCCCACGTATACTGACTGCTCGGCCACCATACCTGCGCCTTCGGCGTTGTAGGCAGTTACAGCGTAGAGAGTATTGCCGCCTTCGGTAAGCACGTCGCTATAGCTGAGAGCGGTGCCTGTAGCGGGTGAGTCCCAAGTCTTGATTACATTACCGTTGCGGGTGAGTTCTACCTTGTCAAGTGAAGCAAGGGCGTTGCCGCTGATGGTCTTGGAGGGAGTGGTGAAAGTGATTTCAGCGGTCAGCGAGCCGTCGGAAGCAGGAGTTGCCTTCAGGTCAGCTGCGGCTGCGGGAGTTTCGGCCGAGCGGGGAGCTGTCATACCCAGATTGTCGAAATACAGGTAGTAGCGGTCAGCATCAGAGATACCGTGTACACCTATGTAGTATTCGCCTGATTCCTCGATGAATACAGTCTGCGAGAGCTTGTAAGGATCGTTGACTTCCTGATCGATGACGGTGGGAGCGAGTACCTGCATGGTCATGCCGGCCACGGTGGCTGACTTGCCCATATATACCTCGATACGCTCGGGGTAGGAAGAACTCAGTGCCCAGATGTCGGCTACTACATCGTAGAGCTTGCCGGCTTCGAGCTTGATGGCGGGAGTGATGATCCAGTCGTCCATGGGGATTTCCATGTTGTAGCCCATGCGCATAGCGTCGTCGTTTACGCTCCAGATCTTATTATCGCCGTTGGAGTCGATGATGGTATAGCCGTCGATACCGTCAGCAAATTCATCTACAAAGGGAGGTACGAGACCTGAACCTACTAAGATATTGCTTGTAACGGCTGCCTGAGAAACATTGCCGTCATATACAGCCACTACCTCGTAAGAGAATTTGGTGAGGCATTCTACGGCAGGAAGCTGATCGGTGGCGGTGGTCGCCTTGGTACCTGTAGCTACCTTTACGCCGTCGGGCTTACGGGTTACATTGTAAGTAACTTCAGCGGGATTCATGTAACCACCATTGACTGATGCTGTTACGGCAGTCCAGTTGATGGTGACTATATTCTTGTCAGCATCATAAGAAGCGGTAGCCTCGGGAGCGACAGGAGTATCCTTTCCTACATACATATCCTTAACCTTTACGGCGGGACCGTTGCCGGCAGCGTTGGATACATATACTTCGAAGGTGTACATGCCGCTTTCAAGAGTGATCTCAGCGTTTACAGAAGCTCCGTAAGTGGTGGAGCCGGTAGCTACTACTTCATCGTTGGCCTTCACGGTATAGGTAATGGCACCTGAAGCGGCGGTGTTGTCAAAGAGGGTAGAGGGGGCGGTGAATGATACATTACCGGTGAGGTTGCCTTCGGTAAAGTCTATCTTAAGATCTTCTACGCGTGCGGGTGCATTATCGGCAGCTGCGGCGGCAGGTGATACAAGACCGCACACTTCCTCGCCTGATACAAACTGGAGGGCGCGGGTTGCTACGCCGGTAGTGGTGTTGACTTCGCAGAGCCAGCCGGTATCGTCGGCGGGTGAGAGAGTCCAGAAGAGCTTGCCGGTGGCTGTGTCAAATGTACAGTCGGTCATATAAGCAGGCTTCTGACCTGTAGAGCCCACAAGTGTGAGGGCACCGGTGAGCTTGTCGATTTTGTAAAGCCATGAATCGGTGGGAACGAAGTTGTCGCCCGAAGTACCGGCGTAAGCGATACCCCAGAGCTGACCCTCGGCATCGCAAGCGATGGAGTTCCAGCCGTAAACCTGGCCTGCAGGTATTTCGGCGGGTTTGGCGATTGAGGTGATAACATCTACTACTACTTGTGTACCAAATGTATATGTGGTGAGAACATAACCTGTAGATGAGGAAACAAGACCGTAGATAGTCGATGTGGTCTTGTCGTAGGTAAGCGAAGCAGGGATGTACTCGCCGGACTGTGAGTAAACTACCTCACCGGTCTCTACGTCGTAACCTTTGCAGGTAATTACGTCGAAACCAAAGAAGCTGAAGTATTCGCTCACGTAATAGATGTTGTCAACGAGCACTGCGCCGTAGCTGGGCGATGCGTCGGGAGCGATGAGCTCAAATGCCTGTCCCTGAGCGGTGGGAACTGTGTAGAGGCCCTCGCCCATGCTGGCGTCGTCGGAATAGATGACACCGCCCCACAGGGCTACGCGGTTGTCAATAGCCTTAGCTCCTACCTTAAGCGGAGCTTTTACGGGAGCCGGAGCGCTATTGGCAGCGCTGCGGAATACGTTCGATGACTTGGCTTTGCGAACCTGAGGTGTAACAAATTCTCCGAACTTGGTCGAAGCATTTACAGCGGGTGCCTTTTTCTGAAACTTGGCGCCTGCTGCTTTAGGCTTGGCCGTCTCAGTGACGGGGGCTTTTGCCTTCTGCACTGTCAGCGGTGTGGCTGAGGCGGTGATGACGGTCAGCGCTGCCAACAGGAGAGAAAAAATCCGTGTAAGATTTTTCTTCATAGTGATAATGATGGTTTCAGTAATTAAGGTCATGGGGCGGCCGAAACCTTTTGCCTACCCCTGACTGATTTAAATTTAATTATACCTAATTGGAATAAGTAATAGGTCAGAGTTATAAGTTATAATGTGAAAGATAATGATTTATGTCGTAGGGACGTCGCTTTGCGACGTTTCGGAGCGATGCTGAAAGTATTAAGTCAGAGTTAAGTATTAAGTCAGAGTTATGAGTTATAAGTTATAAGTTATAAAGTAAGGAGAGAGGAGGATGAGTAATTAATCATGCATCATGAATCATGAATTATGAATCATTTAAATTTTCAATTTCTTCACGGTTCCGGCGGCATTGATGAGGTAGATGCCTGAGGGGAGGGTGGCGCGGAGTGTGCCGTTGGCTGAGGCTACGACCTGACCGGCCACGTTGTAGACCGTGATTGAGCCGGCGGCACGGGCGGTGAGCACGTTGGCGGCCACGGTGATGTCGAGGCTGTCACCTGCTACAGCTGCGATGCCTGAGTTGCCCTGGTCCTTGAGGGTGGTCACTTCGATGAGGTCAGAGTGGCGCGAGGTGAGATTGCCGTCGGTAGCGGCTACCTTATAGAGGTAGGTGTGCTCGGGGTCGAGGCCTTCCACTTTGTAAGAAGAAGTGTAGCCGGTGGCGATGCCGTCAAAGGCGGGGATCACTACGTCGGCGTAGGTGATGCCGTGCATTACCGTCACGTCGTCGATAGCGATGGAGCCCTTGGTGCCCGTGCGTACAAACTCGATGCGCACGCCGCGGGTATTCTCGGGGAAGTCAGTGATTTCGGTCACTACGCCGCCCTTCTCGCTGACTACGGGAATCTCGGCTATCACGGGACGCGACGCGCCTACGATAGCGTAGACATTGATCTTGTCGCCCTCAGAGGTGCCGTTGCCGCGATGCCAGAAGCGGAGGCCGCGCACACCGTCGTTGAACGTTGCCGAGAGGTGGTCGCCACCGGTAGCGAGGCGGAGCGCCGGGATGGCCTGGCCGGAGTAAGAGGCGTTGGCGTAAGTCGACGCCGACGATGAGGTGAAGCCCTCGGGGAGGGTGGCGGCACCGTCGGTGAAGTCGGCGGTAGCTTCAAAGGAAGCGCCCTCGTCGCGCTGATATACGGTCAGGAGATAGTCGGTGGCGCCGTCGAGGTGATTCCAGGATGCGGTGAAGCTGTTGTGGGTCACTTCGATAGCATCGAGAGCCTCTACGGTCAGACGGTTGATGCCGGCCACGCCGGTAAATACCGCCATTTCCTCTGACTCGGGGGTGAGTTCGAGGCCGTAAGAAGCGATTACGGTGTAGTAGTAGTCAGTCTCGGCTTCGAGTCCGGTCACCTCGGCGCGGTCAGTGTCGCCGGTGTTGAGGCGGTTGTAGCCCTCAAGATAAGAACGTGAGCCGTCGGCGGCAAGGGTGTAGACGCTCAGGAGATAGGCAGGGGCCTCGGTCTTGACCCATGAGGCCACGAATGATTCGTCGGTCACATCCTCGGGCTCGTTGACGGTGACTGCGGGGTAGGGGTCATGACCGCCGAGCACCTTGAAGGTGATTACGCCGTCGGCGCTCTCGGCAATCTCGGTCAGAGGCACTTCCACGGGTGTGCCGCCCCACATCTTGAGTGAGGGCGAGGTGGTGGCGGTGAGCGAGGTCACGCCCTTTGAGCCGGGGAATGTATCGCCTTCGCGGGAGTTTTCGCTCTGGGTATTGTCGGCCTCCACGATGTCGACATACTGGTGATAGGTGGTGTTGTTGACAGAGTTGCCGTCCCACTTCTCATAGTTGTAGTCGATGTGCCACACGAGCATACCGTGGCCGGGGATGAAGGCATCCCAGCCCTTCTGCTGGCGGTTTTCGAGGAGGAAAAATTCGTTGGACTTCGTGGTGTTGATGATGGCCGATACATTATTTACGATCTCGGGGAGGGTAGCGTTCATGGGGCGGTCGAGCTCCACGGGAGCGTTCCATCCGAGGGCGTAGCGCTCAAAGGCACCATAGAGCGGGGGAGTCATGCCGTCGTTGTTGTAAGGGCCGTAGTCGAGCGCGCTCCATGCGCCGGGGGTGAACGCCGAGGTGTAGGAGGTGGCGTAGAGGTCTGGCAGACCCATCACGTGGCTGAACTCATGGATGAAGGTGCCCACGCCGTCGGGGCGGCCGCTCTCCCATTCGTTGGTGCAGCCGTAGCGGTCCAGACGCACGCCGTCAAAGTAGTAGGGCGTGGAGGTGGCGGCGGTGACGTCCCACGAGTGGGGCCACACGGTATTGGCAGCCCCGCCCGAGGCCTCGCCCTGGCCGGCGTAGAATACAAATACATTGTCGATATATCCGTCGCCGTCGCGGTCATACTGCGAGAAGTCGACCGTGGAGTCGAGCTGCTGGCAAGCTTCGATGACCATCTCCTCGGGGTGCTGGTCGTTGCCAAACCAGTCGTTGCTGCCGTAGTAGCTCATGTTTTGCGACAGGGTGATGGGGCCGAGTACGTCAAATTCCGGACGGAACAGATTGTCAGAGCAGAGCTCAAAGTACTCCTTGGCGCAGCCCGTGCCGCCGTAATCGCTGAATCCGGTCTCGTTGAGCATGCGCGAGAAGTAGTCGTGAGGATCGTCAAGAGTAAATTTCTTGTCGCGATATTCCACCAGTATCACCAGCGCTTTCTGGTCACCCTTGGTGGGGAAAGCGGTGCCGGGGAAGAGGCCGGGGCCGAGGGGATAACCCTCGTCGGAAGCGGCCTGAGCGCGGGGTGCGCGCATGGTGCGGGCCGTGGCGCGCTCCTTCAGTCGGGGCGAGAGCGAGCGGCGGTTGTCGAGCGTCTTTCCCACGCGGGTCATGTCCACGCCCGAGAGAAACGTGCGGGCCGCCGAGGGGCGCGTAGCCATGTCAGTGGCCTTGATGTCGCTTGATACTATTGCACCGGTCGCGTCGACGTCGCCGTAATACAGTATACCTCCGCGATCTACAAGCAGATAGCCGTCTTCAGAGAGGTAATAATGGTAAAACTCGTCGCCCGCGAGGCGCACTTTCACAGTGCTGCCGTCGGCCATCGTGCGTTCCATCACGCCCGGACGGGCGGGAACGGCATGGATGCCGGGAGCGGTAAAGAGAGCTGCCGATGCGAGGGCAGCCGCAAGAATTGTTTTCTTCATCTTAATTGTAGGATCCTTTATCTGTAATAATATTATTGACTCGAAATGCGGGAGAGAGGGAAAATGTGTTACATAACATTATTTTCTAACATTTGCATTGCAAAAATATAACTTTTTAACCGTTAAACCAAATAATTTGAAAGAAATTTGCACTCCTGCTTTTCACAAATTATGGTAAAAATAATGAAAAAATAGCATTTTGACACCAATCTCCGCGCCGCGGCTACAGAAATGGCAGCCGCGGATTATAAAGCGCCACCTGCGGCGGGGCGCAGGTGGCAAAAAGATTTTTTGACAAGTTTTAGCTGCCGTATCACTCTTTGACGCCGTAGGCCAGGTCGCCGGCGTCGCCCAGACCGGGCACGATGTAAGAGTGCTCGTTGATTTCATCGTCGATGCAACCCACCCACACCGTAGTCTTGTCGGCGGGGAAAGTGGCCTTGACGTAGTCGATGGCCTTCTGCGATGCGATGACCGATGCCACGTGGATGTGAGCCGGTTCGCCCTTGGTGAGCAATGCCTTGTAGCTCAGCTCCATAGATGAGCCGGTGGCGAGCATGGGGTCAGCGATCACTACGGTCTTGCCGTCGATGCGGGGCGAGGCGATGTATTCAATAAACACGTCAAAATTTTCCTTCTCGCGATACTTGCGGTAGGCCGAGACAAAAGCATTCTGAGCGTGGTCAAAGTAGTCGAGGAAGCCCTTGTGGAAGGGTATACCGGCGCGGAATATGGTGGCGAGCACCAGCTTCTCGTTGAGAATCCGGCACTTGGCGGTGGCAAGCGGGGTGGGGATGTCGACGGTCTTGTAGCGGAGAGTCTTGGACATTTCGTAGGCCATGATCTCGCCTATGCGCTCAAGATTGCGGCGGAAGCGGAGCATGTCTTTCTGCACGGTGACGTCGCGCAGCTCGGCCATATACTGGCTCACTAGCGACGGCGTCTCATCAAAGTTGATAATTTTCATAATTATATGGTTTTAATATAGTTATAATAATGTCAATGGGGCGGGGCACCCGGGCTATCGCCCGAAAGTGCCGGTGGTGTCGTGCGGCACTGTGCCCCGGAGGGGCTAAATCTTCACAACCGGGGGTGCTTGCCACCCCCGGAGAGGAGACCCTCACCTCACCCAACCGCGGAGCGGTTGAACTGAAGCACTCTGGTTGCGCCCCTCCGGGGCGCGTGAAAGAGGAGTCGCGCAGTCCCCGGGTGGCAAGCACCCGGGGTTGAGAAGATTACGCCCCTCCGGGGCACCCGGGCTATCGCCCGAGAGGTGTTGAGGCTCGATCTCCTCCGGGGCACCCGGGCTATCGCCCGAAAGTGCCGGTGGTGTCGTGCGGCACTGTGCCCCGGAGGGGCTAAATCTTCACAACCGGGGGTGCTTGCCACCCCCGGAGAGAGGCCCTCACCTCACCCAACCGCGGAGCGGTTGAACTGAAGCTTCTTTGCTTATTGCCAGTCATCAGGATGCCACGTAAAGCCGCTTTCGGTTGCGATACGTTGCACTTCGTCAAGAAGTCCTATCCTGCTGTGATGTTCTTCCTGATTCATGATATATAGCCGGCATGCTTCAATCGAGTCAGTGCCGAGCGATACACCATAATACCCATTACACCAGCCTTTAAAGCGAGGAAATCTACCATCAGTTTTCAACCAATGGCTACTCCACTGCTTTACGTCCTTGACAAGCTCAGCCAGAGCCACAGTGGGATGCAGGTCGACAAGTATGTGTACGTGATCGGGCATACCGTTGATGCGGAATACACCACATTTTTTGTTAATTATGATTCCGTGGATGTAGCCGTAGAGCTCTCTCTTGTGCTCGAAGGGTATGGTTAGTTCGCGGTGTTTGGTTGCGAAAACTATATGGTGTAGTGAGAATGTCTTGCTCATGGTGCACTTTGGTTGCACCCCTCCGGGGTGCGTTTCAGATCAGTTATGCTATCCCCGGGTGGCAAGCACCCGGGGTTGAGAAGATTACGCCCCTCCGGGGCATCCGGGCTGCGCCCAAGAGATATTGAGGCTCGATCTCCTCCGGGGCATCCGGGCTATCGCCCAAGAGATAGGCGCGGGGTGGAGAGCGGAGGGCGGAGAGTGGACACCCTCATCAGCACCTGCTTAGCTTACTCCAACATACTCTCTCTCCGCTCTCCGCTCTCCACTCACCACTCTCTTCCCCTCAGGAACGTGCGGGTGATGAGGGGGGAGGTGTAGGCGTAGGGGAAGTAGGCCAGCGAGGGGATGGGACGGGTGAGGAAGAAGTTGGCGAGTTTGCCGGGGGCTATGGAGCCGGTCTCGGCAGATACGCCCATGGCGTAAGCGCCGTTGAGAGTCACGGCGTTGAGCGCTTCCTCGGGGGTGAGCTTCATCTTTATGCAGCCAAGCGACATCACCATCTTCATGCTTCCCGAGGGGGAGGAGCCGGGATTGTAGTCGCTGGCCAGAGCAAGGGGCAGGCCGGCGTCGATGACCTGACGGGCGGGGCCGTAGGGCATCCCTAAGAAGAAGGATGCGCCGGGGAGCATGGTGGGGATGGTCGAGGAGCCGTAGAGGACCTCGATTTCCTGCGCGCCTATGCGCTCAAGGTGGTCCACCGACAGGGCACCGTGAGCCACGCCCACCTGCACGCCGCCCGAGCGGGCGAGCTCGTTGGCGTGGATTTTGGGGCGGAGGCCGTAGCGGTCAGCGGCTTCGAGTATGCGCTCGGTGTCGCGGGTGGTGAAGAAACCCTTGTCGCAAAACACATCCACATACTGCGCCACGCCCTGCGCGGCCACGGCGGGCAGCATATCGGTGATGATGTGGTCAACATATTCATCCTGACGGCCATAATACTCGCGGGCTACGGCGTGAGCGCCCAGGAAAGTAGCGCGCACCACCAGCGGAGTCGACTCGGCGATGCGGGCTATGACGCGCAGCATCTTCAGCTCCGAGTCAGTGGAGAGGCCGTAGCCGCTCTTGATTTCTACCGCGCCGGTACCCATGGCCATTATCTCCTTGACTCTCACCATGGCCTGACGGTAAAGCTCGTCTTCGCTCGTGGCGGCGAGCAGGTCGGCCGAATTGAGTATACCGCCGCCGCGCTCGGCTATCTCCTCGTAAGAGAGTCCGGCTATCTTGTCGACAAACTCACCCTCGCGGCTGCCGGCATAGACGATGTGGGTATGTGAGTCGCAAAACGACGGGAACAGCATCCCGCCGCCGGCGTCGATCACTTCCTCACCCTCCTGAGGCGCAGGCATCTCGGCCATGGGGCCGAAGTCAAGGATGGTCTCGCCTGATGTGCGCAGCCAGGCGTCGTCCACGCGACCCACCGAGGCCATCTCCACGCCCTCAAGGCGCTGCTTGGCGGCGGTGGTGACGCCGAGTATCGAGGCTATATTCTTGATAATCATAGCGGTCAGTTGTTGGTTACAAATTCCACCGAGCGGGCGATGAGGGGATACATCACGGTGTCATTGTCGACAAACGGCACTATCTCGCGAAACGCCGCATGAAACTCCTCAAGCACGGGCGAAGTGTGGAGCGGACGGCGGAATTCGAGCGCCTGCGAGGCATTGAGCATCTCGATGGCGAGCACGCGGGTGGTGTTGCCTACCACGCGGTAGAGCTTCGTGGCCGAGTTGGAGCCCATCGACACATGGTCTTCCTGACCCTGCGACGACGGAATCGAGTCGCAGCTCGCGGGCCAGCAGAGCCCCTTGGACTGGCTTACGATCGACGCGGCGGTGTATTGCGGAATCATGAAGCCGCTGTTTACGCCGGGATTTGCCACGAGGAATGAAGGCAGGTCGCGCTGTCCGGATATGAGCTTGTAAATGCGTCGCTCCGAGATATTTGCGAGCTCCGAGAGCGCCACGGCGAGGAAGTCCATGGGCAGGGCGATAGGTTCGCCGTGGAAGTTGCCGGCCGATACGATGATGTCTTCGTCGGGGAATATGGTGGGATTGTCGGTAGGAGCGTTGATCTCGTCCTCCATTACCGCGCCCACATAGGCGAGGGTGTCCTTAAAGGCACCATGCACCTGAGGCACGCAGCGGAACGAGTAGGGGTCCTGTACATGCTTCTTGGGCTGGGCAATTAACTCGCTACCCTCAAGATAGCGGCGCACGGCGGCTGCAGTCTCAATCTGGCCGCGGTGGTGGCGCACCTCGTTGACCTCCTTGCCGAAGGGGTCGATGCGGCCGTCGAATGCGTCGAGTGAGAGCGATGCTATCTTGTCGGCCATGCGGCTCAGGTGACGGCTGCGGAGCACCGCCCATGTGCCGTAGGCGCTCATAAACTGGGTGCCGTTGAGCAGCGCCAGTCCCTCCTTTGACAGGAGCGACACCGGCTCAAGGCCTATTTCGGGGAGCACCTCGGCGGCGGGGCGCACCGTGCCCTTGTATTCCACCTCGCCCTTGCCTATGAGCGGGAGCGAGAGGTGGGCGAGAGGCGCAAGGTCGCCCGATGCGCCGAGCGAGCCCTGGGTGTAGACTACCGGGAGGGCGTCGGCGTTGAATAGCTTTATCAGGCCCTCCACGGTGGCGAGCTGTACGCCCGAGTTGCCGTAGGAGAGCGACTGGATTTTCAGAAGGAGCATAAGGCGCACTATCTCGGCGGGCACGCGCTCGCCGGTGCCGCAGGCATGCGACATCACGAGGTTGACCTGAAGCTGCGAGAGCTGGTCATGGCCTATGGAGATATTACACAGCGAGCCGAAGCCGGTGGTGATGCCGTAGATAGGCTCGGTCTGCGTGGCCATTTTGTTGTCAAGATAGGTGCGGCAGCGCTCGATGAGGGCGCGCGACTCGTCGCTGAGGGCGAGCTGCATCTTTTGGTCGATGATTTGGCCCACCCGGTCGATGGTCAGACGGGAGGGCGATATATGGTGAATCATGATAATGAGTTAAATGTTTCTTCTATAAGGGTGTCTGATGCGATATTGGGGAGGGTGACGGTGAGGCCGGGGGTGCGCTCCATCTCGCGGCGAATGGCAAAGAGAGCGCCGTCGTTGCGCGCCCAGCTGCGGCGTGCGATACCGTTGTTGACGTCCCACAGGAGCATCTCGGTGATGTTGCGGGCCGCCTCGGAGGAGCCGTCGATGACCATGCCGAAACCGCCGTTGATCACCTCGCCCCAGCCCACGCCGCCGCCGTTGTGGATCGATACCC
>CAYZFG010000009.1:0-45058 GCA_964477665.1 uncultured Staphylococcus sp.
TAACCCCGTGTGCCTTAGTATGTTAGAGTAGAATGTGTCAAAGATGGAAAATTAGCACATTTCTATTAAAATAGCAAGCATGATGACCAACAATAATGTCGCGGAAGGTCATTTATTCATCCATGTGGAAGCGAAATCGTCAGCCTCCTGCTCCTTTACAGGATCTTTGTCACCGTAATTCACATTTTCCATAAAGATGTCTTTCTTTCCGTGAAGGAGAATGTGACCTATTTCATGGAACAGAGTCTGCCAGAAATCGGTCTCAGTCTCAAAATTCTTAGCCAACTGTATGCAGGGATAGCCATAAATATATCTTGTACAGCCTTTTACCGGCGCGGTAGATAGAGTGTCGGTGAAAATCAGTTTTATACCTGCGCTGTTAAGAAGGCGAGTAAGTTGTGCTTCACGGTCAGTAGCGCCCGACTTTCTTATTGCGGATATTTGATTTAATATTCCTCTGAGAAGTTTGGCAGAGTACTTGATGTCGAGTTTGATCTCCGACGCTTGTATTTCGCCTTGTCTGAGCCATGCTGATAGGGCATAAGGATCGCAAGCATGAGCCAGTGTGATGCGGAAAGCAACCCGAAGCCGCTGGTTGAGATAGAAATCTTCCCATCCTTTAGGTGAACTTACAGCGAAGAACGTGCAAAGCGTGTCGACAATATTCTTGTTGTTGCCTTGCGAATCATTTATCCCGGCAAACCAGCCGAGACTTGCAATCTCCGAGAAAGGAAATTTTTTAGCCCATTTCATGCCTTCTTTGAGAGCAGCTTCTCTCTTCTTTCGAGCTACAAATTCGTCGTAGCTTTTCTGAAGCCTAAGCCATAGATAGGCGGGTATTTTAGTAACCATCTCAAAAGCTAATGCCATTTCAGGGGTAATGGAGCTTTTACCATTTATTACCGCCAATACAGTTTTTTCAGGTTTCGAAGCTCGTGTGGCAAATTCTTTTACGCTCATTCCCATTTCTTGAAGTTTTTCTTCAAGGGTTTCGCCGGGATGGAAAACTATTGGAAGTTTTGACGGATCGAAGTATTCTCTTTTCTTTTCCATATTATTATTTGCCATGATAGTTCGTAATTTCAATAATTTCTACTCCTTTTATTTCCAGCCATATATCTACCGTTTTCATCTGTAGGAATTGGATCTTCATGCGGCTCAAAAATTAATCGGTAAGGATTATCAAGGCTGCAGGCCCACTGACCTTTACGATCACCTATGAGCTCATGAAAATTCCCCGGAGCATTTCTTACGTCTTCGAGTGATTCTACTCTGGAAAGCAGTTCTAATCGCTTGACCAATAAACCGGTTCTTACTCGCCCAAACTCTCTCATGAGCTTTGACGGGTCGAGAAGTTATTTCTCGAGCTTTTTATTGAGAAAGGTTATTTTCACGACTCGATTATATTTTCTGGAATGTTATTTGATGCAAAGTTAATAATTTATTTTGACTTACACAATATGTAAATCAAAATAAATGAACGCTAGTGGTTAGTTATGTCTTGCACGGGTGGGGGATTGTGAGTATATTTGCGGAAAGTTTTCAACTAATAGATGATCATAATAATGAGAAAAATCCTGTTTACCTTAATTCTGATTTCCGGACTGGTGGCTCAGGCTGCCGTGGGTATCACTTCGCCTTCCGGAGATATTGCCCTGACATTTGACCTCGCGAGCGGCGGAGTGCCGGTGTATAGTATTGACTACAAGGGCAAAACTCTTGTGGTGCCGAGCCGTCTGGGGCTGAAAGCTGATGAGACAGTGATGGCCGACGGGTTTACAATCGCGGGTATTGATACCGTGACCGTTGACCGCACGTGGCAGCCGGTGTGGGGCGAGTACAGCGAAGTGCGCGATCATTTCCGTGAGCTCGCGGTGAAGCTGAAAGCTGACGAGCCCAAGAGAGAGATGACGGTGAGATTTCGCGTGTTTGACGACGGTGTAGGTTTTCGCTACGAGCTTCCCGTGCAGGATGGTCCCAACTATCTAACTCTGCGTGACGAACTTACCGAATATAATCTCACAGCCGACAACACAGCCTATTACATCCCCGGCGACTATGATACTGACGAATATATATGGTCAGAGACAGCGGTGTCGGCTATTCCCGAGACGCTTGCAAAATACCATACCCACACTGAGGCCCAGCGTGCCGATGGAATGAATATCCAGACCCCTATGCTGATGAAGACCCCCGACAGCGTGTATGTAAATCTTCACGAAGCTGCCCTCATAGGGTATCCGGCCATGCTCCTCGATGTGGATGCCGACAATCTGAAATTCAAGACCCACCTCGTGCCTGACCGTCTGGGCGTAAAGGCTTATCTTCAGATGCCGTTCAATACTCCGTGGCGTACGTTTATCATATCTGACGATGCCCGCGATATACTTGCATCTCAGTTGATTATGAATCTCAACGAGCCTTCTAAGATCGAAGATACGTCGTGGATAAAGCCTATGAAATTTGTGGGAGTATGGTGGGAAATGTTTACGGGAAAGGTCAAGACATGGGCATATTCCGATGACCCGCTTGCCAAGCCCGGCGTGACCGACTATACAAAACTCACTCCTAATGGCCATCATCCTGCCAATACTGAAAATGTGAAGCGCTACATCGACTTTGCGGCTGCTAACGGCATTGACGGGGTGCTTGTAGAGGGCTGGAATGAAGGTTGGGAAGACTGGGCAAGTTACCGCAAGAACCGCCAATTTCTTTTCGATAAACCTTACCCCGATTTTGACCTTCCTTACCTGCGCGATTATGCCCGGGAGAAAGGCGTGAAACTCATCATGCACCACGAGACAGCCGCCAACGCCGCCGACTATGACTTCCAGCTCGACCGAGCATTTAAGTTTATGAAAGACAATAACTACGATGCCGTAAAGACCGGCTATGTGGGAGCCATCATTCCCCGCTCCGAGCACCATACTTCGCAGTGGATGGTGGACCACGTCAATCGCGTGGCCGAGCGTGCCGCCGAGTATCAGATTATGGTTGACAGTCACGAGGCACCCCGTCCTACCGGCCTTTGCCGCACGTATCCCAACTGGCTCGCTCAGGAGAGTGCCCGCGGCGGGGAATTTGAATCAATGGGAGGAAATCCCCCGTCTCACACCTGCATGCTTCCTTTTACCCGACTTAAAGGTGGCCCGATGGACTATACGCCCGGCCTCTTTGAAACCCGCATGAGCTATTACGGTGAGGGAAAGGATTCGCAGGCCGGTACCACGCTTGCTCGCCAGCTTGCGCTCTACCTTACCATGCCGTCGCCTATACAGATGGTATGTGACCTCCCCGAAAACTACGAGCGTTTCCCTGATGCTTTTCAATTCATTAGGGATGTACCAGTCGATTGGTCTGACTCACGTTACCTCGAAGCCGAGCCTAACCGTTACATCACAGTAGTCCGTCGCGACAAGAACTCTGCCGACTGGTATGTAGGAGCGATTACCGACCACAACGCCCGCATGGCTACCATCGACTTCTCATTCCTCCCCGAAGGTGAATATTCCGCCACCATCTACGAGGATGCTCCCGATGCCAACTGGAAAGACAATCCGCAGGCCTACCGGATACGCACTATCACCGTCACGCCCTCGACCGTCCTGTCACAACCCCTCGCCCCCGGCGGAGGCACAGCCATCAGAGTGGTGAAGAAATAAAGAATTCGTAAGTTATAGCCCGGTATTGAAGATTGTATTGATTTTTCGATACCGGGTTAGTAATGTGCTGACATTTTGATATTTCAAAGAAAATAGCTAAATTTGTATTCTAAAATCTCTATTATGGCAATGTCAATAAATTCATCGCCCGAATTGACGGGCGAATCAGCTAAAGCATTTCTAGAAGAAGCTGCAAAAAATTCTCTACTACCCACTCCTCGCATTTCTAAAGAGCGTGAGGCCGAACTTCGTGAAAGTGAGCGCCGTTCTCGCGAATTATTTTCAGCTATAACTTTTCATATGATTTGACATCATTTGGGTATAGGCGGGAATGAATTTATTGCTTATATTTGCGGACTTAAATTACTTACTTTCAAAATTTACTTATGAAAAAGAGTCTGTTACTGCTGTTGCTTACCGTCGTTGCATTATCGTTTACGTCATGTGGGGATCATGATAACCCCGAACTCGCTCCCATTGATACATCGAAGGTCAAGATTACGGCTAATGTAGACGTGTCGCCTTCGGTCAATTGGCTAAACCCCACTGAAGAAATTACGGTCACTGTCACAGATGTGGAAATATCGGCGCCTAAGGGTGTAGTGCTCCGAAATATCAATCTGATGATCGACGGTGGACTGATGCTTCAGAAGCCTTACTCGGGTGAAGCACTGGAGTTTAAATTGCCCCTCAGAAATGTGCCCCTCGGAAGAATCAACATTGCCGTATGGGGCGACCTTATTCAGAAAAATTGCCGGGATGCCCAGATAATCATTGCCGACAATATTCAGCATGTGATATTCAGTGAGACACCTGAATTTAAATGCGAGGCCGCCGTTGACGTGACCGTGGCAGCCACATTGCCTTCCGGCGAAGCATATACCCATACATTTCATGCCGAGTCAGATGGAGAGACGCTGAAAATTCCGGCCGATGAATTGTATCTCCCTGCCGATCAGGCCTCCACGCTTGACGTGACGATGTCAGCTACAGCCCGCGCCTACTCTACAAACTCTACACTTAAAGCTGATATATCACGCCTCTACTGGAGCGGTACCGAGGGCTCTACCACAACCATAAAATTCTCTATGCCCAATACTCGCGGTTATCTCAACACATGGGATATGGGTTCGCGTCAGATTATGCTTGTGGTAAGAGCCACCCTGTCAGGCACATGGGAAAATGTCACGGTCGCCCCCTCCGACGCTACTTACTTCTTTGTCCCGAAAGAATATTGACCTGGTAGAAACATTTTTTTTGTTAACGTATGTAACTTTTCGGGGTATTGCGGAGTCAAAGGGATAGAGAATAGTAAATCTAATGATTATGCACGATCGTGTTGAAGACTTTTTTATACCCGATAATGTAATCAAGCACCCTGATGCGCTTGATTATAGCAAAGTTGATGCCTATATACGTTCTGCCGAGGCCTTTTCGCGCACTACCTATCAGAGTGTGTACATCATAGATTATGCCCGGCAAAATTTCCTGTATGTGTCGCCTAATCAGGTGTTTTTAGCCGATCTATCGCCTGATGAGATGAAACGTATCGGCTACAGGTTTTATCTCGATTATGTTCCTGAAGATGAGCGTGATCTGCTGCTGTCGCTCAATAAAGCCGGTTTTTCTTATTATAATTCACTTCCTGTAGAAGAGCGATGGGAGTGGTATATCACTTATGATTTCCACATATTGACCGGCGATCGCAAGGTACTTGTCACTCACAAGCTCACTCCGCTTGCTCTTACAGATGACGGAGAGATATGGCTGGCTCTATGTGTGGTATCGGCTTCCAACCACACCACTTCGGGTCACGTGGAAGTGCATAAGAGCGGTTCGCCTGAGTATTATGAATATAATCCGGCCACCCGCCGATGGATCGAGCGCCGGATGCCCCAGCTATCAGAGACGGAAAAATCTATTATCACACTTTCTATGCAAGGGTATACCATGGCAGAGATTGCCGATAAGATATGCCTGTCGGCTGAAACCATCAAAAAGTACCGCCAACGAATTTTTGAAAAATTAGGAGTAAGGAATATTGCGGAAGCGATAGTTACTGCTACTAACAGTAAATTGATTTAGGGGAGAGCGGAGAGTGGAGAGTGGAGAGTGGAGAGAAATAAAAAATATATCTTTAATAAAACTGAAATGAATCAATTCACTTTCGAAAAACTCGAAGTATGGCAGAAGTCAAGATCCCTTGTTTCTGATACGTATAAGTTGATAAGTAAATTTCCCATGTCTGAGCGCTATGGGCTTTCTAATCAGCTTGGAAGATCTATTGTATCTGTGTGCTCTAATATAGCTGAAGGATGCGGAAGACCTTCTATTAAGGAACGTGTACACTTCATGGAAATTGCTTATGGTTCTTTGATGGAGGCTTTGACCCAACTTATTATATCTTGTGACTTAGGATTTGTGGAAAGTGAAGAGCTGGAAGATCTTAGGGAGAATATAGAGGAAGTTGCAAAGATGCTTAGCGGGCTGCGTAAATATCTTTTATCACAAGCCTAATACTCCCTCCGCTCTCCGCTCTCCGCTCTCCACTCTCCACTCTTCACTCTCCTAAATTTGTCCACT
Organism: uncultured Staphylococcus sp.; assembly: GCA_964477665.1. Classification (GTDB taxonomy): domain Bacteria; phylum Bacteroidota; class Bacteroidia; order Bacteroidales; family Muribaculaceae; genus Duncaniella. The sequence goes on from CAYZFG010000009.1 coordinate 6,246, forward strand.
TTTGGGTATTGTGCGGCTATTTCCGGTTAGGTAATTTTGCATCATAAAAATCTTACTTCTTATGACTAAGGAAATACTGATAGCATTTTTTATTTTGCTGCTCGCTTTATTCATCCCTCCTTTCGCTGTGGCTGAGGATGCGGAAACTGATTCAATTGCCGGACTTGAATTGCATGAGGTTGTAATCCAGGCTCCAAAGGTGATCAGGAAGGCCGATATGGATTTATATTTCCCGTCGAAGAGTGCCGTGGAAAATTCGAAAAACGGTGTTCAGCTGTTGACAAATCTCATGATTCCGTCCCTTACTGTAATTGATGCTTTAGGAACCATTCAGGCAGGCGGTGAGGCGGTGCAAGTGAGGATTAACGGGCGCCAGGCTTCCATAGATCAGGTGCGGGCGCTTCTTCCCGAGTCAATCAAGCGCGTAGAGTGGATTGATAATCCGGGTCTTCGCTATAACGGCGCTAATTATGTATTGAATTTCATTGTGTCAAACCCCACGGTGGGTGGCGCACTACAAGCTGAAGTGGAGCCGGCTCTCAATACCGCCTGGGGGTATGGCTGGGCTGACCTAAAACTCAATTCCGGACGCTCGCAATGGAAAATAGGTGGTAATATCAAGTACAGCAACCGCCTGAAATCTCATCGTGAGTATTCTGAAACTTTCACTACCCCCGACGGCGAATCTTTTTCCCGCGACGAAACTTCACGGGGTGGCTATCTCGATAACACCATGGGTCGAGCATGGATAGAGTATAGCTATGTTAAGCCTGATACTACTATATTCTTTGCAGGCATAAATGATTTTCATACTTTCAGAAACCGCACTCATTATGACGGCGTGATGCATTACAGCAACCTGACTGACGACATCCTCTTGTCAGACCAATCAGGCTCTGATGGCAATAATCCTCAGTTCACAGCCTATCTTGAACAACACTTTGACCGTAAGCAGACCCTCGTTGTGGACTTCCGCACTTCGCTTTATTTCGGTAAATCTTACTCTGATTTTCTTGAACAGCTTTCAGGAGCAACGGATTATTTGACCGACGTCCACACATTGATCAAAGACCGGAATCAGGCCTATGCTATAGAGGCTGACTATATAAAGCATTGGAATAACTCTCGTTTCACCGCCGGAGTGTCGTATTCGGCCAACCGTAACCGCTCGCTTTATGAAAATCTTGGAGGAGAAATCTTCCATCAGCGACAAGACAAGGTATATTTTTTCGCGGAATATTTTCAGCGTGTAAAGAAGTTTACATTTACCGTCGGCATGGGTGCGCAATACACTGATTTTCTTTTCAAAGAGTCTCATCAGGGCAGCAACTCGTGGAACGTAAGACCGCAAGCCACCATTACTTACGGGATTAACCAGAACCATAACTTCCGACTCAGTTTTGAATCATGGCAGTCAACCCCTTCGCTTGCTGAAACCAATGTGGCTCCCCAGCAACTCGACGGCTTTCAATGGCGTATAGGTAATCCCGATCTTAAAACTTCAAATTCTTATATGCTCACTCTGCGTTACAACTTCAATGTGCCAAGAGTGTCGGGGCAATTCGGAATACGCGCCTTTACCAGTCCCGATGCCATTACACCTCTTCTATATTGGGATGATAACCGCTTGATAACCACTTATGAAAACAGTCGAGGGCTGAAGAATCTTACATTCTTTATCGCTCCGCAGGTGGAAGTGATACCATCATGGCTAATGCTGGGGGCTTATGTGCAGTACAGAATTGAAAACATGCGAGGTACCGGCTATGACTACAACGGCTATAATTGGAGCGGAAATGGCAATATCCGACTTTCGCATTGGGGCTTTACTCTGATGTATCAATATCTCAAAGCCCGTCGCGACCTATGGGGCGAGAAAATCAGCTGGGGTGAGGACATAAATATCATTGACCTTTCTTATAATTGGAAAAACTGGCAATTCGGTGCCGGAGTTATCATGCCATTTGGCCGGTATGATCAGGGCTCCAAAATGATCAGCAAATGGAACTCCAACGAGCAACACATGCGCCTCGACATGCGTATGCCATACATCAAGGTCAGCTACAATCTTCAGTGGGGACGCCAGCGCCGCGGTGCCAACAAGTTGATCAACGCCGATGCCAGCGCCGACATATCCACAGCCGGCGGCAGATAGAAATCAGTATTACAGCATAATCATACTCGCGGCAGTTCTCAGGCAGTGATGCCCGGGAACTGCTTCTTTTAAGAAAAATTCCGCATGGTGTAGCATGAATTGCGACAGCATATAATTATCTTTGCGGAAAAATATGTCTCACTATGACGGAAAATACTACAAAGACACTGGCGCAATATCTCGCTCTCCCCGGAGCATCGCGATTCATAATCCCTGATTTTCAGCGCGGTTATGTGTGGGGAAAAGTGCGCCCTGATCATCCTAAAAATTCAGTGGAATTTCTGCTTGATTCCCTCCTTGCCGGACAGGAAAATGAAGCGGACGTGTTTCTGCAAGGCATTACTTATACTCGTGATAAAAAGGACGGTGCGGTGGTGATTATCGACGGACAGCAGCGCACCACTTTCTTCTATCTATTGCTCAGATTTCTCGGGTATACGGGGAAATTTGACCTCACATACTCGATACGTGAAGAGAGCAACAATTTTCTGAAGACACTCGTACCGGAGAGATGGATTGAGGAAGATGCCGATGCGGAATTTCAGGACGTTTTCTTTTTTACCCGTACTCTCAGTATATTTCACAAGAAGATAGGAGCCGGGGATTTTGACCGCAAAGCATTTCTCGATTATCTGCTTGAACATGTGAAATTTCTATGTATCAACATTGATCCTGACAAGGCCGAGACTATATTCACGATGATGAACGGCAATAAGGCCGAGATGAGGCAGGAAGAACTGATTAAAGCTGAATTGCTGCGTCGCGCGTCGCTCGCGTCGGATAACATAAGCGAAGTGGAGTGCCGCGACATACGCGGTCGTATGGCGCGCGAGTGGGATGAGTGGCTCCACTGGTGGAAGCGTGATGATGTAAAGGAGTTTTTCGTAAGTGGCAGTCGATTATTAGGGTGGCTTTTACCTCTCTATCTCGGTAGCGAAAGTGTGAAATTTGAAGCTTTCCGCCGAAAACTTGACAAAGGTACCATCAATAAAATCAAGGAAGCCAAAGATGTATTCCGTGCTTTGCGCCTCAAGCAGCGTCAGCTCCACGATGCTTATTCCAATCCTAAGATTTATAACTATATAGGTGCGATACTGCGCATGAAGCGAAACGATGAGGATAGGTTTACTTTTCTCCGCTGGTATTTCAATACCGAGGAGTCTACGCCCCGCAATGAAAAGATGGAGAAACTAAAGCGGTATTTTGACCTTACAGTAGTAGGTTGCAATCATTCCGAGATTACTTCCGATAGTTCAGGCGAGGCGATAACTGCTAAGATCGAAGCGTTTTATCAGACGCTTGGCAGACCTAACCTCTATCGCGATGCTTATGAGGATGCTTGCCGATGGTTGCTGAGGTGTAATATATTGGAAGACTGCAAGCAAGGAAACGGAGACGGACGAAAATTTAATTTTGGCATCTGGAAAAACCGCTCGCTGGAGCACATATACCCAAAGTCGAAATTCGGCCACTATAATCCTGAGCGACCCGACGAATGTCTTGACTACAATGATAATCCAACCACGTCAAAGGATATTGAAATATTCCGCGGTATGCCCGGAGATGATGACTATGTCAACGAACATTCGATAGGTAATCTCGTACTGCTTTATGGTAATGATAATTCTGCATTCGGAGATAAAGTTTTTCAGGAGAAGAAAGCCTATTTTTTCTCGCGAGATGAAGAGAGCCGACACTTTGAGAGCCGACACTTGATCCATACCATTTCAGTTTTCGCTGAGTCTGAATGGGGCAGGAAAGAGATTCGTGGACGCTCTAAGACTGAGCTTGAAAATTTTACGGCAGCATACAAAATTTACAAATCCACAAATATTCAATCGACTCATGATGGAGAAGCGTGAAATGCTCATTAACGGGGAGAAGTATCCCTTGAAGGTATTCTTTTCGGGCATCAATGATAAAATCATAATCCCTGACCTTCAGCGTGATTACTGCTGGGGTGACTCACCACTGGTGAAGAATTTCGTGGAGTCGTTGCTTGCGCTTGACCGCGAGCAACCTATTACATTAGGTCTTATTTACGGGTATGTCGACACAAGCCTCATAGCAGAGCACCTGCAACTCTGTGACGGACAGCAGCGGTTGACCACGATTTTTCTTTTGCTCGGCCTCCTTTACCGCGCTACGGGTGATACGGAGATACGTAAGCATCTTATATCGGAATTCGAGCTTCACGATGATGACCGCGAGCCATATCTGCTTTATGCCATTCGCGAAAGTTCGGTTTACTTTTTGGCCGATCTTACATATTATTATTACTTGGGCAACGGTGAAATTGACCGAGCTAAAGAGATAAGGAATCAACCCTGGTATCTTGAAAGTTACGACCACGATCCCTCAATCGCGAGTATGATTAAGGCACTTGCGGCGATGGAAGAAATAATTGGTAGCTACAGCGGTGATCTCAATGGCTTTGCATCATTTCTTCTCGACAAGGTGGAATTTCTCTACGTGGATATGAATAACCGCCGGGATGGGGAAGAAACTTTCGTAGTCATCAATACTACCGGCGAGCCGTTGACCACTAACGAAAATCTGAAACCTAAAGTCATCCGTGCCAACCGCCATATCACCGATGCCGCCTTGCGTTGGGAAGATATGGAGCAATGGTTTTGGGTAAACCGCAATCGCTCAGCCAAGCCCGAACACACAGCTGATGAAGGTTTCAGTCAGTTTGTCAAGGTGCTCCGGCTCATGCAGTCACGGAGCGACGGTGATTATATCTCTATCCGCGATAATATGGATAAGATTCCGGTGGAAGAGATACCGTTTGAAATAATTTGGGACACTTTCCTTGCTTACAAGCGATTATATTCTCTCGCAGATAAGTTTGAGAAGCGCTATGATGAGGCTCCTGATTATGCAAAGGGCTATACTGAGAATACCCTCTTTACATTGCTTCCTGCAGTGAGATATATAATGAGATTTCCGGAGAGTTGCGATGAAGACGTATTGCGAGTGTTTCATATCTTCCGCAATAACGCCCGCTACAGGAATACCGACGTGAACCGAGCTGACAATATCGCTCCGGCCTATAGAGCGATGGCCAATATTGAAGCTATGCCTACGGCTGCGCCTGAGGATGTATTCAAGTCAACCTATATGCCTACAGAAGAGAAAGATAAGTTTTTCCAATTGCTGCGGTGGATGGCTGATGGAAATAGCGCTGAGTGTGATCCTATCGAGCAAATCATGGCGCGGGCTGAGAGTCATCCGATTTTCCGAGGCCGCATATCGCTGCTGCTTGATTGGGCCGGTGGTGACTTAGCTTCTTTTGAGCGCTACCTCACCCGCTTCGAGGCGCTTTGGCCTTCATTCTGTGGACACGAGCTCGACACGCTCCGCCGCGTGTTGCTGAGCAAGAATCTGTCAGGTTATCCCATGAAATACCCCGGCAAGGGTATACACACTTTCTGCAACGAGGCCGAACACTGGTACACTCTCATTCACAAAAATGAAAATACTGCGGTGATAAAGCAATTACTGGATGACGAGCGACCTCTCGAAGAAATGATAGAGGAGAATTCCGGTAAATTCAAGGCACTTATCGAGCATCCGGAATGGTGGAAGCGCATGGAGAGGGCCAATGTGTTGCTCTACGACGATAACTTATATGTGCTTCTGCGCAAGGAGCGTACGTCGTCAGACTACTGGTTGATTTACCACGGTGAGTCGTTCGGAATGAAGTATCTCGGCGCCGGGTGGGCGTGGATGTGGAAGCATGCTGACAATTCAGGTCTTTATGCTTACTTTCAGAAGTATGATGTAACCATCGACATCAAGCAGTCCGCCACGGGATTCCGCTTGATATTGAGCGAAGGAAAGCACAAGGATAAGCCGTTGCACCCGAAACTCCACGAGATAGCACTTTCATTCGGCATGAGTTTTACCGGCGGATACGTGATTGAGCGACCTACCGTGGCTGAGATTAAGAAATTGGCTAAAGAAGTTGCAGAAACTATAAGTAACAGTATGGAATAGGCCGGGCGGGCGAACTTTCATAGAGGCGTAGAAGTTATATAAAGTATAACAATACAAATTATTAACTCCACCGCTCAACTATGGAACTTATAGACTGGCTTGTGCAGACGTTGCGCGACAACCCTGCCATTGCTATTTTTCTTACGCTCGGAATCGGCTTCTGGATAGGCCGGTTTAAGTATAAATCATTTTCGCTCGGCACGGTGACATCGGTGCTGCTCGTGGGTGTGCTCATGGGGCAGCTCGATATTCCTGTCCCCGGCCCACTGAAGCAGGTGTTTTTCCTACTGTTTCTCTTCGCGATAGGCTATAGCGTAGGCCCGCAATTTTTTGCATCGCTGCGCGGGTCGGGTCTGAAGCAGGTGGCTTTTGCGGTGGTGATGTGTGTCATCGTGTTGGCTACCACTATAGTAGTAGCCAAACTTTTCCACTATAATGCCGGAGAGGCTGCCGGACTTTTCGCCGGTGCACAGACCGTTTCGGCTGTGATAGGCGTGGCCGACGATACTATTCAGACGCTTAATGTGTCGGCGGCTGATAAGACTGAGTGGACTAATCTTGTGCCGGTGGCTTACGCTGTGACTTACATTTTCGGTACGATCGGTTCGGCTTGGATTCTCGGTTCGCTTGGCCCGGTGATGCTTGGCGGATTAAAGAAAGTGCGTCAGCAGACCGAGGATCTTGAGCGAAGCATGAATCAGGATCCCGCCGACTCTGATCCCTCCATGGTCAATGCCTACGCTCCGGTGGTATATCGTGCCTATAAGGCTGAAAATGAGTATTTCGCTCCGGGTCACACCGTGGCTGAGATAGAGGAATATCTCATGTCGCAAGGACGCCGTCTATTTGTGGAGCGCGTGCGCTCGGGTAACGATATCGTGTCGCAGCCCGCGGCTGACTATGTGGTAAAGCAGGGCGATGAGGTTGTACTTTCTGGTCGCCGCGAATTTATCATCGAGGATGAATCATGGATAGGGGAGGAGGTGGCCGACGGCGCTCTTCTTTCATTCCCCGTGGAAAAGATTCCCGTGATGGTGGCTTCAAAACATGTGGTGGGTACTACCGTTGACGACTTCCGTCGCTCTCCCAATACTCACGGCGTAGTAATAAGCTCGATAAAGCGAGGCGGGGTAGAGATACCTGTGCTTGCTCAGACGCGGTTGGAGCGTGGCGATATTCTCACACTCAACGGCCCGGCTCCCTCCATGACTGCCGCTGCGGCTTATATAGGTTACGCTGATAAACCCACCACTGCCTCTGATATGGTATTCATAGGGCTCGGTATAGCGATAGGTGCTATAATTGGCGCCATCACGTTGCATTTGGGCGGTATTCCTATCAGCTTGTCCACCAGCGGAGGCGCGCTTATTGCCGGACTTGTACTTGGCTGGCTCCGCTCGAAGCATCCTACATTTGGCCGCATCCCCGAGCCGGCAGTATGGATTTTCAATAATGTGGGTCTTAACATGTTTATCGCCGTGGTGGGTATCTCGGCCGGTCCTACATTTGTGTCAGGGCTTGCCCAGGTAGGCTGGCAGCTTCTCCTTGCGGGTGCTATCGCCACTACAATTCCCCTGCTGCTTGGTATATGGGTAGGCGACAAGATATTTAAGTTCCACCCGGCTATCAACCTCGGGTGCGTGGCCGGTAGCCGTGTCACCACCGCCGCCCTGGGTGCTATTCAGGATTCTCTCCACTCCACAGTCCCTGCGATGGGCTACACTATCACTTATGCCATAGGCAATACGCTGCTGATACTCTGCGGCCTCGTGATGGTATTCGTAATGTAATAACTTCAAAAAAACTCCCTATATGAACTCACTATCAAAGAAAGAACGCGAGCTCGCCAAGATGAGCCCGTTTGAAATCAAAAACGAACTGATTAAGTTGGCCAAGAAGGACGCCAGAAAGTCTACCGGCCAATTCCTCAACGCCGGCCGCGGTAATCCTGACTGGATAGCCACGGAGCCCCGTCAGGCATTTTTTCTGCTCGGGCAGTGGGCGCTCACCGAGTGTGAACGCACCTACAAGGATGAACCCGGTATAGCCGGAATACCCGCAAGTGAGGGCGCGATGGATCGACTGAAACATTTCCTTATGGTCAACTCCACCCGTCCCGGTGCAACGATGCTCGACAAGGCCATAGACTATTGCCTCGACACACTCAATATCGACCCTGACTCGCTCGCCTACGAGTGGGCTGAGGCGATAATCGGTGACCAGTACCCCACGCCTGTGCGTATACTTGACCACACGCAGGATATAGTGCGCGCTTATATGGCTCAGGAGATGGGCAACAAAGCGCCCGGTCTGGGCCGCGAGTATGACCTCTTTGCTACCGAGGGTGGTACGGCGGCGATGTGCTATATATTTGATTCACTGCAGGCTAATCATCTCGTGAACAATCATGACCGCATCGCGCTCATGACACCTATCTTCACCCCTTATCTGGAGATTCCCGAGCTTGACCGATATGAATTTGACGTGGTCAATATCGAGGCTAAGCAGAAGGATAAAGACGGCTATCATGTATGGCAATATCCTGATGAAGAGCTCGATAAGCTCCGTGACCCGTCGATAAAGCTGCTCTGCCTCGTCAATCCTTCTAATCCGCCATCCTACAAGCTCTCCAAGCACTGCATGGATCGCATAGTGGATATTGTGAAGAAGGACAATCCTAACCTGATGATAGTTACCGACGATGTCTACGGCACATTTGCCAAGGATTTCCGCTCGCTTATGTATGAGTTGCCCGCCAATACGCTTTGCGTATACTCATTCTCGAAGTACTTCGGCGCGACCGGTTGGCGTCTGGCCGTAATAGGACTGGCAAAGGATAATATCTACGACAAGCTCCTTGCGCAGTTGCCTGACATACAGCGCGAAGACCTCTTCAACCGTTACCGCTCGCTTACTCCGGCTCCTGATAAGATTCCGTTTATTGACCGCCTTGTGGCCGACTCGCGTGCCGTAGCGCTTAACCATACGGCAGGCCTTTCCACTCCGCAGCAGGTGCAGATGGCACTCTTTGCCCTCTATTGCCTGATTGACAAGGAGGATGCTTACAAGAAGAAGATGCAGGCCATGATCCACGCCCGACTCGATGCGCTGTGGGACTCGGCCGGATTTACCCTTATCCCTGACAAAGATCGAGTAGGTTATTACTCTGAAATCGACATCATGGTGTGGGGTAAGAAATTCTACGGCGACGACTTCTGCAAGTGGTTGGCTGAGAATCATGAGCCTCTCGACGCAGTGCTGCGTCTGGCCAAGGATACATCGGTAGTACTGCTCAACGGCAGCGGTTTTGCAGGTCCTGACTGGAGTGTGCGTGCGTCGCTGGCCAACCTAACCAAGGATGACTACGTGGTCATAGGTAAGGCCGTGCGCAAGATTCTTGATTCCTACTATGAGGAATATCTTGCAGCAACCAAGAAATAAATCCTTGGAAATTATTAAGTTACCTTATTGATCTCCCGGACGCACCGCTGGAGCGTCACTACAGGATTACGCGTTTAGCCGCGGTTTAAGGATTGTCCCGGAGGGGCAACATCTTCTCAACCCCGGGTGCTTGCCACCCGGGGTTATGTCATATAATACACCGCGCCCCGGAGGGGGTGCCACAGAAGAGCCTTGATTCAGCCCCTCCCGGGCTGGATAGGATTTTTACGTCAATCCCCGGGTGGCAAGTACCCGGGGTTGAGAAGATTTCACCCCTCCGGGGTGGATAGGAAAAGTAGGTGGTTTTCAGATGCTTATAGGTTGACTCTACCGTTTGGAAAAGAGGTTCTTGACCTTGAATATGGCCAGTTCGCCCGCTTTCCACGCGTAGCGGAGAGCTTCGTGGAACACTGACGAAAATATGCCGTTTTTCTTGTAGGCTCTGAGGTGGTCTTTGAAGATAGTCTTGTGGCTCGACATACCTGAAGTGGAAGCTCCGCCTATGCGCATCGTAACGAAGTCGACCGGCAGGTAGCGCGTCTTGATACCGTGGATGAATATCACTCGCAACAGGTGCTCGAAGTCAGATGCTACGCGATAAGAGGTGTCAAACATACCGAAATCCACATACACCCGTCGCCAGCAGTAGAATGACGGATGGGCGGGCATGAAGCCGTAGCGCATCATCCAGTTGCGAAACGAGCGAGAGCTGTATACACGCACTGTCTTTGACGTATCTGAAGGATGCACATAATGAATATCGCCATACACGGCGTCGACATCGGCAATCTCGCGTGCCACGGTAGCCAGAATTTCGTTGGAAGAATAGAAATCGTCGGAATTAAGTATACCTATCACATCGCCCGTGGCCATGGCTATGCCCTTGTTCATGGCGTGATAGATTCCCTCGTCGGGCTCTGAAATCCACTTCATTCGGCCGTTGAACCGCGGCTCGTATTCTCGCACTATGTCGAGCGTATTGTCGGCACTCGCCCCGTCGACCACTATGTATTCCACATCATCGTGAGTCTGCGCCAACACACTTTCAATAGTATCCCTGAGCGTCTTTCCGCTATTGTAAGTTGCAGTAATAATCGAAATCGTCATAAGAGAGAGATGATTAAAGTTGTTTAATGATTTTAGCAGGATTACCGGCAATGATGCAGTTGTCGGGAAAGGTACCATGCACCACACTTCCGGCTCCTACTACGACGTTATTTCCTAATGTAGTTCCTTTTAGAATTATGCTGTTCATGCCTATGAAGCAATCGTTACCGATAGTGATAGGAGCCCGCTTGGTACACTCCTCATTTCGTCCTTCACGCCTTTGATCAGGATCGAGCGGATGAAAATCATTGTCGATGATTTTGCAGTTGGCTCCTATTGTGGCGTTGTTACCTATTTTAATGGAGCAGGTTGAGTAGATAGTAGAACCGGAAATTCCGAAGCCATCGCCTATCTCAATCTTGCCCCCGTAGCGAGCTACCATAATTGTACGCTGCCATAAGCCAAGCATATTGCTTGTAAATGAGGAGTTTATGGTGCCACGGCCCAGGTTGATAGAGCACCCGGGGAAGGAGAATATTACGCAAAATCCGCGGAGCTTAACTTTATGGAGAAACAACTTGTGTTTCAGATAAAGCAGGTAAAATATTATCAGACGTATCATTTCTGAAGCAGTGAATTATATAAACTGATGTATTGCTGAAATACCTGTTGCTGGTCAAATAGTTTTTCGGCACGCACTCGGCAGTCATGAGGGCTGAATGTATTATTTTCGCAGGTCTCCATAATCTTTTCAGCTAAAGCATCGACATCTTGATAAGGTACTATAAATCCTGTCTTATCGTCAATGGCTTCCGGCGAACCGCCTGTATTGTAGGTAATTACAGGTGTGCCACACGCAAGGGCTTCAATATTGGTGGTGGGGAAATTATCTTCCAATGTGGGATTTACAAATACTGAGGCTTTTGTGTATAGTTCCACGAGTTGATCCACATTTTCAGTTCGGGAAATACCTGTAATGCCTTCGGGTAGAGAAGCAATCTGTTTCCCGGAGAGACCTACAAGTGTGATGGTATAATCATCAGGGAGGAGCCGGCGAAGCTTGACAAACTCATCCAGCCCTTTTCGCTTATCCCATACGCTTGCCACGCCCAAAATATTTTTCTTGGGTGCATGAAACTTAACGTGTTCGTCGAAATGGAATGTGGATAGGTTGATACCGTTGTGAATTGTAAATGATCGGTAGCCACCTAAAAATGACTGTGACAATTCGCCTCTCAGCCAGTCAGATACAGGGATGAAAGTCAGATTGGGCATGAGGGCAAATGCACGTTGCTTATCGAGATGATTCTTCTCGCTCCGATCCATCAGCAAAGATGCCGGAAAGGAGCGTAGCTGCGGACAATCATGGCAGAGACTCTGCCATCGATCACATTTTGCATATTCGTGAAAAGCGCAGTGTCCTGTGAAGGGCCAGCAATCGTGTAAAGTCCATATTACAGGTCCACCCCATTGCTTGAGGAAATCAAATAGAATAGGATAGTTAAGGTAATACCCGTGGATATTATGCAGATGGATAATGTCGGGTCGTAATTCCTTGACTTTCTTGACAAATGCTTTCGTTACAGCTCTCGATGCCAACCCATGGTTGTCAAACAGCCTTGTCTGCAGGCCATGTAGCCGCATGTCGAAATCATTACCGATGCGTATCAAATTTGAAGCGCTCTCAGGCTTCCCTCGGCCGTATGCAACCCAACTCTCCCAACCGGCATCAATGGCCACCTTACCGATATCCTCGGCAATCTTTCCGGTCGACCCCCAGTTGGCAGTGACGTTTATTTGAAGTAGCGTGGGCATTATTTCAGAAGGTTTATTAAGCGGCGTTTCAAATTTAAGAATTTAATCTTGAAATATTGGGCGTTGATGGGCTTTTCTTTCCCCAATTTTTTAAGAGTAACAAGATCAATACTCACCGGATTAATGAATCTGTCAGGGACAATGAAGTAGTGGCTTAAATCTGAAGTCTCAACTGTTAAGTCACGTTTCTGAAAGTGGACATATAATACTTCTTCTTTAAGAATGGTGTCTCCGGTTTCCGGGGTTTGATATATTCTGAAAAGATTTCCGTTATTATACTCGTAAATAGAATTAATATATCCTTGGTTCAACTTTTGAGCCGGTTTAAAATTTGAAGAAGTAGTCAAGATGTCATCAAAATCGATCTCGTCCCAAAAAACATCATCGTTCAACTCACGTCGTAGATAATTTGAGATACCTGATTCACCCCATTCATCAAATGCATATCCACGATTATCAGTATAAACTTTCTTATAAAGCCCATCAGTGGAAGTCTTGAAAAACTGGTTCATTCGCTCATTATTTCTGTAGAGAGAAAGGTGCCCGCGTGAAAGAATTTTCTCCTTGCACGAAAGGACAGAAGGCGTAAAGAACTTCCTTATATTTCCAAATATTATGTCAACGTCGCAGTAACCCCAAAAATCATAACCTGATATTTCTTTCTCGAAAATAATACCGTAAGCCGGTTTGTAATCACATAATTTATAGGGATTTTCGAGCGAAATTCCAAAAGGAAAGAGTCCTTGAATTTGATCCTTCAGGTCGCGAAATGTAGTATAAATGACTTTGACGTTAGAAGGATAAGAATATGCTGTATGGTCGTTAGTGACGATTAGCCAGTTAATTGAAGGATTATTCCTGCAACTTTCTAAAAAGAAAGGAAAATAATTATGGAATCTTCCAAAGTAAGGAACAATAAGAATGATTTTTTCCATTATTCAAAGTCTAATTTGAGATGCTTTTTCATAACATCTAACTGAAATTCAGGCGTCCACGAGCTGTCGATTTCTTCGTAGCAGGCTTGGCGGATGTGTTTACGTGAATATCCCGGAGCCGCAAACCAACCTGAGATGGCTGCTGCGAGATCATCTTTCGACCCTTTTTCAAAGAATGATCCTGTCGAGCCTTCCCGTATAGCTTCAAATTCAGGCATCTGTGTTGAGAAATCAGAGTTGGTAAGCACAGGCGTGCCGAAAGTCATTGAGTGAATTGCCGTAAGACCTACGTTGCCTGGCGATACACATAAGTCGGCATTATAAATCAGCTCGGCATTCTCGGCTTCGTCGTAGCAACTTCCGTAAAACCACACAGGCAGGAGAAGGCTTTCAGCTATTTTTTCGAGACCCTTACGTTCCTCTCCATCACCTACGAATACCATGTTGTACTCTTCCCCTTTATCACGAAGAATAGCAAGGGCTTCGAGAATGAGATGGAGTTGCTTGGTTTTAGTCAGTCGTCCTATAAAAATGAGCGTGGGGTGGCTGTTGCCGAAGTGACGGGTATATATATCTGACTCCGAGATTGTATTGCGAAGTGCAATGTGCTGTTCGTAGTCAAGAGAATTATGGATTACGAAAAGCTTCTCAGTGTCAGCACCGCACCTTGCTGCAATCTCTCGGGCGTGATTGCCATATAGAAAAGTACCATCTGCCAGACCGAAGAACAGATTCTTTATCCATTTCTTCAGTCGGGATTCATTACCATACCACCCGTGGCTCCACAAGAAGATTCGTTTATTTCTGTAGAAAAGCCTTTTCTTTATAAGCAACATCCATGTGGATAATGCAAAAGGCTCTCCTAATGCAATAAAGGTATTATACTCTGGATTACTGATAAGTGAGTGAACGCCTTTTTGCCAATATATCGGGCCAATGAGATTAGTTCTTTGTAAGCGGGATGTTCTCTTTAATATAGATGAGTCCAATTCTTTTATTCCATCGAGTGGATAACCATAATACCAGTCAGTATCAATATGACGATCTATGAGCCTGAATATAGGTTCGCGATACTTTGCAGCCATATTGTATATTACACATAATCGTCCCATGCGTTAATTATTTAGCAGCCGGAATATGTTGCTCGTTACGGGCAGATATTAATTGAGAATCAAGTTTTTCCAGATAACAGATTCGCAGCAATATATATGTCAGCAGCATGAGTTCTTTACTTACATAAAAAAAGAATACCATCATTAAAAATGCAAGAAAACTCATGCCGGTCTTGAGTTTCAAGATTCGATATAATACTTTTACATAATATGCGAATATTATTATACCACCGTCAATCAATACTTTAAGGGGCGCAATGTGAAGATTGAAATAATTGTTTCTCACACCGTCGACATAAGCATAACCGGCAGCACCGGCAAACTGAAACAAGAAGCCGAATAAATCAGGTATGCCTCCTCCGAATCCTTTCCCAAAAATGAGAAAGATAGGATGCGTAATAAGGAATTTACATAAGGTGATCGTTTCGGCAATGATGTTGCCAACACTACTGCGCTCCGCTGCTAATACAAGGAATCCTTCATTAGAGAACAAAGATGCGACTTGACCTAATTTAAATGATATAATTCCACTGTTGCTACCTACTACATCTATAAGGGTTTTCAATAAAATTACAAGTAGTGGAATTACCGCAAAAATGACTGTGAGATTGAAATATCGCCATTTCTTATTCCTGCACATCCACCATACAATAAGAAGTATGAAGCCGATTATGATTTTACCTGCAATGAGAATGGATAAAGTCATAAACAAAAAGATTAATAAAGCGATGTAGGCAATTTGAGCCTTGCGATTCATATATCTATATAGAACAATCACGGCGAAAGGTGCCAGATTAATAAATGAATTGCCTATCAGGAATTCCTCGGCTGAATAACGACATTTCTTATCAAGGACATACGCAAGAAACAGCGAATACATTGTGATGGGAATAAGGTATTGTATCACTGTGCGCAAGTCATTGAGACTTAAGTCTTTGCAAAGTACTATATAGAATACGGCCGGAAGAAATATCATTATATCAGATAAATAATTATCAGTATAATTCACCCCCCAAACTGTCATAAGTGTGCCTACTACTAAGCCCCATACAAAGAAGAATAAGAAGAATCGAGAAAATATATCATTAGGAATTAAAGATTTAAAATTTTTCTTTATTCCCACCATCAAGACTAATAACAATGTAAAAAGTATATTAGCTGAGAATGGACCAATTCTCATTCCCCAGTAACCATATTGTGTATCTTCCACTCCTTGATAATTACCGTAACCGATTGTAATAACATTGAAAGATATAAAATATAATACGCCGGTATTGATATTTTTAACGGAATTCAATAATATGAATCCGTAAGATAATACTGAAAACAGTAATTGAAGGATGGGAGTCCCGGTGTCATACAGTAGTATATCTACTGTTGCAAAAAGGAGAAGAGTGAGAGGCGATATGATGTTCTTGTTTGGCATGGATAATCTTCTATTTCTCGCTCGTATGTTCGATAAAAGAATAGTCAGGTGTTAATAATTTATCGAATGCCTGAAGAGTTAAAATCTCAGATTCTTTTTCAGATAATAGAACCTTGGCTTTGTTGATTAAATCAGAAATTGAATCAAAAAAGTGAGATTGACCGAATAAATTCTCATATATAGTGAATGCCGGAATGGCAGATACAAGGAAATTTTTGTGGTTGGCAATCGATTCCATAAATACCCCGCTACTTCTATACTTGAATGTTTCGGGATAGGGGATAAGTATAATTGAACTTCTCAGAAACAACTGCCGGTAATCATCAGTTGACAGTCGCTCTTTGATAAATTGAAAATAAGGTGATGAGATATGAGGAATAGAAGAATCAGCGGAAACCTTAATAATTAGCTTTGTATCAGTGCTTTTTAGGAGCTCAATAAAATCTTGATTAGAAGTCAATGAATATATGAACTCTACATCAGTGCTTCCGGCAGACGGTGAGAATATTATATGAGAGAAATCTTTTATATCAGCCTGATATGAAGAATCCCAATCTTCGTTGATAGCAAATGGCGCGGGTAATCCATGGGCGATAGTTTTAATCTTAGGTATTCCGATGGATTCTAAATATTCATGCGATAATTTATCCATAACAATCTGTGTGCAACCCTTAGATATGGATTTGTATAACAGGCGCTTCAGACTGCTACTTTCCACCCCTGATAGATTGTTATGATTAATGAGATAGCAATTCTTGGGAAGTTTCAAGAATCCGAAAGTAATTTCATCGTAATACGACACAATTACTGCATCGTATTTTGAGAAATCTACGTGTTTAGCTATAGCTCTCCAGTTCCGATAGATCTTTATGCGGTTCGTTAGTCCGTTATTGGGCATAAAGATTTCAGGAAACGAATATATGGTTTTGAATTCGTCAGCGAGATATCCGTCTTCGAATACACAATCCACTTCTCCATATTGATTCTTCAACGCATTAATGTGAATGCGATTGAAATTCTTGTGTCCCTCAGGGCAAATTGGATCAATAAAGAGGATTTTCATAGTAATTATATTTCTATTCCGTCAGCTTTCAGATACATTTCCCAGTAATCATCTCTTAGAGTCTTTTTCTTTGGAATTCTTGAAAGCTGATAAGATATATCATAAAGAAAGTTTTTGATCTGTCGCTTACCTTTGGTATTTAAAATACTACCCTCGTTGGTGCAGAATGCTACCCTTGTAGTCTTTATTCTTAGCTTATTAGCCATGCAATATACGGGGAGGAGTATTTCGCCGAGGTAACCGAATAGTCTTCGGTAAGATACGTAAGAGTGAAGTTTTACTGCTTTTTCTACCTTTTCAAGTATCATGAAAAGCCAACTGCAATATTTATCAAAATTCTCACGCGACATTACAAACATGTTGTAAGCAGTCCTACGATTGCCTAACATGTATTTTTCAAATGACGGCAGATATTCAGGAGAATATTTTTCGATTACTTTGTAGAGGATATAAAGATCTTGTGCAAGGACGTGGCTGGAGAAATTTTTCCATACAGAGTTGGGGATCGAAAAGAAGCAAGGTAATATTACTTCATCCTTCCGGAGCTTTGACGGATCTATATTTAAATCGCTGAGTCCCTCTATCTCATCAGGTGTGATATATCTGACGGAAGTCCCCCAGGTCTTAAAGTCAAAATATCTTCGGTAATGTGAGAGTCCGATATAGTCAACATCTTTAAGATTTTTCCAAGCCCAATATAGCGCGGTTAGCTCACAATAAGTGTCGTTTTTTGAGGAAATATTGTCACCGGTATTGTCAGGTTGAAATCCTAACTCAAGGTTTGGATTAAGCGATTTACCTACATGCACCGGCATGTAAATGTCATCTTGTCGTATAGCAGGGTCTGCTTTATGACATGCTACTAAAATTTTTACTCGGTTCATGTTTATAGTCAGTTTGTCGTAATATCATCATATTGAATGTTGCAATCATTCACATTAAAGTATAGACCTTGTTTAAGAATACTTATTTCTGTTCGATTGACTATTATGCAATATTCATTATTGATTTTCTTGCCAAAAAGTTTAGTGTATGAGCCTACTGTAGTGAAGTTAGCTAAACTAACTCCTTTCATAATTTTACAACCCTGACATATCCATGAATTTTTACCAATATAGATCGGAGCATAGCCTCCCGACTCTTTTAGTCGTGTCGTTGCATTAGTAAGCAGATGAAAATCAGTGTCATAAAACTCGCAATTCCACGAAACTGTAGTGTTACTATCGATAGTAATACGGTAAAAACATGAGAAAATACACGAGGCTGTAACTGTTATATCTGAACCGAAAACCAAGTGTCCTGTCCTTCCAATACATATAGCGGAAGAACTTCCAATTATGATAGGTCCGTTAAAAGTTAAATCGCCGGCAATATCTAATATTATACCGTTATTAGGAATAGTCGATACTATATATTCACCGAGCCTTATACTCCCCCGGGACGCTTCAAAATTGACATGTATCTTCCCTTTCAGCTTTATAAATTTAGGCTTATTTAACCAAATGGGTAGATGGATAGCTTGATTGAAAGGAAGATAATAAAAGTTGAAGAATATTATATATGGCAAGTCAATTATAACCCGTACCAATTTTTTTATGAATGATATCATACTTGCTAACTTATTGGATTTAGGTGTGTCTGAACCTTGAGAGTAAAAGGTCCTTTACCTGTAGTATCAGTTCTTCATGCATGGTCACGAGGACTGTAATATATATAGTTATTCCACAAGTGAAGGCAATTATGATTTTTAGTAAATTCCCAATAGTAACAATACTCAGTAAATAAACGGCAATACCCATAATTAAAGTTGCCGTAATATATTTATAATCAAAGAAAGCTGATAACTTGAACGGGTAGAACTTTTTTCCTAATACTAATTGAATTAGAAATACTGAAAACTCTGAAATTAGAGTAGCAAAAGCAGCTCCTATTGCTTTGTATTGCGGAATTAATACTAAATTAAGAATAATATTTAAAATGGCGGCCGCACCTACACTGGTAACTACTATGTTAATCTTATCCATCGGGTATAGGATCTGAATGCCCATGACGTTAGTCAGTGTGACAAATATTACAATGGGTGCAGTTATGTACAGAATAGGAATTGAGGGAAGGAATGATTCACCGCAGAATGTAATAGTAAGAGGTCTCGACAATATAATGAGTCCGGCTGCCAGAGGTAACGATAAAGCGAGAGTCAGCTTTAGAGATTTGTTGATAATAACAGCAAATTCGTCGTATTTTCCTGACTTTATGAGGTGGGAGCATCGTGGCAAAAGCACCGTGCCTATTGAAGAAATGACCGATATACCGATATATGTAATTTTAGAACCGGCTGTGTAGTAGCCTACTGCCTCATCGCCTGACATGAAACCGAGCATTACGGAATTGAGTTGCAGGTACATGCTTATTATGAGGTTAAGTATGAATACCTGAATGGCAGGCTTTATGTGTCGATTGACGTTAAGAGAAGAGAGCGAAATATTCCTGATGCTGATATGCTTGCGCAGGTGAACAAAATTTATGAGATTATTTCCTACTGTAGATGCAACTGTTATGATACCATATATGAGGAGATCTGATGGACTTTTTACGAAGATAAACAGTGCGCATGCTGATAAGAATCTGATTATAACTGCGCGTATAGTAATAAACTTGAAATCTTCAATTCCTTGGTAAAACCAGTTTACGCCAATGGATGTGAACAGTATACTGAGACTAAGAATATAGAATAATCTGGCTTGTTCATGGATACGAGGAATATGGGTGGCTAAAATCCATACCAATATATATCCGAGAACACATAATATGATACTGAGAATCGTGATTTCTATGGCAACTTTATCCCTTTCAATACGGTCGTTACGATGACGCGCAATTTCCTTAACTGCATACATGGGTATACCAAGGCTCGTAAGCAAGATGATGTACCCAATGATTGAATTTAAGAAATTGATAGCACCTATTCCGTCAGGCAACAAAATTCTTGCGGCGTAGGGGAAAGTAACTACGGGAAACAATAGGCTTGTTACCGTATTGATGCCGTTGAGCACTATGTTACCTTTTACAGAGGCCATTTTCAATAGACAGTTTCATTGGTTCAGTTTCCTCAGGAAACGCCAGGGGATGGGGGCGGTGGCGGCGATGCCCAGGAGGGGGAAGTTGACGGCTACGGTGGCTTCGAGATTGTTGGCGGGATTGGTGCCGATTACTTTGCCGCTGGCACCGCGGAAGCGTCCGTCGGCTATGGCCACGGGAGTGCCGTCGGCTATAGTGGTGCATATAGCCTCGTCAGGGAAGTAGAGGAGTATGCGGTCAGGGGCTATGTCGTTGAAGTACATAAACATCTTCATATCCATCGCCTTCACGATAGCAGGGTGGCGGTGGCCGTCGGCGGCGTAGTCGTAGATATAAGCGATGTCGTGCCACGCGCGCTTGATATGGTCACAAGTGGAAAGCGACGTGCGAAAGAAGATGATGTCTTTCAGTAGCTCCACCATGCGCAGGCGTTTTCCCGTCGGGGTCGCAACCATCCGCTCTACGTCAGTGCGAAACGTCTCAACATCAGGGAAGTCCTTAGCGAATTTCGCTGACATTGTGGCGCTGTCGACTTCGCGGCACTTCATGGCAAACCAGTATTTTGTGTCCGGCTTCGATTCCTTATCCGCTTCTCTCGGTTGTGGGGCAGCCGGCTTGTTGGAGCGCAACTCCGCAGGAATAGCCGAGAGGTCGACTGCAGCTCCATCTTTTGCCGCAGCGCGTAGTACTGAATATAGAGAGCGAAGATAGGTGGCGCGGGAGTTGGGGGAGAGGTGCTTGTTCTCCGTGAGCCATCGTGTGAAGCCCTCTATCCAATCCCGGTCTATGTTTTCGAGGGGCAGTGAAGCGATGTTGCAAAACTCGGCGGCGCACTTGCCGGCAAACATAAGCTTGCGTGCCGACGAATCGCGACCCTGAGCAGTCTTCGCTGCAACCGTAGTTTCTATCGCTTCTGAAAGGGTCATCAAAAAAAAGGAACTAACTTGCTTTCAGGTAATTCTTTAACTCCCTCCCGCTCCGGATATTTTTATCAGAAACGAGGGGTAAAGTCCTCAGCAGCCGCGCGCTTCTGGTCGCGATGACGGCTACAGGGAGAGAACTATGTGATGCGTTTACCCTCAAAAACAGGACGCTTAACATTGCAAAGTTAACATTTTTTTTTGAATAGCCACTTTTTTTAGCGATTTTATTATGCTATTGTAACTTCAGCCGCGGAGCGGCGTTGTTGTCGTTAACCGCGCATGTAAGTGCGCGGCATAGATAATCCTCGGATTCTGAGCTCTGAAAGAGCGATGTTGTGTGGGAGCCTCACACAACATCGCTCCTCCGAAGCTCATTTTCAGTAGTTTATCCTCTCCGCGGACTTGCATCCGCGGTTAATGACCACATCGGGCTTCCAGCCCTCATTCGCGCTAATCTTCACCCCCTCGAAAGATAGTGCAAAGCATATGTCAATAACTCGTATTCGGCCTTTTGGTAATCAGTCGAGTGTCTGGACGCCGCCGCCGTTGACCATGAGCGTCTGGCCTGAAATCCATGCGGCCATGGGGGAGGCGAGGAATAGCACGGCCTGTGCTATATCAGATACCTCACCGAGGCGGTGAATAGGCGTATGTGCGAGCATCCGCTCCTCTATTTCAGAAGTCAACACCGAGTCGAGCGCATGGGTGCGCGTGGCGCCGGGACCCACACAATTGATGCGTATGCCCATCGGTCCGAAGTCGTGAGCAAGATTGGCCGATAGATGGTTGAGTGCCGCCTTGGTCGACGCATAGATAGCTATGTCAGGGCTATGATTGATACTGCTCATCGACGAGATATTCACTATGCTGCCATATCCCGCCTCCTGCATGTGGGGAGCTGCGAGTTGGCATAACCGCCACGGAGCAAAGACGTTCATCGAGTAGATACGCTCCACATAAGCGCGGTCAATCTTGAACGGGTTTTCGCGACCAGCGCCACCGCCTCCGGCATTGTTGACGAGAATATTGATTTTCCCGTAAGTCTTCAGCGTGAAATCCACGGCCGCCACGAGGTCATCGTCGACCAGCACATTACATGCGCAAGCCACAGCCTCGCCACCACCGGCCTTGATTTTAGCCACAATATCTTCAGCTTTGGCGACGGTGAGGTTGCTGACCACAACCTTCGCGCCCGCTGCTGCAAGGATCTCGGCACATCCCGCGCCGATTCCGTCGCCGGCTCCGGTGACGAGCGCCACCATGCCGGTCAAGTCGAGTAATTCTTCAGGTTTCATATTATAAAAACAGCAGTATTGCGCATGTTGTTGCAACAATCACGGCATTTTATTTGTTAAAATTAAGGAATGACAACACAGTCATCCGAGTAAAAATTCTTCATTTATGCAGAAATTCACCAAGATTGTAGCCACGGTGTCAGACAAGCGTTGCGACATCGAATTCATAAAGTCGCTCTCCGAAGCGGGAGTCAACGTAGTGCGCATGAACTCAGCCCACCTTGATTATGAGGGATTTAAGAAGATCGTCGACAATACCCGAGCCGCCGATCCGTCGCTTGCCATCATGATGGACACCAAGGGCCCGGAGATACGTACCACCGTGACCGAGACGGGTGAGCCGGTACACTTTACGGCGGGCGATGTGGTACTCGTCCACGGCAATCCTGAAGGAGTGACCACTGCAAAGGAAATATGTCTCAACTACGCCAATATAGCCAAGGTGCTCAAGGCCGGCGACCGCATGCTTATCGATGACGGCGAACTCGAATTTCTTGTCAATTCCGTCGAGGGTGATACCGTGACCGTCACTGCCGAAAACGATGGTGAGCTCGGCTCGCGCAAAAGCGTAAACCTGCCCGGAGTGAGCATCGACCTCCCCGCGGTGACAGAGCGCGACCGCCGCAATATAGGTTACGCCGTAGAGCTCGGGGTGGACTTCATAGCTCACTCATTCGTGCGCTCGGCTGCCGATGTAGCTGAGGTGAGAAGTATCCTCGACAGCCTCGGCTCTGATATACAGATAATCTCAAAGATTGAAAATCAGGAGGGTATAGATAATTTCGACGGTATTCTTGCCGCGTCTTACGGTATCATGGTAGCTCGTGGTGACCTGGGTATCGAAGTACCCGCCGAGCGCATCCCCGGCATACAGGTGATGCTCATAAATAAGTGTATCGCAGCCCATAAGCCTGTGATAGTGGCCACACAGATGCTCCATACGATGATCGAACATCCGCGTCCCACCCGCGCCGAGATTTCCGACGTGGCCAATGCCGTGGCTCAGCGAGCCGATGCCATGATGCTTTCAGGCGAGACGGCCTACGGTAAATACCCCGTCGAGGCCGTGCGCGTAATGACCAGAGTTGCAACGGAGGTGGAGACCTCCCTCGGATCCAAACTTGAAGTGCCTGTGTTGACCGATGCCGATGTCACTTCATTCCTTGCCCGTCAGGCCGTGATGTCAGAGATACGCGTGGGCACCAAGGCTATATTTACCGATGCTTTCCACGGCACCTCAGCGAGGTTTATTGCATCGTTCCGCGGCAATAATCCCACGTTTGCCATCTGCCATAACGTGGAGGTACATCGCTGGTTGGCACTTAGTTACGGCGTGGCCGCATATTATTTTCCGCATGAAGACGAGCCCGCACCCCGCTATTCGGTCGAGGCACTTCGCAAGATTGTAGATGACGGACATATAGCCGAGGATGAGCGCATAGCCTATCTGACCGGTACCCGCCGCGGCACCCGTGCTCTTGAAATCCTCACCCCCGCCGAGATACTTGAGCAGGAGTGAGGCTATTTCCAGGCTTTATGACGCGAGAAGTGACACGGTGATAAAACCTTCGGGAAGCGACGAGTCTTTACTCACGCCCCATATCACGTTTTTATCATCGTCGA
The DNA here is from genome assembly GCA_964477665.1 of uncultured Staphylococcus sp. Taxonomy (GTDB): domain Bacteria; phylum Bacteroidota; class Bacteroidia; order Bacteroidales; family Muribaculaceae; genus Duncaniella. The sequence goes on from CAYZFG010000009.1 coordinate 30,161, forward strand.
GTTCCGCAGCAAAATCTGCAAGAGCCTGCATCTCGCTCATTCGCGTAGGAGTGGCCGACTCCGGGTCAAACCGTACGTTGATAATCAGTCGCTTGCACTGCGATAATTTCTCTTTCCCTACTTCAGACACAGCCTTATCGATGGCCTCCTTGATGCGGTTTTCGCCCTGAGCGGAAGCCGTAGCTGTGGTAAATGTAGATGCTTCGTGAAGCCCGGTGGCAATGTCCATGAAGTCGAGAGCGATAAGATTTGGTTTGCTCAGTGGATAGAGCACAGTGTCGACAGTCTCTGCGAATTTCTCAGGCTTCGTTACCGATAGGATTGCATAGTTGCTGCAATCAAAATCCGGAGCCTCAGCCACTACCCCGAGGGTCAGCACTCGCGCCTGACTAAACTTGCAGGCAGCAGCAAGAAAGGCCTCGTCAACCTTCGGAGCGAGAAGAATCACCATGTGGTCGCCGTCGAGCGGCGCTATATCCGTAGAGCTGTCAGCCATGAAGGCTTCAGTAGATTCGTAGTCACTTGACTTAATTTTGTCGATAGCTCCGGCTGTCTCTTGCCCGAAGCCTATCACGCGGAACATTGGTTTATTCATAATGTGGAAATAATTAGTTGGTATCGACCGCGAAATTAGTGCCCGGGTGTCGCATTTTTCGATACACTATCCGGTAAAATTATTCATAATGCGCTGAAGCCCTACGCACGTGTCCGGCTATCCGCTCGCGTAAAGCCGGAGGGGCTATGACCTCCACGTGAGCCCCGAATCCCAGTATCAGCCTTTCGAGCTCGTGATTGAGCACCACTTTAAGTGACAGTTGAATACTGCCGTCGCGGAAACGCTGCTCCACTTTCTGCGAGCGATGAAAGGGCTTTGACTCCACGTAGGGCGCCTGGTCAGCATCCACCTTTATGACCACCCGATGGGCGCGGTCATGAATAGTCTTTGACACGCCCAATGTATCATCAAAGAAATGAGCCGGGTCAAATGCCACGCATTTCTTGAACGGATGCTCCTGTGCAACCCTTACGCTGTGGATGCGGTCAAGAGCAAAAATATTCACCTGCGGGCTACGGTTGGACGACTTCTCGCATATAAGAAACCACCGGTTGTTGTACTCCTTCAGCAGATAAGGATATACTATGAGCGTGGCTGCCTCACGCGCTTTAAACGATTGATACTCAATCTCGATAGTCTGCTGCTTGCGCACTGCCTCGTAAATGGTGCCTATATGCCTGGCTCCGCGGTAGCCCGGCACATAATCCATATCCATAGCCGGCACTGACTCGCCGGTGTGGCGCGAAATCTGCTCGTTGAGTTTGCTTATGATGTCTATCGAAGAGGCAAGTTGGGGGAAGCCCTGAAGCTGGCGCAAGATGTCGAGCGCCGAGTTGAGCGCGTCGAGTCCCTCATCGTTGAGCGGCAGGTGGGTAATGCTGTAATCAGGATCCTCGTATTCATAATACTTATTGTCGCGCACCACTATGGGCGCGTTGTAACCCAGGCGGTCGCTGCGCATCAGAGCCAGGTCGTTTTGAAAAGTGCGGCGGCTCACGGGATTACTGCGACCTTCGTACTCCGCCAAAGCGTCAGTACACGCGTCGATAAGATCATTGATTGTCCAGCGGCGGTAGCGGTTTTGCAGGCAGCGGTCGATGGTGGAAATGCGGATGAGTGTGGAGCGGTTGAGTGGCATCAGATCAATTTTTTTGCAAAACTATCAAATTTTTTTGTGTTGCGCAAATCTGTTGCGCACCGCCCCGGTAACTTTGCAGAAAATTCTTAATCTATGATAATTAACGGTAAAACGGCAAAGGCTGAAATATTCACGGATAATATTGAGGAGTCGGCGATGAAATGGATCGAGGAACTTTGTGACCACCCTGCCATGGAAGGAATCCGCATCGTGCAGATGCCCGACGTGCACGCCGGAAACAGCTGTAACGTGGGCACGGCTTACGCCATAGGTGCTTATGTGAATCCTGACCACGTGGGCGGCGACATAGGTTGCACCATCTCCATGCACCGCCTCTCGACCCCCGTATCGGTCGAGGACTTTCCGCTCCTTGACCATCGCATACGCGAGGCGATACCCATGGGCACGGATATTTGTTCTAAAAATTCGCTCAACGAGAAGGAGATGATGCGATTTCTCAACTCGCAGTATCAGCGAGCACGCTCCGCCGCGCCCGACCTTATCGACGAACTTCCGCGCATCGACGCCCGCTTTATCACTGATTTCTGCCGTCGCATTAAGTTGCAGGAAGGAATTTTCTACAAGAGCATCGGCACGCTTGGCGGCGGTAACCACTTTATAGAATATGGCGAGGACGCTTCTTCCGGTGAGGGCTGGCTGACCATCCATACCGGCTCACGGAATCTCGGCACGAAAGTGGCGGCTTACTGGCACGCCGTGGCTCAAAATCCCAAGCGAGCCAAGTATACGGGCTATCTGTGGGGTGATGCGCTGCGCGGATACCTCGGCGATATGGTCATAGCTCGCGCCTACGCTCTTTATAATCACTACATTATCCGCGATCGCATCTTCGCTATTCTCCGCAAGTTATGTAAAGCAAAATGCACCGAGTCGATATTCACCACACATAATTATATAGCAGTCGACGGCGAGGTACCCGTGCTCCGCAAAGGCTCTATCGATGCAAGCGAGGGGGTAAAGGTGGCTATTCCGTTTAATATGCGCGACGGCATCGCGATATGCATCGGAAAGGGTAATGATGAGTGGCTCTCCACAGCGCCCCACGGAGCAGGACGGGTGATGAGCCGGGCACAAGCCCGCAAAATCATCACGCTCGACGATTTCAAGAAATCTATGGCCGGTATCTATTCCACGTCGGTAAGCGCCGCCACGCTCGATGAATCGCCTATGGCATATAAGGATTCCACCGAGATACTCCGACTAATCGAACCTACAGTGGAAGTATTGACTATGATTAAACCCCGACTAAACATCAAGCACTCATCCGAATGAAAAAGTATATACAGATTACCGCCGGGCGTGGACCCGTGGAATGTGCGCGAGCCGTGACACTCGTTGCCCGAGAGCTACTGAAACCCATGCCCTCGCTGCGTATCAGCGACTGCGAGCCTCACAATCAGGCCGCCGACTGCTATATGTCACTTACACTGGCAGTTGACGGTGAGCTCCCAGCCGGCTTTGAAGAGGAGTGGGGCGGGACAGTGCTGTGGCGCTCTACACGCAATCCTTATCGCCCCGGTCACCGCAGGAGCAACTGGTATGTAGGCGTCAGCTTCTTTGACGAGCCTGACCTCCCGACAGTGGACGATTCCGACATTATGTATGATACCACCCGCTCAGGCGGCAAAGGTGGGCAGAATGTCAATAAGGTGGAGACAGCCGTTAGGGCAGTGCACATCCCCACCGGACTGAGCGTGAAATGCTCCGACGAGCGCTCCCAGTCGCAGAACAAGGCACTCGCCCGTGAGCGACTTATGCTTAAGCTCCGCGCCATCAACGAGGAGCGCATCGCTGACTCCAAGTCGCAGCTGTGGAGTTGCCACGACGCCCTCGAAAGAGGAAATCCGGTAAAAAAATTCACCGGACCATTATAATTTTCTCAACCTGTATCGCTGAATGATACAGCACGGGAGTAATTTTGCAACGTAACAATTAGAAAAAGCTATTTACATTATGAGAAAGCTGGAAATTACACACTCTGAGAAACTCGCTAACCGTCTGATCAAGGCCAACGTAAAGGTCACCCGACCCAAAAGTATCCTCGAAGCATTTGAGCACATCGTGGAGCTGGCCGAGAACTCCAACCTCAGCGACGAATTCTATGCCAAGGCCGACGTATATATTAAGTACGCCGCGCGCAAGCTCAAGCTTTCGGCCGTTCAGACGGTACTTCTCGCCATGTTTGTAGACCGCAGCGAGGACAGCCGTATTATGATGTCGGAACTTGCCCGTTATACTGATTGTCGCACCACCAAGTTCCTCCGCTTGGCCGATGACATTGACCACCTTGATTCGCTCCGCTACATACGCTCATCGCGCAGCCGCAATTCGCTCAGCTTCCGTGTGCCCTCCGAGGTGCTCAAGGCTCTGCGCAACAATGAGCCTTATGTTCACACTGAGGAGCCCGTGATGAATCTTCAGGGATTCTTCGATCGCTTCGCCGAGCTGATGAGCGAAAAAGATGATGACGAGATTTCTTATGACTATCTTAAGGAATACGTCCGCGACATGCTCGGTCAGATCCACCTCTCGTCGCTTTCGCGCGGCCTCAAGAATCATAACCTTGATAAGGACGATACGCTTCTCTTCGTGTTTATGGCACACCTCTTCGTGCAGAACAACGACGATAACATTGGCTTCAGCGATATTCAAGACCTCTACGACGACGACAAAATTCCCACCTGGGTGCGTAACGAGCTCCGCTCGCGCTCGTCAGACCTTTTCGGGGAGAAACTTATCGAGAACGTAAATGAGGACGGCATGGCCCGATCCGATGCCTTCAAGCTCACTGATTCGGCCAAGGAAGAACTTCTCGCTGACCTTAACCTCAGCAACGCGTCGAAGTCTGACAAGGGGCTGATCAAGGCCGACACTCTCACTGAGAAGCACCTGATCTATAATACTGAAGAAGCCCGGCAGATCAATGAACTTACCTCAATACTTTCGGCCGAACGCTTCGCCGACGTGCAGTCGCGCCTCGAAAAGGCCGGTATGCGCAAGGGATTCTGCTGCATATTCTACGGAGCTCCCGGTACCGGTAAGACCGAAACCGTATATCAGCTCGCCCGCCTGACCGGCCGCGACATCATGCGCGTGGACGTAGATAAGATCAAGAGCTGCTGGGTGGGCGAAAGCGAGAAAAATATCAAGGCGCTCTTTGACCGCTACCGCAACTATTGCCGTAACCGTGAGTTGGCTCCCATATTACTCTTCAACGAAGCCGACGCAGTATTGGGCGTGCGCATGGAAGGTGCTTCCAAGGCTGTGGACAAGATGGAAAATTCCATTCAGAATATCATCCTTCAGGAGATGGAGGCGCTCGACGGTATAATGATCGCCACCACTAATCTCACGACCAATCTCGACAAGGCCTTCGAGCGCCGCTTCCTCTACAAGATTCGTTTCGAGAAGCCCACCGCCGAGTCGCGCGCAAAGATTTGGCAGACCATGCTTAAAGGCCTCACTGACAGCGATGCCTCCATGCTTGCCTCGCGTTTCGATCTCTCGGGCGGCGAGATTGAGAATATAGCGCGTAAGCACTCGGTCAACGCCATCCTTTCAGGCAGCGATGAACTTGATATCAACGCCATAGTGGAATGTTGCTTCAACGAGCGCCTCTCGGGCAACTCCCGCTCACGCATAGGATTCTGAAAAACACACACTTATACTGACATGGAGTGACCGCCGACATCCTGCTTTCACGCAGGCCTCGGCGGTCTCCTTCTGTCTTCTGAAAAGAGTATTATTTCAAGCCGTCTTATTCCTCATCAGTTACCGGTTTGAGTCAAACATTTTCTGATTCCTCTCCGGGGACAGCAAATGCCAGGTGGACAAACCATTCATAACGAAAATTCAAGATGATTGTACCATTTTTACAGATGGTTATGGCAAATTTTCTTATTTTTGCGTAAATGTTTTTCCCATTGACGATGATGAATAAACTATACGGTAAGATCAAGCATTATCTGGCTACGCATAAGAAGCTGTCGTTCATTCTGTCGCATGGCGGGGTACACCTTGCCCTGCTTCTTGTTCTGGCGGTGATTATCATTGTGATAACTGTGGATGTAGTGATGTACAGCCGCCGAGAATACGCTATAACCGACCTTGAAATAAAAGGGCTTGAGGGTGAAAAATATCGCCTTGATACTTTGCAGATTACGTTAAGTCCCAAGGCGGATGAGTGGTTAATGGAAAAGTATAATCTGAAGGTATCAGGAGCATTTTCTCCGGAGGATTCTATGACCATTTATAATAGTGAAAAGGTGATCGAAACATCAGGACAACTGCATTTTAACTACGGTAGTAGGGCATTTGCAACTACTGAGGACAAGACTGTAGGTGACTTTGAGATATTCGGAATATCCAAGGGTGATACCGTGGGCAATCGCGTAGTGACGAGGGCATGGCCTTCGCTGACTCCCATTTATGCAGCTTCGTCAGCTTTTACGGGAAAGACATCAGGCAGTCCTTATCACATGTTTAAGATCAAGATCAATATTACTGGTCTGACACCCTCATTCGGTGACGAGTCATTTATTGCGGTGGATCTCGCAGGCGACGGAAATCGCGATAACGTGATTGTATTTGATCATGTGTATCCTCAGCCTACTCTTACCGAGCTTAACCTTGTGATATGGAAAGGTCGCGAAGGCCTGGAGAGTGTGATGCGCGCCGGGGAGATATTTGTTGATGCACGCGATGTAAGACTTGCGTATGAAGCTGAACGAATGAATCTGCTGTACAACATCCTGTTGGGTACATTTATAGCATTTGCGCTCGACATCATCATCCAGCTTATCTACAAGTGGCGTCGGCTCAAGACATCTTAATCTATTTCTATGAAGCATAAGAATCTGTCAGAAATGACCCTTGAAGAGTTGTGGCAGTTATTTCCCGTTACCCTTTCGCCGCATCGCTCCGAGTGGGCCGAGTGGGCGAGGGGAGAGATGGCGGAGATTGAGCGGATTCTCGACGGTTTTCATCCGGTCATCAATCACATAGGGAGCACTGCGATACCTGATATTGCTGCCAAGCCTATCATAGATATCCTTGTGGAGATTGCGGCTGAGGCTGACTGGGCCGCGGTAAGGAATGCGATGGAAAGCGAAGGTTATATCTGCATGGCGTACTCCCTTAGTAGGATGAGTTTCAATAAAGGCTATACCCCTGAGGGATATGCCGAGAAAGTGTTTCATATTCACTTCCATGTCATTGGTGACCATGACGAGATTCTCTTCCGTGACCGGTTGCGTAGCCATCCTGAGGAAGCACGTGAATATGAAGCACTAAAGCGGAGCCTCCTGCCCGCTTTCACCCACGACCGCGATGGCTACACCGCTGCCAAAACTGATTTCGTAAGGCATATTATCGAGCTCACTCGGCAAAGCCTATCGAAAGGAAGTGGAGGATAGGGGCGAGACCTGTGATCCAGTAATACCATGAGTGGACACCGCTGCGCATACGGTAATCAATAGGTATACCTTTCTTCTTCATGGCCAGGAAAAACTCTACGTTACCTTCTATGAAGTAATCATTGTCGCCGCAGTCAGTGTACCATCTCACGGTCTTGAGTTTCTCTACGACTTCGGCCGAAGCGTTTTCTACGAATAAAGAAGGATTGTTGGCCATGAGTGATTCGGCATAATCCTTGTCAGACTGCGCCATGCGGCTCTGCTCGGGATGCCCGAGAATACCGCTCATGGCACACGATGCCCCGTAGAGTTCGGGGTGCTTCTGCGCGTAGGCTATTGCTGCTTCTCCGGCCATTGATGCGCCGGTGATTACACGGTGCTTCTTATCAGCCACCGTGCGGAAAGTGGCATCAATCAGTGGGATAAGTTCGTCATGGAAATATGATTCGTAATCCCAGCCGGGAACCGAGAAAAATCCTAAATGCTTGCCGAGATGGTTGTCGTCCTCTCCGCTCGCATCAGGCATCACGATAATCATAGGCAGAGCCATCTCTGACCGAAAAGCATCATCGGCAATCTGCGATACGATCCCCTTGCTTATCCATATATCATGCGTGCCGCCGGCAGGATGAAGTAGGTACAATACAGGATAGCGGTGGTCGTTATCATCGTATCCGGCAGGGAGATACACTGAAAATTCTTTATTACTCCCGAGTACGTCGCTTGACATGGTGCAACGCTCTATCACCCCGCTCCCGGCCACACTACCAAACGGGCTTGCCAATCTTCTCCTTTCCAATAATTTTGCCATAGTCGGTTATAAAATTTAAATCATACTACAATAACAACCGACCCTCCCGCTTTGTCGCAACCGCTGTCTAAAAATGTACCCTCAATCCGGCCATATTATACAAAAAAACACGATTATCCACGCGCCGAGGTACAAATTTTTGCGATTATAACCGCGATTTTTACAAAAAACTGAGATTATAGCTCTCTGAAATATCCGTTATCGACTTTTTTACTTACAAATTGGCATTACCGTTGTAGGGACGTCGCTGTGCGAGTTTCCAGGATGAGCCGATGGTAACTTCCTACAATACAGAATAATATCTTATAACCTTTCTTCGAGACGTCGCGCAGCGACTACTCTTTTACCCACAAATGTAATGGCCAAATGGAGCCCATAGGTCGTCGAAGCGCGCGATATTCTTCGGGCTTCAGTGGCTGCGCTCTCCAAGAGTTTATCGAAGCCTTCTTATTTGCTATTGATTCTTGGTGGTATCCGGTCAAGGTTGTTAAACATACCGATTTAAAAGTTTGTTCATAAGATATCAATTGAGATTAATATGAAACCTACGATATATACCAAAAGAGCTTATCTGCCATCGTCGGCCGACGATGGGTTCAGAATTTACGTTGACCGCTTGTGGCCGCGCGGGCTATCGCATGAGACTTTTCACTATGACCTCTGGGATAAAGAAGTAGCACCGTCAAGTGAGTTACGGCAGTGGTTTCACGAAAATCCCGCCGCAGAGTGGGCTGAATTTGTACAGCGTTATAATCAGGAACTTAATGATAATCAGGCATACGCATCACTGAAACAGCTTGTAGCCGACAAGCCGCACGTGACACTTCTCTATTCGTCACATGATACAGTGCATAACAATGCCGCCGTCCTTCGGAATCGACTTATCTCTGATTTGTAATCCGAGAATCGGGTTACCAGCCTTCGTTTTGGATGAGGTTAGGGTTGCGCTCAAGTTCTACGAGCGGTATGGGCCATAATTCGTGGCGGCTCTGATATGATCGTGTGTACATGAGGTCGCCGAAAATATCGGTAGCGTTTTTTACCGACATTTCAAGCATCCCCCAGCGGCGTAAATCCCAGTATCGCTGACCTTCGCCGGCCAGCTCAAATGCACGTTCACGTTGTATTCTTTCAGCCATATCATCTTTACCGGCGACAGCCGACCACGGAGCTCCGGAATTAAGCCCGGGCATACCCGCACGCGAGCGTATTTTATTTACTTCCACGATAGCCTTATCGGTAGCGCCGCTTTCATTGTAAGCCTCGGCAAGCATAAGTATCACGTCGGCCAGACGTATCAGCGGAAACTCGTAAGGGGTACGATTATATTCTCCCCAGTATCCGTCAAGGTTGCCTGTAGGAATCCATTTGCGCCAGAAATAAGAATTCCACCCTTCAGAGTTACGTATGAAAGCCATCGCCTCCATAGGTGCTCCTCCTTGTGAAGGATCAGCAAGCACAAACTGCTTATCCATAGGATTAGAGCCGGCATCAGTGCCCAGATAGTGGGAGTAGGGGGTTATTACGTTAAGGCACAGTCGAGGGTCACGCAGGCGGTAGGCATCCATTACTTTGGTAGTGTCACAATCGAGAGTAGATGTCACGCGAGTGCTGCCTTGATCTATAGCCACGCACATATACTTGCGTCGCAGCTGCGAGTCCCCGCTATTGTAACCCGGAAAGAGATCGTCCCAGTCAAAAGGGGAACCGTCAAGGTTTTCATACATATTCACGAGCGTGGTCGAGGGCACGATACAGTTGCTTGCAATCAACCTCATGGTAGATTTGTTGCCAAAATACGAAACTATGTCGAGGGCATATCCGGCCGTGTTTCCGTCGATTGACTGGATTGAGAATATCATCTCAGGGCTATGGTTGCCATTGTAAAGACGGAAAAGGCTGTTGTAATCGGGATGCAGACTATACCCGTAGTCACAGGTCCTGTTATAGACAATTTCCTCGAAATCGTCCCGAGCCTTTTCCCACTGCCTGTCATAGAGATACACCTTTCCCCGCAATGCGTAAGCGGCGCCTTTGGTGGCGCGGCCCAGATCGGCGGCATCCCAGCTTACGGGAAGTTTGTCGATAGCTTCGGTGAGGTCTTCAAGTATGTGGCGGCGCAGTTCATCCTCCGTGCAGCGCGGAGCTTTGAGATTGGCGAATTGCTCGTTAATATCGCACGTTTCGTCATAATATGGCACGCCGCCCCAGCAGTTGAGCATACGGAAATAAGCCATCGCGCGCAGAAATTTTGCCTCGCCGGTCACTCGATCGATAGTCTGGCGGCTAATAGGCATGTCGGCCACGTTGCGGATCACGGTGTTGGCACGATGCACAAGTTCGTATAGATATTGCCAGTGATTTTGCACACCGGAGCTGTTGGATGCAAAAGATGTGCCTCGTGATATGTCGGCCCACGGTGTAGTGCCGTCGGCAAGATCGCTGCACATATCAAATGTGAACTCCATGCCGAAACACCAGTTGGCTTTCATCGCCGCATACATTCCCACGGCTGCCTGACGGGCATGATCTTCAGTCTGCCAGAAGATTTGTCCTGACATCTGATCGCCGGGAACATAGTCGAGACTCTCACATCCACTGAGGAGCAGGGCACAACCGGCGAGAGCAGAGATATATCTGATTTTCATTTTGCTGTCCATTGAATTAGAATGATACATTGATTCCCACCGAATACTGGCGAATGGCAGGGTAGCCTACATTTGCTCCTATTTCGGGATCAAGGCCGGGAAATTTAGTGATGGTAAAGAGATTGTCGATGCTGGTGTAGATCTTCAGGTTCTCAACACAGAATCGCTCGGTAATGCTCCGCGGTATAGTGTATCCGAGCTGAATATTTTTGCAGCGGAAATAAGCGGCATTATGCACAAATGCATCGCTGGCGATGTTGTTTTTGCCATTGGCATTATTTCGCAATACCGGATAGATGGAATTATAAGGATTTTCGGGTGTCCACGCATTGTCGGTAATATCCTTTATGAGCGACTGGCCCATCACGGTCACGAAGCGGAAAGCCTGATTATTGTAGTACACCTGATGGTTACCTACGCCTTGAAACAACATGCTGAAATCAAAATTATTCCAGCTCAATCCCATATTGACACCGTAGGTAAAGCGCGGAAGGGTGCCGTAGCCTATCTCCACGCGGTCGTCAGCGTCGAGCACACCGTCGCCGTTGGCATCACGATACAGAAAATCGCCGAGCTCCGGACGCTGGTAGGTGGCGAAATAGTTGGGGTTCTTATCCACGAGTGACTGCACGTAATCGAGGTCAGACCGGTCGCGCACGATGCGGTCGACGGTAATTACATACAGTTGGTTGATAGGCTTTCCCTCCTGAGTCTTGTATACACCGTTGATCGACGATACGTCGCCTTGAAATTTAGTGACTTTGTTTGTCACGAATCCCATGTTGAATCCCACGTTATAAGAAACTTTGCCTATATGGTCGTTCCAATGGATTTCAAAATCCACACCCTTGTTGTTGACTTGCCCGGCGTTTTGGTTGGGGACAGTGCTCGTTCCGTGTTCCAGTGGAGCGGGCAGTGATATTAGGATGCCTTTGGTATCCTTGTTGTAGATGTCGACAGCACCGCTCAGGCGGTTGTTGAGAAACGTGAAGTCAACGCCCACATTGGTCATGTAAGTCTTCTCCCACGTAAGTGCAGGGTTGGCGAGCACAGTCTGCGCAAGGCCTCCTGCAATGTTGCCGTTGAGGATATAATTGGCCGTGGCAAAGAGCGACTGATACATATAGTAACTTGTGGTGGCATTGTTGCCAAGCGAACCATAGGATACTCTGACCTTGAGTTGATTGAGCCACGAAGCAGTGCCGCGCATAAACTTTTCTTCCGAGATACGCCAGCCTGCTGAGATGGAGGGGAAATAACCCCATCGATGGCCGGGGGCGAACTTCGATGATCCGTCGGCACGCAAGTTGGCTTCAAGAAGATACCGGTTGTCCCAGTTGAGGTTGACGCGTCCGAAATAAGAGCGCATCGCCCATTCGTTATAGTTGCCGGTAATGCTGCCGTTGGTCATGCCGGCATCTATAGCTCCTAACGACGGATCCACAAGGTCATATTTTATAAAATAGTCCTTGTCATATTTATTGTATTCCTGGCTCATGCCGGCAAATACCGTAGCTTCAAGGCTACTTATATTGAATTTGTAGCGGGCCGTAACTTCTGAAGAGCGAAAAGTGTTGCGGTAGTTATAGCGGCGAATATATGTGCGCACCACACCCTCGCGTATCAGGACCGGGCCCTCGAATGTGAAGCGATACAGGTCGCGGTCAGTAAGGTGATGCTCGATATTACGCTCCCAGTAGTTCATCGAGAAAGCACCTTGTACAGTCAATCCTTTTACAGGCATGATGCGGGCATATATTTTGCCCACAAGACGTTTTGACTTGACGGGATACTCGTCTTTGTAAAACCACTGGCGACGGTAAGGATTAGCGTTGCTTACGTTTTCCTCCTCAGGATTCTGTATACCTCCATAAAGCCCGGTGGCCGGGTCATAGAGCGTCATGCCCGGCACGGTATTAAACGCACCGTAGCCGAAAATTACGTCGCCATCGGCAGCGGCATTTTCAGCCGAGGGGTTGTTGGTGTCATAGTAGCCGAATAAGTTGGTACCTATGCTCAGCCATGGCTTGATATTGATGTCAAGATTGGTGCGCATCTGATAGCGCTCATATTCAGTGTGATACACCATGCCGGGATTATTAATATAGCCAAGCGAGAGGTTGTAGTTCACGGTTTTCGTTCCGCCGGTGACAGCGAGATTATGATTCTGCACCACCGAGGGGTTGCGGTAGATGTGATCCTGCCAGTCAGTGTTAGGGTAGATGGTAGGATTCTTGCCGGCGTCGTTGCGCCACTCGTCGATTTTGCCTTGTGAAAATCTCGGAGCCTGACCGTTGATGATCAATCCGGCATTCTGTATCTCCATGAAGTCAGCATAATCAGTCACAAGATTAAGCCGCTTGGCTACGGTCTCAAACGACACATTGCCGCTATAAGTGACCCTTGGAGGTCGCTCGGCGCCATGGCGTGTGGTCACAAGTATGACGCCGTTGGCAGCCCTCGACCCGTAAATTGCAGCCGACGCAGCATCTTTAAGCACGGAAATATTCTCAATGTCCTTAGGATTTATGTCGCTTAAGGCTATACCTGTCATGCCGTCGACCACCACAAGGGGAGCGGCATTATTAAGCGTACCGAGACCGCGCACGGTGATGCTCTGCGATTCGTAGCCCGGTGTGTTACCGCCCGAGTTTGTGACAGTCATACCGGCGGCCAGTCCGGCAAGGGCATTAGTGGCATTAGTGACAGGGCGGTCATCGAAGGCACTTACATTGACCGATGACACGGCACCGGTAAGATCCACTTTCCTCTGCGTAGAATATCCCACTACCACCACTTCCTCAAGCAGCGACGGATTGATGCTCATAACTATACGGTAAGCATCCTTATCGGCATCAATCTCCACATCCTGAGATACATACCCGATAGAAGATACCTGCATCAAGCCATTAAGGGGAGCGCCGGAAATGGTAAAATTACCGTCAATATCAGTTACGGCGCTTCTTCTGACCTTACCTTTAACTTTTATCACGGCTCCTATTACAGGCTGGCCATCTTCATCAATGACTGAGCCGGTGATAGTGCGGTGGAGATCAGTTTGATAGCCTTTTTCTAAATCTGAAGCAGCAGGCTCGGCAGCGTAAGAAGGAGTAATAATACACCACGACGCTAATATAATAAAAAATAGATGTTTCATTGCATCTGACGCAAGTCACGCCCTGACAAGGGTAATGACTAATAGGTGATTGGTTTATAATGCATTGATACTGAAAAATGATCTTTATCAGAACCGTTATTCAGGCTATCAAAGATTGGCAAAATTACAAAATAATTCCCAAGCCCCGCGAGTCTTAATATACTTTAACCCATTAATATGTGAAAATATTGGCCAAAGATGTAAAAATATTGGCCAAATATCTTACATATTTGCACTACGGTTGCAGGTCGCCGCCCTTGATGTTTACGTAAGAAATCTCCTAAAATCTGTCACAACGGTTGCAGGAACGTCGCTGTGCGACGTTCCCAAGATGAGTCTATAGTAACTTAATGAGTGACAGAAAGATAGCTCATGCTATACCAGTAAATACAAACAGCGAGTATCCTTTACCCACTAATCTAAATAACCCATAGCATCCGTAGGAGGCAGATTCACTCGTAGCCCCGATCGCCGGAGCTCGGCGGAGGCGTTAGGGGAAAGTGTTGATAATAAAATCAATGGCGTCAGAAGGCCGCCGATTAAAGAGCCGTGCCAAGTAGTAACAATCAGCGACTTTGCGGGCGCCATTTTGCACAAGAGCTATTATTTCAAATTACACTTTAGGTAAAGTGTATTTGCATAGCGAAGTCCATATAAACGATGAAAAGCATAGCCAATCAATATGATTACGGAATACTGAGGTAAGAAGTCCGCGATTTCTTAAGATGTGATTGGATATAGAGCCCATTCATCCTTTTTATTTAGTCAATATGTAGCAGCTTTTCAGCAGTGAGATGACTGAATTTCTCTTTGTCCGTATCAGAAAGAGGAGCGCTCTCTAAAAACGACCGGGCATCCGTCATCGGCACATATGGCCAGTCGGCAGAGAAAACCAGTTGATCTATTCCGAGCTTGTTGACACAGAACCGGAGCGCATCCGTATCATACACACCACTCGGTGAAATCCAGACATGTTTCTTATAGATGTTCGTTATTGTGTCGGAAAGACCTGTCACCTCAGGCTTGAACATCTGGTCAAGACGGGGCAGGAAATACGGCACCATCTCACCCCAATGCCCTGAAAGAACCTTCAGTGTAGGGTACTTCTCGAATACACCTGCGAGAATCATCCTGATCACCTGAATGCCTGCTT
>CAYZFG010000010.1:0-44703 GCA_964477665.1 uncultured Staphylococcus sp.
AATCACGTATTATCATGATGTACAAACCCACCTCTTCCCCACTGCGCCGACTTCGCGCACTGGCACTCATCCCGGTTGCAGCACTTGCTTTCTTTGCTGCACTTCTTCCCGCGACCGGAGCTTTTGCTCAGGAAGCTGCCAAAGCCTCTGAAGCGCTTACCGCTACCGACTACGATCAGAGTACTACAGAAGTATTTGAAACTGTAGAAGTTATGCCCGAATTTCCCGGTGGCATCACGGCTCTCATGAAATATCTGAGCAACAATATCAGGTATCCCGAAAAAGCTCAGAAAGAACAGGTTGAAGGACGCGTCGTTACAAGTTTCATCATCACAAAAGAAGGTAAAGTTAATGATGTGAAAGTAATGCGAAGCGTGTCACCCGAGCTCGACGCTGAGGCCATACGCGTAGTTAGCTCCTTACCTGCCTTCACTCCCGGGATGAATGACGGAAAGCCCGTCAACTGCAGCTTCGTTCTCCCTATCACATTCAAGCTCGAAAGCAGCAACGAGCCGGCTGCCGCCACCGCCAATCCTCCCGCCGTATGAGTTGACGGTCAACGCTTTAATGAATCAACAAGCGACTTTATACCTGAGACAATCGACAACGTGAATGTAATCAAAGACGACCACTATTTTCCCCACGGCAAAGTACCGGTCACTCTGAAGAAATAAACTCTCATTTCATATTCACCTACCCGAAAGCGGCTGCCCTCCCATCCGGAAAGCAGCCGCTATTTTAGTAACCTTCACCAAAAAAACTTAGTGTTTGTTAGCGCTAATTGTGAGAGTATATATTACATCATCAATATTGACGTTCCTGTGATTAAATGTCATCACACCTGATTTTGTAATTTTAATCGTAGCATCAGGGAACTCATCAATGACGAGCGAGAAGCCTCCACCTTTTTTGTCAGATGACACAGTGTAGACGAGCGGCTCTTCAAAGAAATCTTCGCCGCCTTCAACTATTTTAACTGAAACATGATTCTTATCTATCGACTCTATTGTTACGATGATTGAATTATATGTTTCCTCGGCTACACCCTTTAGTAGAAGTCTACCTTTTCCTACATATTCTCCGGCTATCTTTTTTGAAACATCTGTTCGGGTTCTACTTACCTTAGAGCCACCCTTATCAGTCTTTTTATCAGCTGTCGAAGCCTTCGAGGATGTTGCCTTTTTACGCTCAGTTTTTACCGGGGCAGGTGAAGCCAATTCCTCTTTTGTTGGATTAGGATTTATCAGAGTCATTGACAGTTCGGGGAGATTTACTGTTTGCTTCTTCGCATATCCAAAGTTATAATCGTACGCAGTCTGATGGAGGCGGGAAGAGGATGGCACACCGAGCGCTGCTCCTACACACATTGGTAGTAGACCTCCTGCTACCATAATATTCGCACCTGTTGACTGGACTTCCTCGTCCCCCGATAATACCATTATAGTTCCCGCTACACCTATACCTATACCTACACTGGCTAAACCAAATCCAGATACAAATGCGGCCTTAGTTCCTATGTGGTTCTTTGTCACGTAATCTACACCATAAGGAATCATAACAGAAGAACCTGCCGGCTTGTAAAGAAGATAACCAAGATACATATCTGAAGTCACTTCTACCTTTACGAAATTTCCGCCCTCTCCTTCTACCAAGGGTCTAACTGTATAAGCCGGATTATATACCTCAGTGCCGGACGAAGCACTTAAACTAAACTTTTCTGTTGTAGAACAAGATATCGAAACGAGCCCGCTTATAATTGAAGCAACTATAATTTTTACTAATTTCATGAGAGTATTTTTTATTTGTAATCGACTAAAGCACCGTTAACATAAGAATCAAATACAGCTGTGTGTATTATAAACTCACTCAATACATCAGTTCCATTCTTCTCTATATTGTTTGGAATCAAAAACAAATACATATTTTCAGCGAGGGCATCAGGCTTGATTGAATAAATACGAGAGAAGGCATCTCCAACTCGTTTGTTATATACTGTCTGTGAAATATCGGAACTTAAATAGAATTTGGTAACAAGTTTATCATAAGTTTCACCGTCGTCTATTGAAAATGTTATGCACGTGCTGAAATTACATATCGATGCACTTTCTTTCACATCAATCAGACTTGACGATAGCTCGAAGGACTTCATGCCAATCCCCGAAATTTGAAAATCTTTCGACATTACGATCTGACCGTGAGGACCAATTTTGACTATAGGTTGGTCAGCGATAGTAACTGATGACTCATTGTAGATTCCTCCCGTAGATGAAGAGCCCACGGTTGTGCCATTCAGGAGAGAACCTGCAACAGTGCCACCGAGGCCAAATGCACTTGTGATAGCTCCGAGATTAAAAGAACTTGAACTTGTAGCCGAGTTCATAGTTCCTGATTTATTAACTGTAATCGTTGGATCAAAATAAGATACTGAAGTTCCCGACGGCATAATACAGAATGACTTAGTCTGGTCAATCATCATCACTTCATCCGTAAGATTCTTGACAACAACACGCAGCACACCATCGGTATTAATAAAGAAAGTAGCAGCAATTTTTGCCTCATCAGGAACTTTGTCAGGTTGAGCAAACTCGGTTCTTACGGCCTGATATCTCACAGACGGAACAAATAGTTTTCCTGAAGTACACCCGGTAACAAGCAGCAATAAAGCCATTCCCGGCAAGAAGATTTTTTTCATAGTTAGAAATACTTGCCGTCATCTTCCCCTCCTTAAAATGACAATAATAATTTAGATATTAGAAAACAAAAGCGTGGACGGGTTCTGCTATTCTAACCGAGGCATCGCCAAACGCCCACCATGAAATAACAGTCCTCCCCCACGCCTGATCGAATATCAGCTATCCCCTTGTCGGGGGGAGGATATGCGACAAGCCATGGCGGTTCATAACTGCTTTCCTTCATGGTTAAGAAATTGGCGATTTCCGGTTAAAGGATAAGCATGAAACGCTTAATAATATGTAAAAGGAATGAGACTCTTCACATTCCGCCGCAAAGATAGCCAATTATTAAAAATTGAGCAAAAAATAGCAGTGTGGATTTTTCTATTTTTTTATTACCGAAAAAAATATTTTGTCAGTCGGGACAAATTGATTAATTTTGGGAAAAATCTAAAACCATTAATTAACTAAATCAACTTTTCCATCATGTTACGACAGCAAGATATTGAGCTTTTAGCTCAGCGTGGCATCACAGTAGAGCAGGCCGAAAAGCAGCTTGAGCGTTTCGCCACCGGTTTCCCCTATCTTAAAATCAAAGACGCCGCTCGCGTGGGCGCCGGTATCATCCGCCTCACTCCCACTGAGGAAGATGGCGCGATCGAGCGTTGGAAGCAGTATCTCGCCCATGGTGGGGAGGTAATGAAATTTGTGCCCGCTTCGGGTGCCGCTTCGCGTATGTTTAAAGCGCTCTTTGAGTACGTTGACGGTGGCACTGACGAGCTTAAGGAGGGTTCGCCCGTGGCTGTGCTCCTCGCGTCGCTCGACAAACTTCCTTTCATTCCCGAGCTCGAAGCCGCTTGCAAGAAGCTTTACGGCGCTGACCTCGACACTCTCGTCAAGGCCGGTCGCAACCGCGACATCATCCGCGCAATCGTGGCTGCCGACGGTATGAACTACGGCGGTCTGCCCAAGGGTCTGCTGAAATTCCACTCTTATCCCGAAGGCTCGCGCACTCCCGTGGAGGAACATCTCACCGAAGGCGCTCAGACTGCTGCCAACTCTGAAGGCGTGGTGAAACTCCACTTCACCGTGTCGGCCAACCACCGCAAGCTCTTTGAAGAAAAGCTCGCTGAGGTAGTGCCCCAGGCTGAAGCCCGCACAGGCAAGAAATTTGTCGTAACCATGAGCGAGCAGAAGCCCTCAACCGATACTATCGCCGCCAACCCCGACAATACTCCTTTCATCGAAGACGGTCACATCGTGCTCCGTCCCGGTGGTCACGGTGCTCTGATCGAGAATCTCAACGACATCGACTCTGCCGTGGTATTTATAAAGAACATCGACAATGTGGTGCCCGACAGCCGTCGCGCCGATACTATCCGCTACAAGGAAGTACTTGCAGGCGTATTGCTTGAGACACACGATACTATCGAGCAGTTCCTCGTAAATCTTGACCAGAACATCTATACTCCCGAGTCGCTCGCTGAAATCCTCGACTTCATGCACAAGCGCCTCTTCATCTACGACAATCTCGACCTCAACGACAGCGATGCCGTAGTGAAGTATATCAAGGAAAAACTCAACCGTCCTCTGCGCGTGTGTGGTATGGTGAAGAATGAAGGTGAGCCCGGCGGCGGTCCGTTCATTGCTTATAATGCCGACGGCACTGCATCGCCCCAGATTCTCGAAAGCAATCAGGTAGACCCCAACAACGAGGAATACATGAAGATGATGAAGTCAGCCACCCACTTCAATCCCGTTGACCTTGTATGCTACGTGAAAGATGGTGCCAAGAAGAAATATGACCTCACCAAATACGTTGACCCCGCCACCGGATTTATTTCGTCGAAATCAAGCCACGGCAAGGAACTCCGCGCTATGGAGCTCCCCGGCCTGTGGAACGGCGCTATGAGCGACTGGAACACCGTATTTGTGGAAGTTCCCGTCTCGACATTCAACCCCGTCAAGACCGTCAACGATCTTCTCCGACCCGCTCATCAGGGCTAACGGTTGAACACGATTAAGCAGAGGAAGGCTGACCGAATAATTTGTGTCAACCTTCCTCTTGCTTTTGACGTTATAATGATATGAGTAAGAAAGACGACATCCGCAAGATATACCGCGAAGTATTCAACGACTCGCCCGAGTATGTGAAAATGCTTTTCGACGTGCTGTATGATGACCGCGAGGGAATGTTGCTGACAGCCCCTGACGGTCAGCCCGCTTCCATAATGCTGCTGCGCAGTTTTGAAATGACGTTCCACGACAGCAAGGTGCCCGTGGCCTATATCCACGGAGCCGCCACCCGCCGCTCTCAGCGCGGCAAGGGCTACATGTCGCGGCTCATAGTGGATGCTATCCGCGAGGCTGCCGCCCGAGGTGACATGATGGTGACGCTTATCCCTGCCAATAATGCGCTCTACTATTTCTATGCGCAGTATGGCTTCACCACGGTATTTTACATGAAGGAGCAACGCTTTACTTCGCTTCACTCGTTTACCGACGGTGAGGAGCATCTGCCCGATTTTCACCCCGTGACCGATATGGATTATGACCGCCTGTGGGAGGCTTTCAACCGCTTCCAGCTTTCACGAAAGTGCTACATACTGCATAACCGCGAAGGATTCAGGGCTATCATCGAGGACAATCGCATAGACGGGGGCGACTTCGTAGTGATGGCTCGTGATGATGAAGACCTCGGCCCGCAGATAGTGTCGATGGCATGGGCGGTGAAGCGTGATGACCTGCTCGTGGTGACTGACCTGATGGGTGAAGACCGCTCGGCCCGGCTGGCGGCATTGCGCCAGCTTCGCGCTCAGAACCCCGATATGCCTTTCCTGCTCTATGCGCCGCCTACTGACAGCACCGGCGGCCGACTTATGCCACGCGGCATGGGTCGTATCGTCAACGTGCTCTTATGTCTCACCGCCGTAGCTGCCGCCCGGAAGGATCTGCACCTTAAGATTCGCGTCACCGACGATTATCTCCCCGCCCTCAACTCCCACACTTATATTATAGCCGACGGCGAGGTGAAGGTGGATGATTCTTACCGCGGCCGACTCGACTTTGACGTGACGGTCGACGTGCTCTCATCAATAGTATTCAATTCAACCAAAATAGCCGACATCATAGGCTTCCCCTCGGTAAGACCCATGATTTCGCTCATGCTTGACTAACTTACAATTATGATCATCAATTCAGCCCGATTCTCGGTATCAAGTCCCACCGTGGATAAATGCCCCTTGACAGAGCTTCACGAGTATGCCTTCATAGGCCGAAGCAATGTGGGCAAATCATCGCTCATCAACATGCTTACCGGCCACAGCCGTCTGGCCAAGACCTCGGCCACCCCCGGTAAGACTCTGCTTATAAATCACTTCCTCATCAACGATTCATGGTATATCGTCGACCTCCCCGGCTATGGTTACGCACGCCGCGGACAGGAACAGCGCGATGCTCTTCAGAAAATGATCGAGGGTTATATCCTCAACCGCGAGCAGATGACTTGCCTCTTCCTGCTTATCGACTCGCGTCATGAACCGATGAAGATCGACATGGACTTCATGAACTGGCTGGGAGAAAACGGTGTGCCTTTTGCTATCGTGTTCACCAAGCTTGACAAGCAGAGTAAAAGCGCCGGCAACCGCAACGTCAAGCTTTATATCGACCGCATCCTTGAGACGTGGGAGGAGCTTCCTCCCGTGTTCATGACTTCGAGCGAGGACGGCCGCGGGCGTGAGGAACTTCTCGATTACATCGAGCAGCTCAATCAGCTTCCCGTAGGATATGCTGAGGATGAAAATTCTGCTGAGGAATAAACCTTTCTTCCCTCGCAAGCGTTAACATATCAAAGGAAAAATTAATTTAAAACTTAAGAGATATGGACAAGAACGTAAAGAAAGCCGCTGATGAATATCGCGGAGTAGATGTAAATGTATCAGACAACGATAAAGTGAACGCCGAACTCGTAAAAGAAGAGACTGCCGCGCTCAACAACAATCCTCGTGACAACAACCTCGACGAATAACACCCTCCTCACAATCGCTGCTCAATATTATTCGTCAAAACTCCAACCGCTACGCTCCGACCCCTTCACGGGCCGGAGCGCTGAATTTAAATATACCACCCGCTGAGGCGAAATTTCTTAATAATCGTAAAAAGTGCCCGCCGTGTGGACTATAATTGTTATCTTTGCTCTTTGAAGCGAATAGATATGTCAACGAAATACTTTACACCCGAGGAGCACACGCGCGTGCGTGAGATCCTTGCCCGGCTGGGCGAGGCTACTGCCGATGTGTTCTCGCGTGATGATTACCTCACGCTGCGCCGCCTGATTGCCGATGCTGTGGCCGACGGCAAACTTACCCGTGACCGATACGGCATCAACCCCGTGTACCATAATCTCGACACTGCACTGACGCTATGTGAAATGGTGTCGGCTGACCGCAACATGATTCTCTCGATCATGCTCTACGAGCTGTGTCAGAACGGAGTGATTACCACCGAGGAGATTGCCGGAAAATGGGACGACGATGTGGTGCGCCTGGTCAACGGTATGCTGAAAGTGGCCACGCTATACGGCTCTCACGGTGTGGTCAAGACTGATAATTTCCGCAAACTTCTGATGACGTTTGCCGAGGATATACGCGTGATTATCATTATGATAGTGGACCGTCTCACCCTCATGCGCGCCATCAATCATCACCCCGACGAGAAATTTGTGGCCGATACCGCATTTGAGTCCAACTATCTCTACGCTCCCCTCGCCCACCGATTGGGCCTCTACAAGATCAAGGGTGAGCTGGAGGATATGTCGCTAAAATACACCGCTCGCGATACTTATACCAAGATAGCCCGCGAGCTCAACGCCACCAAGGTGACCCGCGACGCTTATATTGCTGACTTCATCGCCCCGCTGAAGGAGCGCATCGATGCCACCGGACTAAAGTATGAAATCAAGGGTCGCACAAAGTCGATTTTCTCGATATGGAACAAGCTTCGCCGCCAGAAAGTGGAGATGAAAGATATTTATGACCTCTTCGCCATACGTATCATTCTCGATGTCCCCCTTGAGCAAGAGAAGGCCGAGTGCTGGAAGATTTATTCCATAGTGGCTGATATGTACACCCCCAACCCTGCCCGCATGAAAGACTGGCTCAGCATCCCCAAGAGCAACGGATATGAGTCGCTCCACACCACCGTACTCGGTCCGGGCGAGAAATGGGTGGAGGTGCAGATACGCACCCGCCGCATGGATCTGATCGCCGAGAAGGGTCTGGCCGCGCACTGGAAATACAAGGGTATAAAAAGCGAAAGTAACCTCGACTCGTGGATGAACAATATCCGCGACATCCTCGAAACTGCCGAGGGTCCTATGGAGTTGATGAAAAACTTCAAGATGGACATTTACAACAACGAGGTATTTGTATTCACGCCCAAGGGTGACCTTTACAAGCTCCCCGAGGGTGCGACGGTGCTCGACTTCGCTTTCAATATCCACTCTAAGTTAGGCTGCACCTGCGTAGGAGGCCGCGTCAACGGTCGCAACCGTAAGCTCAACTATAAGCTCAAGAGCGGCGACACTGTGGAGATTTCCACCTCTCCGCAACAGATGCCCAAGCTCGACTGGCTTAACTTTGTGGTTACATCCAAGGCTCGCTCCAAGATACGCCAGAGCATCAAGGAAATCGAGCACCGCTCATCCGAACTCGGCAAGGAACTGCTGCTGCGCCGCTTCAAGAATCGCAAGATCGAGATCGACGAGGGCATGCTCATGCGCACCATCAAGCGCCTGCAATTCAAGACCGTAACTGATTTCTACAACGAAATAGCTGCCGAGCGCCTCAATATCAATGATGTGATAGCTCAATATGAGCAGACCGAGCGCGAGCTCCACGCTGACAACAAAGAGCGCACGAGCGCCGAGGAGTTTGAGCTACGCCCCGTGGAGGAGCGCGAGCAGGAGTCGGGCGACATCTTGATAATAGGCGACAATGTAAAGGGCATCAATTACCGCCTGGCACGCTGCTGTAACCCCATCTACGGCGATGATGTATTTGGCTTCGTGTCATCGGAGGGTGTGATAAAGATTCATCGCAACGATTGTCCCAATGCCGCAAATATCCGCCAGAAATATCCTTACCGTGTCATCACCACCCGCTGGTCGGGCAAGGCGGGCACTCAATTCACCGCCACGCTCCGCATCGTGGGTCAGGACGACATAGGTATCGTGACCAACATTTCCTCGATAATCAATAAAGAGAAAGACGTGACGCTGCGCGACATATCAGTGTCGTCACACTACGGCACATTCTCCGGCCATCTCGTGCTCGGTATCAGCGACACGTCGTCACTCGAAAACATAATCCGTAAAATCAGAACTGTAAAAGGCGTAAAAGATGTTCAACGCAGCAACTAAAACCATCGCGGGCGCAATGCTCGCCGTCCTCGTCGGCTGCTCCGGCGACTCCGAAAAAAAACTTGCTCAGGATCTCTATGATCAGGCTGAGGAGGCGATAGCAACGGCACAATATTCATCGGCCGTGATGCTTCTCGACTCTCTCAAGACTACCTATCCCCGCCAGATCGACATACGCCGCCGCGCCCTGCATCTATCGGCAAGAGCCAATGAAGGGCTCGCGCTGAAGCATCTTGAAAGTGCTGACTCCACTCTTGCTGCCATTTCAGCCGAGACCGAGGCGATGAAAGACCGCATCAAGGTAGTGGAAAATCCTGTGGAAAATTACTATGTGGCTACTACTGCTAACCCCTCCAACTTCATAGGTACTGACGGACTGCAGGCTCGCCTCTCGCCCGACGGCCAGCTCTATCTTATCTCATCGCTCGGCTCACGCAAAGTGAAGAGCACTTCGATAGCCGTGGAGTGTGCCGGCGAGCGCGCTGTGACTGCAACCGTGGCTCACGACGGCGAGCGCAACGACCGCTCGATGGGACCGGAAGTAATTACGTTTATGGGAGTGGAATGTGACTCCGTGGCCAATTTCATTGCCGCCCACGAGAGCGAACCCATAACTCTCATATTTATCGGCGACAAAGATTACTCGATGAAACTCCCCACCCGTCAAGCTGAGGAAATAGCCACAGTGACACGCTACGCCACTCTGCTACGCAAGGGGCGCGCCGCGCTTATCGAGAAAGAGAAGCAGCAGCGCATCCTTGACACGGCCCGCTCGCAAGCGGCCCGCACATTCAGCGAGGAGAATCCTGCCGAAGAATAATCAGGATACAAAAGCGCCGTCGGCCAGCAACTCGCGATAGCCGCGATTGAAGTAATGGCGCTGAAAATCGTCCTGACGGAGTATGCGGTAATTATATATCACCAGGTCAAGGTCGATGGTAACCTTACCGCCCGGCTCGGTATCCTTATTCACGCGACCATGGTCAGCTTCATATTCCTTGAGCCTGTCAATCAACTTCTCAGGCTCAAGGGCTGTATGGCCGTGGACCACGGCGTTGAGATAAGGGTCATCTACACCATTGAAAGCCGGAGACTCGTAGACCGACGAACGGTGCACGTCGGCAAGAAGTTTTTCGAGAAACCCGAGGGCTTCATTGATTCGCTCCTCGCGGTCAGGCGTGTTGCTGCCCAACCCTATGGTACAGGGATAATTTGTCATTGATTTATTCCTTTCATTGTTAAAGCTATACGGCCACGAGCCACATCCACATCCATCACTTTTACTTTCACGTGTGACCCTATGCTCACCACCTCTGAGGGCGATGAAATGAAGCGATCGGAAAGTTGGGATATGTGGATAAGGCCGTTTTCTTTCATTCCCAGGTCTACAAATACACCGAATGCCGTAATATTATTTACCTTTCCGGTGAGTTGCTGACCTATATAGAGATCGTCGATCTTGCGGATTGTGCTGTCATAATACTCCTCCTCGGGTGCAGTGCGGGGGTCGCGACCCGGCTTTTCAAGTTCGAGCACTATATCGGTGAGCGTAGGAAGACCCACGGTTTTAGTCACGTAGCGGTCAAGGTCGATGTTATGCACCAGATTCTTGTCGCGGAGCAGTCGAGGGACATCGGCCTTATAATCGGCTGCCATTGTCTCTACCACGCCATAGCTTTCAGGATGCACTCCGGTATTGTCGAGAGGATTTGCGACGCCGGGTATACGGAGAAAGCCCGCACACTGCTGGAAAGCCTTCTCGCCCATGCGGGGCACTTCGAGGAGCTGGCGGCGCGAAGTAAAGTCGCCATGCTCGGCACGGTATTTCACTATATTTCCTGCCAGTGCCTGACCTATGCCTGACACGTAGGAGAGAAGTTGCTTGGAAGCGGTATTTACATTGACACCCACGGCATTAACGCAGTTGCTCACTACATAGTCGAGCGACTCTTTCAGGCGAGTCTGGTTCACGTCATGCTGATACTGCCCCACACCTATCGACTTGGGATCTATCTTCACAAGCTCAGCCAGCGGGTCGAGAAGACGGCGACCTATCGACACGGCACCGCGCACCGTCACGTCCTCATCAGGGAATTCTTCGCGTGCCACATCCGATGCCGAATAAATACTTGCACCCTGCTCGCTCACCATGTAGACCTGCACCTTGCGCTGGAAAGCAAGACTCTTCACGAATCGCTCGGTCTCGCGTCCGGCCGTGCCGTTGCCTATAGCGATAGCGTCGATGCGGTAATTATCTACGTAATACATCAGTGCCTTCTCGGAATTGAAATAGTCATTTGCCGGCGGATGAGGATATATCACATCGTGGTTGAGAAGATTACCCTGCTCGTCGAGTACCACAAGCTTGCAACCGGTGCGGAATCCGGGGTCGAGAGCGAGAATGCGCTTCTTGCCGAGCGGAGCACTCATAAGGAGTTGCTTCACATTGTCGGCGAACATCTGTATTGCCGCATCATCACTGCGCTCTTTCACGGCAGCGCATATTTCATTTTCAATCGAAGGGCGGATGAGGCGGCGATAACCGTCCTTGACTGCAGCCTTGACAACTTCCGCACTCGCCTGAGTAGCCTGAGGCTTGACAAACATACGGTTGAGACGGTCAATCATCTCGTCATCATCTATCGTGACTGAAACCTTCAGCACCCCTTCATTCTCGCCTCGGCGTATAGCCAGATAGCGATGGGAGTTGCAGAGGCGTAGCGGCTCGGAATAATTGAAATAATTGCTGAAGGTATTGCCTTCCTCCTCCTTGCCCGGCACAACCTTAGCCGAGATTACGGCGCTGCGCTGGTAGCGCGAGCGCACGATGCTTCGTGCCTTTGCGCTCTCACTCACCCACTCGGCGATGATGTCAGATGCTCCGGCAAGAGCTTCATCGGTATCTTGCACTTCAAGTGTGAGATACTTCTTGGCCGCTGCATCAAGATTGTCCACATTTTGCGCCATAATCATGCGGGCGAGCGGTTCAAGTCCTTTGGCGCGTGCCATCTGAGCGCGGGTCTGGCGCTTGGGTTTATATGGAAGATAGATGTCTTCGAGAGCTACCGGGTCAAGTTCGTCGGCGATTCGCTGCTCAAGCTCCGGAGTAAGGGCTCCGGCGGCTTTAACGGCGGCAAGTATTGTCTCCTTGCGATGGTCAAGTTCGGTGAGAGCCTTATGACGCTCAGCTACGGCATGGACGGTAATGTCAGTCATGCCTCCGGTCTTTTCCTTGCGGTAGCGGCTTATGAAAGGGATTGTAGCGCCCTCGTCGAGCATCTTTATAGTGGCCGAAATATACTTTTTGAGGATATTGAATTCCTTGCTTATGATATTGACGTGATCGTTTGCCATTTATTTAATTATGGTAATCGTTTCAGAGTTATAAGAGTGATTTCGGGAGTGGCGCCGATGCGTGCCGGCATTCCCACTGTACCGATTCCTATATTGACGTATAGTTTATTGTGAGAATTATCAGATGTATAGAGCCCGCCCCATGTAGGGTAACGGAATACGGCGGGTGACCAGCCGCCCACCTCAAGCTGCATGGCATGGGTGTGACCCGATAGCGTCAGGGCGATATTCTTGGCGGGGTCGTCAGCTATATCTTTCACCCAGTGTGCAGGATTATGTGACAGAAGAATTTTGGTTATACTGTCACCGAGGGCAGGGTAAGTCTCTTCAAGATTTCCATAGATGTGGAAAGGAGGATCGCCTATATTCTCCACTCCTATAACAGCGATCTGGGCGCTGTCGCGACGGATATAGTCAGTGCGGTTGAGCAGGAGATTCCAGCCCATATCTTTCTGCAGACGGTGAAGCAAGTTGAGATTTTCCTGCTTGGCTTCAGCTGAAGGCCATGAAGAGTAATCGCCGTAATCATGATTGCCCATGATTGAGAATACTCCGTCGGGGGCTGAGAGCCGGCTGAGCACCTGAGTGTGGGGCACGAGTTCATCGGAGCGGGAATTGACAATGTCGCCTGTGAACATTATGGCATCAGGATGCAAGGTGTTGACCCTCTCCACTACCTTATGGAGATATGTGGTATCGGTGCCGTAGGTTCCCACGTGGAGATCTGACAGCTGCACTATGGTATAGCCGTCAAATTGATCGGGAAGATCAGGTATCTCCACCGTGACACGCTCCACATCAATATTGAAGCGATTGACAAGCGCTCCCCACCACATTGCGAGGAAGGTAATGCAGCCGAGGACTATTCCTGCAAAATTAAGCCACTTCCACCGGCGTCCTTTCCAGAGCCGGGGCAAGCGGGAGAGTAGGCTGAAAATGATATAAACATACTTTGACGCATACACCGTAAGATAGGTGAACAGCATCCACATCGCCGCAATAATTACCGCTCCTCCGCTTGATCTTACAGGCATCAGAAGCACAGCCACTATCACCGCAAACATCAAAATGCTTACAGCGATATGAGCTTTCTTAAGGAAGCCGCGGAGACCGCGAGCGATATAATAATCGACGCCGACGTTAAGTAAGATTACAATCAGAAGTGGAATATACTGAAGTCTCATAGTCCTTTACAGACCCGGGGATTCTAACAGGTAGTGCTCGCGGTGAGCTTGTTTTTAAGCGGATTGGCATACATTTCCCAGAGACGTTGGCGCATGAAATCGCGCTCCTCGGCTGTCACATCGGGCAGGTCCACGAGGTCAAGACGGCTCTCGATATAATCGGCCACGGTCTTTTCTTCCTCGGGAGTATAGCGGTCAGCATACATATCGCTGTCAAATGCATGGCCATAGGCTATATAATTGATGGGATATATCTTGTATCCGCTGTGTATACGGCAGTCAATTATATGGGCTACAGTGCGGAACAGCTCTGCTTTGTCCATATCGGCAGGAAGGTCGAGTAGCTGGGGCGTGATGCAACGCGCCACCGATACATGCACGCGGCCTTTATGCTGAAGCACACCTGTTTCCATCGAGAAGAGGTCGTCGTGCTGAGTCTTCTTAAAATCGGGGTCACGGTGACGGAGCAGAAACTCGCGGGCTTTGAGATAGTCGTTGGGGTCAAACTCGTAAGAAATCGTAGCCGGAGTTATGTTGATTTCGGCCAGACGGGTAGCGGGAGTAGCTTCATCGCCGGCGAGGGCGAGCATCTTAAGCACACTTTCCTGAGTGTTATCGGTAGAGTCCTTGGCGCGGCCTTCGCGCTGGGCTATCCACACACTTTCACCCTTGGTGCATACGGCATAATGAATGTAAGCCGAGAGCTGCTTGGCCGCTTCGAGAGCCTGCTTGATGCTGAGGTTGCGCTTTACGATAAAGCTCTTGTTGATACGCACAAGGTCATTGATCCACTCGTAAATCAATAGATTATCACCTATGGCTATCTCACTGGTGGGCATGTCGTTGCGCAGAAAACCGAGGTTGAGAAACGCCGAGTCGAGCACTATATCGCGATGATTGGTGATATAAGTATATCGCTTAGCGGGATCTATATTTTCAAGACCTGAATAGGTGATACCGTCGGTAGTATTTGTAGCTATACGCTCAAGGATGGGGCCCATGACGATACGCTGAAACGAGTCTTTATCAGGTATCTCCTTCAACTTCAGCAGGAATGAATCTAAATCCACATCAGGGAGCACAGATGCAACGGCATGGCGGAAACCCGGCTCATTAAACAGTGAATCAAGTTTTTCCTTGAATAGTTCGTTATCGTAAGGGGCTATATCAGAAAAATCGTAATTGGATTCCATTAACATATATATTATATGTGAGTCCCGTCAGGAGAGCGAGGGGCGACAGATGAGAATATTCAGTTGCGAAATTAACACTTTTCTCTTAATAAATAAACGCACGGCTCAATGTTTAACAATTTTTTCAATCTCCGGTCGCCGCAGCATATCGCTCCCACTTCTCAATAAGAGCTGTCATATCAGCGGGAATCGGTGCCGAGAAAAACATCTCTTCGCCGGTGGCAGGATGCACGAAACCGAGGGTGCGGGCATGGAGCGCCTGACGCGGACACACTTCGAGTGCATTGGTGATGAATTTCTTATAATTGGCAGTGCGGGTGCCGCGGAGTATTTCGTCGCCTCCGTAGCGGGCATCGTTGAAGAGCGGGTGACCTATATGCTTCATGTGCACTCGTATCTGATGAGTGCGGCCGGTCTCAAGCACACATTTCACCACAGCCACGTGGGCGAGCGGCTCCACAACCTCGTAGTGCGTCACGGCATGTTTTCCGGTAGGGTCATCGTCGGGGAGCACGGTCATCTGCAATCTGTCCTTGGGATTTCGGCCGATGTTACCCACCACCGTACCTTTTTCCGGAGAAGGAATACCCCACACCACGGCCACATACTCGCGCTTAGTGGTCTTGTTGAAGAATTGCTTACCGAGGTGAGTCTTGGCATCGGGGGTCTTGGCCACAACGAGAAGGCCTGAAGTATCCTTGTCGATACGGTGTACGAGTCCCATGCGCGGGTCGTTGACATCATACTCGGGGTTGTCGCGGAAATGCCACGCAAGGGCATTGACAAGTGTGCCGGTATAGTTACCGTGACCGGGATGCACCACGAGTCCGGCGGGCTTGTTGACCACGAGCACGTGGTCATCCTCATACACTATCTCAAGAGGTATATCCTCGGGGATTATTTCGTTTTCATATCGGGGGCGATCCATCACCACGCTCACCACATCGAGCGGCTTTACGCGATAATTGCTTTTTACGGGCTTTCCGTTTACGAGGATACATCCGGCGTCGGCCGCCTGCTGCACACGGTTGCGCGAGCTACCTTCGAGGCGCGCCACGAGAAACTTGTCTACGCGCAGAAGTTGCTGACCCTTGTCGGCTACGAAGCGGAAGTGCTCATACAGTTCCTGCGCATCGTCGTCGGCAGGTTCTTCAGGTAAAATCACTGTCTCAGTCATCTTCAATGAAAATTACAGCAGATCCAGTTCCTCACCTTCGGCAGGAGTTTCGTCGCCCGAGTCGGGAGTCTCGGCAGCCCCCTGCCCTATCTCCAGTTCTATGGTCGCGTCCACCGGCACACGGGCACCGGGCGAAAGACGCTTGCCCTTGTATATCACACCTAATACCAGATCGTGATAGTCGCTGGGCACGCGGCGCTCTGTGATGCGTGTGATACCGAGACCGCTCAGTGTGGTACGAGCCTGACGGGCGGAATTATCAGCGAGCGAGGGTATGGTGACCATGCGGGGAGTGAAGGCATTGATGGTTACATAGACGGTGCGACCCGGTTTCACCTTGGCTCCCGGGCGGGGATTCTGATTTATGACGGCTCCGGCGGGGAGCTTGGAATCATATACCGAGTCGAGAAGATGTGCGTGAAGGTCGGCTCCGGCCAGGCGGCGCGCCGCCTCATCGAAGTTGAGCGCTTTCACCTCGGGGACCACCGTCACTTCACCGTGGTGAGTCCAGCTGCCGAGCCACAACATGCATAGCCAGCCCACGAGCAACACTGCCGCGGCCATCGCACATAGATGTATTAGAAGACGTTTCATACGGCAAATTTACTACAAAAATAATCACCACGATAATGTTAATGAAAAAAATTTGCATGGCGGGTGTAATTATTTCGGCTTTCCTGCGTCTTATTTAACGTGGATACACGACGCGACATAGAAAAAGAGAAGTATTTTCTCGACCTCGTGAAGCAGCATCGCCCCATGGTGCTGAAGGTGTGCTATATGTATGCCAATGATGACAATCATCTCAAAGACCTCTACCAAGAAGTGCTCGCCAACCTGTGGCAAGGCATTGATTCCTATGGTGGTACGGCTAAAATGTCGTCGTGGATCTACCGCATCGCCATCAATACGTGCGTGTCATATTTCCGCCGATATGACCGCCACTCGTCGCTCTTCTCTCCTATCGAGGATGTGCCGGAATTCGGCGCCGAAGATTCTACGAAGACGGGCGACCTGCGCAAGATGTATAAGCTCATCTACAGTCTGGGAAAACTCGACAAGGCAATAATACTTCTTTGGCTCGACGAATATTCCTACGACGAAATTGCGGAAATCACCGGATTGTCACGCAACAATGTGGCTGTCAGACTCCGACGCATTAAACTTAAACTCATCGATAAAGCCAACCAAACCGAACTATGACTATCGACGAACTGAAACAAACATGGAACAATATCGACGCCCGTTCCACAATGCCGGCCTCTTCGGCCGAGGGCATCGAACAGCGAGTGGCGCTACACCTCGTGGCCTCTACACGCGACAAGCTGAGCTCGCAGTTTTACCGCCTCGCCGTGATATGCGCCGTGGCGCCGCTGATGCTTATTCCCCTATGGACATTCTCGCATCTGCTCGTGATACTCATGGCTGCATTTTTCGTGATAATGGGTGTGCTCCAGCTCATCCTCGGCCTGAAAACTGACCGCATCGACATCACCCGCACCACAGCCGCCCGCGCTCTTGAAGGCACCGTAAAGCTCGAAACACTCCGCAGCCGCTTCCGCGCCACCGGTATGTGTCTGGGACTGCCGGTGATGACTTATCTGGGGTGGGTGCTCTACGAGCAGCACGACATCTACCTCTTCGGCGGCTACATATTAGGTGTAGTGATAGGAGCCGTGATAGGTCTGGCAAAAAATGCACGCCTCGCCCGCCAGATCCGCCTCATGAAGGAAGAGCTGGCAAATATCGACTGAAAATCAATCATATCCAAACCAAATAATACTTAAATCACATGGACTATATCATAAGCGCGCGCAATGTCACCAAGCGCTTTGCCAATCACACGGCGCTCGACGATGTGACAGTGGAGATTCCGCGCGGTTCTGTCTACGGTCTGCTCGGGCCAAACGGCGCCGGTAAGACCACATTAATCCGTATTCTCAATCACATCACCGCGCCTGACTCGGGCACGGTGACTTTCGACGGTCATCCTCTCACGCAGGACGACGTGGCCCACATAGGCTACCTCCCCGAGGAGCGCGGCCTCTATAAGAAAATGAAAGTAGGTGACCAGGCGGTATTTTTCGCCCGTCTCAAAGGTCTCTCTGCTTCGGAGGCTACCCGCAGCCTGCGCTCATGGTTTGAGAAATTTGATATACTCGACTGGTGGGACAAGAAGGTGGAAGAGCTTTCCAAGGGTATGGCTCAGAAGGTGCAGTTTATCGTCACCGTGCTTCACCAGCCCAAACTGCTGATATTCGACGAGCCCTTCTCGGGTTTTGACCCCATCAATGCCAATCTGCTTAAGAGCGAGATTCTTAACCTGCGCGACAAGGGCTCGACAATCATCTTCTCCACCCACAATATGGCCTCGGTAGAAGAGATATGCGACCATATCACGCTCATCAACCAGAGTCACAATATCCTCACCGGCAACGTAGAAGAGATACGCCGCCAATTTTTCGGCAACCGCTACGAGGTGATTTACACCGGCGTAACACCCGAACTCATCAAGGCCCTCGGCCCGGTGGCTTCAGATTTCATGCCCGGAGTGAGCGACGGACAGGGACGCCCCTCGCTTCTGTTCCGCCTCAACGATGACGCCTCAGTGCGCCAAGCCGTCGACATCATCAATTCTACCGTAGAGATTGCCGGATTCAAGGAGAGCATAGCCTCGATGAACGATATTTTCATCCGCGCAGTCGAGAAGTCCAACCTCAATAACCCGCAACAATGAAATCGAAAATCGACCTCATAATACGCCGCGAGTATCTCGAACGCGTATCCAAGAAAAGCTTCATACTCACCACCATCCTCATGCCGCTGCTGATGGTGTTTCTCATGGTTCTGCCCGCGCTTATCATGATAATGGGTGGCGGAACGAGCGAATCAAAGATTCTTGTCATCGACAATTCTGAAAGCATCTATCAGGAGCTTGACGGTTTTGACGACGTGAAGTTCTTCCCCTGCACCGAATCGCTTGACTCGGCACTCACGCGCCCTGACTATGACGCAGTGCTCGTGATTCCGGCCAATGTGCTTACTTCTGACAAGGCTCAGCTCAAACTTTATTCCAACGGTCCTTCGTCGATGATGCGCGAGGCCGCTATTACAGGTCAGATCAACAATATCGTCAAGGACAAGCGCCTGCGCTCTTACAATATCGAGAATATCGACAAGATCATGGCCGATGCGGAGGTGAGCCTGCCGCTTACTACCATTCGCACTGATAAGACTGACGAGGAAAATCTCGGCTCGGGTATAAGCTATGGCCTGGGCGTGGCGATGTCGTTTATCCTCTACATGTTTATCCTCATCTACGGGCAGATGATAATGACAAGTATCATCGAGGAGAAAAACAACCGTGTGCTGGAGCTCGTGGTATCGTCAGTAAAGCCGGCCCAGCTCATGATGGGCAAGATATTGGGAGTGAGCCTCGTGGCACTGACGCAGATTCTTATCTGGGGCATTCTCATTATAGGTCTCGTGGGCTTCGTTATGCCGGCCGTGCTCCCCTCTGTCCTCCCTGCTGATGCGATCAGCGACCTCAATGCCGTGCAGTCAGGCAATCTCTCGGCGGTGAGCGATCCGGAAACTATTGACCTTATCCAGGGTGTGCTGATGCTCTCTAATGTAGGATTCATCATCAAACTCATTGTGACGATGACGGCATTCCTTATCGCCGGCTTCCTCTTCTACGCCTCGATTTTCGCCGCTATCGGTTCGACTGTCGATAATGTGCAGGATGCCGGACAGCTCACTACTATCGTGACATTCCCCATCATCTTCGCCATAATATTTGCCATGATGGCAGCCGGAGATCCCAACTCGGGACTTGCTTTCTGGACCTCGATAATTCCCTTCACTTCGCCAATGGTTATGGTGGCCCGCGTGCCCTACGGCATACCGGGATGGGAAGTGTGGCTGTCGCTCGGTCTGCTCGTGATTTCATTCATCGGAATGGTGTGGGTAGCCGGCAAGATCTACCGTGTGGGAATATTCATGTATGGTAAGAAGCCTACTATACGCGAAATAATCCGCTGGTTCAACTATAAGTAATTAATTTCATAATCGAATAAAAGTCACGGTATTGCAAGCGGTCCCGTGACTTTTTTCTTGCTCGCATGTAACTTTATGCGTAGCTTTGTGTCAAAAATGTAAAGAATCATCACGTCATGCTCAGATATATCGTTTCAACCGCCGTTCTGTTCAGCTGCTTCATCGCTTCGGCACAGGCTCCCTCTGACTCAACCGCTGTCAACACTGATTCCATCGGGTCACAGTTGCTCGACGAGGTTGTGGTGGAGGCTCGCTCGCAGCGGGTCATCCGCCATGGTGTGGAGTACATTCCGTCGAAGAAAACAAAGCGCACGTCGCTCGACGCCACGAGCCTGCTTTTCAATATGCAGATACCTCAACTCAGCGTCGACCCGGCTACGATGAGCGTGACTACCGCCACGGGAAAAGGCGTGAGCATATTCATCGACTACATCCCTGCTTCTCAGGAAGATATTGCCGGACTGAGACCTGAGGATGTATTGCGCGTGGAGGTGCTGAATTATCCTGATGACCCGCGGTTTCGCGACGCCGTGCATGTGGTCAACTTCATAATGCAACGTTACGAGTGGGGCGGTTACACCAAGCCCACTGTTGAAGGTAAGATTCCGGAGACTAACAACCTGAATGGCAACGTGTTCTCTCGCTTCGTATATAAGAAATGGACATTGGATGCTTACGGCTCGGCCGGAATCACCCGTGCCGTAAGAAACCCGGCTACCAATATCTCTACATATCGCGGCGTGGAGCTGGAAGGAAATCATTACGATGAGATTACCCGCCGCGCCACTGACGGCATCGATTATCTGTCGCGCAACAATCAGCAATACGCTTCGATTCTCGCTGCGTTCCGCAACGACTTTGCTTACGTGCAGCACAAATTATTCTTTTTGCGATCAGCCGACCCCGTGAAGCGTAATCTCTCCATAGTGGATTTCTCCGCGGGAATTGAGGAGAATACCGAGGCTCTCTCCGAAAGCCACAGTCAGTCGCTTTCACCCGGCGTGAGCGGCTACTGTTATTTTACGCTTCCGCGCAACAATACGATCTCCGTGTCGTGGAGTTTTGCCTATGGTGCCACTAAGCGCGGTGCTATGTATCAGCTCGGCGATTTCTCTCCCATCGTCAACGACAACCGCGAAAAAATCTACTCCCCCACCGCCACAATGGAGTATGCCAAGCGGTTAGCTCACAACAACGTCTTCCGCCTCGATCTTATGACTTACAATACGCTTTATGATACGCGCTATTTCGGTTCTGACAACAGCCGACAGAAGCTACTATCGTCGGAAAACATGCTCTTTCTCGTCTACACCCAGAGCTGGGACAAACTCGATCTCTACTCCCGCATCGGTTCATCTTACGTAGTGGGTCGAGTCAACGGCCACACCACTCTGCGCGAGTGGAATCCGCGTCTGGGATTGCAACTTGAATACTCGATAAGCGACCGCCACTCGGCGAGCATCGAGGGATGGTGGGGAAATTCACATCCTCAGGCATCGACGGCCAACGACGCCCTCGTGCAGTCGACCGAACTATTGTGGCTGCAAGGCAACCCTGATCTGCGCAATACTCTGTTTGCCTCGGCTTCGGCTTCCTACAATTACATTCCAGCTAATTGGTTCGCCTTGACGGCCTCGCTTGAATACGAGGGAAATCCTCACAAACAGGCTTACAGGTTTTACACTCAGCCGGGCTATGACGGGCTTATCCGTCAGTCAATCAACAGTGGCGACGCTCACTCTTACTCGGCTTGGCTCTCTGCCAACTTGAAACTTTTCAATAACGCGCTGAGCCTTCGCTTTAGCGGCCATGCACAGCGTGTGGTGCTCACCGGATGCGACGCGCAGTCGATGAACCAGCTTGCCGGAAGTGTGTCACTTCAGTATACGCGCAATAATTGGTCAGCCATGCTCTACTATCAGTCACCGCAGAAGCAGCTCAACGCATGGAGCAACGGCGCACTCGTAAGTTACAAGAGCACTTACGGAATGAGTCTGAACTACGCTGTAGGAAATCTTAAGGCTGCGCTTGCCTTCCGCAACTGGTTTAATCGCGACGGTTATGCCGAGTCACATTTCACGTCGCCACTCTACACAGAGTATGAACGCGACCGTGTCACTGACCTCTCACGCCGCCTCGTCGTGACCCTCACCTACACCTTCAACTACGGTAAGAAGGTCTCTACCTCAGGCGAGCAACAAGGCTCCGGCTCCATTTCCTCAGCCATCCTGAAGTAACGGAATTATCTCACTCTCCCCGCCTCTCAGAAAGGGGCGGGATTTTGGAGGAATTGCCGTCGCGGGTTGAGAAGTAGTGGGGAGCCACGAGCTCGATACCTGCGTCGCGGAAACGGTCCTGAATGTTTTGCAGGAGGTCTGATGTTATCTGCGGCATGGCATCGGCATCGGTGATGTAGGCGTTGATCTGATAGCACATATAATTGTCGTTGAGCTGCGTTTCGAGCACAAACGGCTGCGGATTATTGATCACGCCCGGCGTGGCAAGTGCCGAGTCGATGAGCAGACGGTGAACTTTGCGCCAGGGCGTTTCATAGCCCATGGTGAGCATCGTATGGATTATTAGGCCGTAGGTGCGCGCCGAGGCGCTGTAGTTGACCGTGTCTCCCGACATGATAAAGGAGTTGGGAATCGTGATTATTTCATTCTTGATAGTACGGAGGCGGGTCACAAATGGCGTTTTTTCAATCACATTGCCGGTAGTATCCTTTACCTTAATGAAGTCCCCTACCTTGAACGGACGCATGTAAGTTATCACAAAACCGGCGATAAAATTGGAAATAACCGTGCTCGATCCAAGCGACACGATAAGACCCACAAACACTGAAATACCCTGAAACACACCCGACTCCGAACCCGGCAGGTATGGGTAAATCATTGCTATCATGAATGCATAGAGCAGGAAGCGGATGATATTAAACGTAGGCTCGGCCCAGTCAGGATAGAATCCCGAGATCTTGAGCTTTTCGCTCTGTATCTCACCGGCAATGTAGCGGAGACCTTTCACTATATACCTCACGCAAGTCCATATCACGATGATTATAAACAGATTAGGAATATAATCAAATATCGCCTTGATTACCATCACTATAGGGTCTACTATATAAGAGAATATCCTCAGGGCAAGATTCTCTGTAGCAGGGAAGATGGCGAATAGTATCGGTACGGTGAAAATAAGCAGCGTAAGCAGCACTATGATTCTCACGAAATTAGCAGCATAGCCGAGTATACGGCATAACCGTCGGGTATTGAGCAACTCATAATCCTTTACCACCAGTGGCTTGAGTCGGCTCCGGCCTACGCTTATGATGCGGCGGCGCAGACGGCGGAAGAGATAGTTGACCAGCTTGAAAAGAAGGCACTGCAACGTGAGAACGAGCACGAAAAGTCCGGCTCGCTTTACGTATTGCCAGAAACTGTTTTCCTCCTGCAAGTGACTGATTTTAGCAGCAATAAGAGGCAGATTCTCCTGCGCCAGTTCAAGCTGCGTAGCCCCTTCCCATAGCGCGTCCTGATCCGTAAAGGTGGCTATGACCTTGTCGCCATACATTATGTCGACATAATTTTCATTGTCGAGTATATACACCGAGTCGCGGCGTATACGGCGATCCTTTCCCGCCTTCATCAGAGCGGAGACGGTAGTAAGGGCGCGGTCGACAGCCGAGTAACCGCCACGGGCCGCGTAGATGGTATAGAGAGTGTCGCCTTCCACCACCACAGGCACGCCCGGTGTCACGGCGCGGAGAGAGTCGATACGGCGGCGCTGCTCGGCTTGCTTTATGGAGTCGGCAATACTATTGCGGTTAAGGGCGTCGGCAAGCGAAGCTCTGAGCACTATCTCATTGAGTTTCAGCTCGTGAAGCTGGAGCTCCATCTCATGAAGTCTCACCGAGTCAGCCACCTGTTCGCCTGAAGCTGAAAGTGAATCGGTACGCGCATCTTCTATAGCCGATTGTATCACTTCGCCGGCGCGCTTGATGATCTGAGCGCCTGAACTTATCGGTAGCAGCAGTGTTATTAATAATGTGATGAGACTAACTGAATATCGTCGCATATATCGTGAGGATAAAGATGGGTCTTTTATGGAGAATGATTTATCTCCGCAAAAGTAATCAATTTTATTCAAGCGTAAAAAAATAAAAACGTCAGCAATGTCGTTAGTGGATTACGGGTCATGCAATAGGGGTTGCTCAGTGGATTAAAAGTTGTTAATCCCTCGCCATAGACTTGCATAATTCACAAAAAAGTATTAAATTTGCACGTTTAATTTCGCCTTTTAGCAAATGAGACAATTAAAAATTACAAAATCAATTACCAACCGCGAGAGCGCGTCGCTTGACAAATTTCTTCAAGAGATTGGCCGCGAGGAACTTATCTCTGTAGAAGAGGAAGTAGAACTCGCGCAGCGAATCCATCAGGGTGATGAGAAAGCCCTTGAGAAGCTTGTTAAGGCCAACCTCCGTTTCGTGGTGTCAGTAGCCAAGCAGTATCAGAATCAGGGACTGAGCCTCCCCGACCTGATCAATGAGGGCAACCTCGGTCTTATCAAGGCCGCCCAGAAGTTTGACGAGACACGCGGCTTCAAGTTCATCTCCTACGCAGTGTGGTGGATCCGCCAGTCAATTCTTCAGGCACTTGCCGAGCAGAGCCGTATCGTGCGACTGCCCCTCAATCAGGTAGGTTCGCTCAACAAGATCAGCAAGGCTCTCTCGAAGTTTGAGCAGGAAAACGAGCGTCGTCCGTCGCCCGAAGAGCTTGCCGAACGTCTCGAAGTGCCCGTGGACAAGATCGCTGATACCCTCAAGGTTTCAGGCCGCCACGTATCAGTCGACGCTCCTTTTGTGGAAGGTGAGGAAAATTCACTCCTCGACGTGCTCACTAATGATGACTCCCCCATGGCCGATGCCACCCTTACTCAGGAATCGCTTGCCAAGGAAGTCGACCGAGCTCTCAAGCAGCTCCACGAGCGCGAGCGTGACATCCTCAAAATGTTCTTCGGCATTGGCTGCCAGGAAATGACTCTCGAAGAAATAGGCGCAAAATTCGATCTTACACGCGAGCGCGTGCGTCAGATCAAAGAAAAAGCTATCCGTCGCCTGAAGGGTCAGAAGAGCCGCCTGCTCAAGACTTATCTGGGACAGTAATCTCCCGGAATCTTACATATTAAAAGGCTTAAAGGTTGCATATCTCCGGCGGGATATGCAACTTTTTTTCGTGTAAACCATTCATGCGCGCGAGGCGTTACTTCTATAAAAAAGTACGATTATGAAACAACTTATACTGCTCCGCCACGGGCAGAGCGCATGGAATCTTGAAAACCGGTTTACCGGATGGACCGACGTAGCTCTCACTGACCAAGGCCGCGAGGAAGCCCGTGCCGCCGGTCGCACCATAAAAGCTGCCGGATTTAAGCCGCAATATGCCTTCACTTCTTACCTTCGCCGAGCTATCAACACTCTCGACCTCGCGCTGAATGAAATGGACAGACTGTGGATTCCGGTAGAAAAAGACTGGCATCTCAACGAGCGACACTACGGCGCACTGCAAGGTCTTAACAAGGCCGAGACAGCCAAGCAATATGGCGACGAGCAAGTGCGTCAGTGGCGTCGCAGCTATGACGTGGAGCCACCGGCTCTCACAGCCGACGATCCCCGCTACCCGGGAAATGACGACCGTTATGCAACTCTGTCGCCCGACGAGCTCCCGCTTACCGAGTCACTTCAGGATGCCATAAAGCGCGTCTATCCCTGCTGGGAAGAGAAAATCGCCCCGGCGCTCCGTCTTTACGATACCGTAATAGTGGCTGCCCACGGCAATTCGCTCCGCGCTCTGGTGATGATGCTCCTTCACCTCACCCCCGAGCAGATTATGAACGAGGAAATTCCCACCGGCAAGCCCCGACTTTTCACCCTCGATGACCGCCTTCAAGTTGTGGAAGAAAAATATTTGTAATTTTTTCTTACTTTATACAATATTAAAAATACTTCAACGTTTCTTAAAAAGTATACATCATTACAACTTCTAAAGAAACAATGAAATTACTCGAAGGAAAGACCGCGCTCATCACCGGAGCATCACGCGGCATCGGCAAGGCTATCGCCTTGAAATTCGCTTCGGAAGGAGCCAACATTGCATTCACCGATCTCAATCGTGACGAAAATATGGAAGCAACCGAAAAAGAGCTTGAAGCTCTGGGTGTAAAAGCCAAAGGTTACGCTTCTAATGCTGCTGACTTTGCACAGACTGAAACCGTAGTCAACGACGTAAAGAACGACTTCGGCTCAATCGACGTGCTCGTCAACAACGCCGGTATTACCAAGGACGGCCTCATGATGCGCATGAGCGAAGCCCAGTGGGATGCCGTAATTAATGTCAACCTCAAGAGCGCATTCAACTTCATCCACGCCGTGCTCCCCATCATGATGCGTCAGCGCTCTGGCTCGATCATCAACATGGCTTCAGTAGTGGGTGTACACGGCAACGCCGGTCAGAGCAACTACGCCGCCTCCAAGGCAGGCCTTATCGCTCTCGCCAAGAGTATCGCTCAGGAAGTGGGCTCGCGCGGCATACGTGCCAACGCCATCGCCCCCGGCTTTATCGAAACCGCTATGACCGCCGCCCTCCCCGAAGAGGTGCGCAAGGAGTGGGCCAACAAGATTCCTCTCCGTCGTGCCGGTCAGGTAGAAGACATCGCCAATGTCGCTACATTCCTCGCTTCTGACCTCTCTTCTTATGTATCGGGTCAGGTGATTCAGGTCGACGGCGGCATGAATATGTAATCAAGCATTTCCAACTCCCTTATTTATAATCCCCAATCTGAAGGTTGCGCTGTGAAGCGCGGCCTTCTTTTCTTTTATAGAGATTTTTTACCCTGAAAAGACTTGATTTTTTCGGGGCAATTCACTAACTTTGCATCACTAAAAATCAGCTCAAGCCGGATCGATAGCTCAGCTGGATAGAGCATCTGCCTTCTAAGCAGACGGTCGGGGGTTCGAATCCCCCTCGATTCACCCTAATCACGCTTCCGGATTGACAGGAGGATATGCCGCCGTCAATCCTTTTTTATGAATATAATTTAATCTCATATAACTCTCATCATGGAAGTAACCGGTAAAATCATTATCGCTCTCCCCGAAGTATCAGGTACCTCGCGTGCCGGAAACGCTTGGCGCAAACGCGAATACGTACTCGAAACTCAGGAAACATATCCCAAAAAAGTATATTTCAGCTTCTTCG
Source organism: uncultured Staphylococcus sp. (assembly GCA_964477665.1). Taxonomy (GTDB): domain Bacteria; phylum Bacteroidota; class Bacteroidia; order Bacteroidales; family Muribaculaceae; genus Duncaniella. The sequence goes on from CAYZFG010000010.1 coordinate 27,311, forward strand.
GCGATCGCGCTGACCAGTATCCCCTCAATGTAGGTGACCAGATTACCCTCAGCTTCGACCTCGACTCTCGCGAATACAATGGCCGCTGGTATGTGGAAGTTCGTCCCTGGAAGGCTGAGAAGGTAGGCATGGCCGCTCCCGCTGCAGCCGGTCCAGCTCCCCAGATGCCCGGCGGTTATCCCCAGGCTCAGGGTGCACCCGTTCCTCCTCCTCCCGCCGTTGCCCCCGACCTCACTCCCAGCAGCAACGACGACCTGCCCTTCTGATAAGCCCGGGACATAAAAATTTATTAGGCTGTGACGAAATTAATGTTTCGCCGCAGCCTCATTTTTCATAAGCACCTGTCACACAGCCATGTAGAAACGTCGCTGCGCTTAGTGGATGGTGAGGCGTTGCTGTGCAACTATCTCTTACCTATAAATAGTAAGTGCCCGCGTCGTAACCCGATAATGTGCCGGAGGCACGTAATTGTCAGAAACCCCGTACTTTAGTGCGGGGAAGGGATATGATCTATGCCCCGCGTCCCGGTGGGACGCTTTATGTGAGTAAAAAGTGCAACCCTTACAATTCACCCCACACGATGCGTCCTGCCGAGACGCAACTATCCATACACGCCTTTCCCCGCACTAAAGTACGGGGTTTCTGACAATTAGGTGTCTCCGACACCGAAATTGATCAGTAATATTAGGATTTCGGATGTCAAGGCAACTCATTATTGCGGGTAAAAGATAGTTGCAAAGCGACGTCCCTACGACAGTACACTTGAATTAATAACTACTGGATTGGCAGATTGCGGGCCTTTACCAATGTCTGTCCATAACTTTGGTAAGGATCGAGACCTCGGAAAGAGATGGTCAGAAGCGGCAGGGAAACTACCGAGGATGGCACATCCTCAATGCACAGAGTATATTTTACCGGTACTTCAGGGGGCAAATTTATGTCGAGATTCCACATGCGGTCCGTGCCTTTGAATAACTTGATTTTATGATTTCCTTCATAAGCATATTCATTACCTTGGTCATCCCATGCTGCAATCATGTAATCATCAAAACCGAAGCACGGCTCCTTTCCACAGAAACCACCGCTCATACTTTGTGATGTCTTATTAGTGATAACAATATCCACCAGCAACTTATTACCCGATCGTCGAGGGCTCTGAATCCTGACGCTTACTCCATCATAACTGCACTCAGCCGACGGCGCAGTATAAGCCGGCTTGGATGATACAGCAGGCTCTGACGGAGCGGCTACGTGTTTTTTTGAAGCCGATGCCATAAGTTTGTTGATTTGCGCACCATTAGGATTAAACACAAATTCTGATAGAAGCGTACCGTTCACAATAGGACACTGGCGCTTATCTGTTGATGCATACGTGAGCTTCACCACATCGCTCATCATCTCTGAAAAACCTTTGCCCGATTCTGCCATGGCATTAATCATTGAGGTTGCAAAGGGGCTATTGTCAGTATCGCCGTCAAGGGCCACCTGGCCGCTACGTGTCGAGCAAATAATAGCGGTGCCCGGACTTCCCTCCATCGTAGTGAGGCCATGAGCACTCGATCGTGTCCACGAGGTCTTTACATCTCGGCATGCGTCAAGGCAGATGATGCGCGTATCGACGCCGGAATTTTCCATACGGTCGATAACGTCGTAGGCATCGAGACAGCGAGTGAGTTCCGACTTGTACTCAAGATTAGCATTAACCGGTATAAGATAATTATGCCCGCCCTCCTGCAGGCCGTGACCCGAGTAATAGAAAAATGCCACATCGTAGTCCTTAGCCTTTGATGCAAATGAGTTTAACGCTGAAGTCATATCGGCATAATCGCAATCATAGGCTTCAATCACGTCAAAACCCAAGGAGCGCAATGCGTCAGACATCGTCTCGACATCGTAAACAGGGTTTCTTAGCGAAGAAATCTCGGTATAATTAGTATTGCCTATCAAGAGTGCTATGCGCTTGTCAGGATATTTTGTCGCCGTCACATGCGGACTAAAGTTAAAATCAGCGGCACCCGCATGACGGGTAGACGCCTTGTTGATTCTCATAAAGAAGTCTTTAACTGACGATACTCCTTTCTTGGAGGCAAATTGCTTGGCCGAAAAACGATAGATAGCACCATTTTTGACATTTTTAGCCTCAAATCGCTGATTATCTGAAGACCACACCACCGGCTCAGAATCTTCAAAAGTGCTTCCCACCTTCAGATTCTTTCCACCTATATTTACCGTATTACCGGTAATACGTGTGATAGTGAGCTTATCGGCAAAAAGAGAAAGCGCCGATAAACACACCGCAAATAAAATTAAGGTTCTTAGCTTCATATAATATTGTTATAATTAATTATCGCGTGGTTTCTTAATTCTTAATTCCTCGCTGATCTTATCAACCCATGTAAATACTGAACACGTATTTATCCACCCCATCGCCGCAAAGGTAATGGCCGGGATGAAAGTATTAAAATTCCATGACATGGTTACATACATCACTAACTGCACCACTGAAAGGATTATTTCCCAACTGATAAATGAAAGCAAAGTTTTCATCAACGGGTGGCGATTGAAGTAAGGCAGTGAGTCAAAGAGTGAGCCGGAAGACAGGATACAATAAGCAATTATGAAGAAAAGTGAAAGCATGAAGATTATATAACCCCATTTCACTATATGTCTTCCCTCATGAAGTTGCTTATAGGCATGATATATCAGGGCCGGTCCGGGCACATCTCCTATATAGGTATCGTGCACATCATTCTCAAAATCACCTATAATCACTACTTTATCCCGCATCATTTCACGGATTTCTTCATCGCTGTTTAATCTGAACAGATCTCCACCCACCAGCGGATAGCGCACCTCTCCATCCTGCCTTTCCGGTGTCAGTTCGTCAATCGAAAGCGGAAGGAAAATAGTGTTGTAACACAGTCGGCCTGAATCGGTATAGAAAAGCCCGTGGCGCTTAATCGTGGATTGATCAGTGCTTGCGTAGATTTTGAGAGGTAAAGATACTCCTTCGGGTTGGAGATACTGCCAGCGAGTGAACCCGGTGGAGAGTGTGGCACCATAATCTGCCAATCCCGAAGCTGCAAGAAGCTGCATAGGTACTCCGCTTTCCTGATCATGATGAGCGCTGAATGCAAAACGCGGAAGCTGACTCAATACATTCCACAGGAGTGAGTCTGACGGTGTTTCATGCCCTTTCTCAAATCTCACATCCAATACCAAATATTTATAGTCGGCATCCTTAGCGATACTCAGCAAGCGTGTTAATACTGCTCGGTCAGTAATAACTGTTTTTCCAATAGTATCACCGAAATCATCCGTGACATCAACCAGCGCCTTATCGTAAGCCACATTTAGATAGAGCACCGAATCATCTTCCTCATCGGCTACGGTATGGAGAAAATATTCTTTAAGGGCTAATGAATCTACATCATCCAGCAATGGGAAGGGCCAATTATTGAGTAAATAATCACATACAGTGAGAACCACAGCCACCACTGCAGCTATCACAATTCTACTCTTTACGGCGGCAACCTTCATAGGAATTCATTCAACTTCTATCTCACAAATATACAAAGAATTATCATCACCTACAAATGCAGCCCGAAAAGAAAGGTGCAACATCTACAGGTCAATATCTCAGATTTCGGTATAGTTAGAGGAACGTGAAACGGCTCTGGAGGTTCTTGAAGTAGATGCGACCCACGAGCACTTCGGCTTCGTGGAATGGGGGTGCAAGGTTCACACGGTTTTTGCCGATGAGTACCACATAGTCGAGATTGACGATATAGCTCTGGTGAGTCTGAATAAGGCTCGATGAGTAGTTGAGAATATCGCTGGCTGAGGTAGTCTTGCGGAGCGACACCACGCTATTGTCGCGCGTCACGGCTTCCCACACCTTGCGCTGGGAGTTGTAGCAGAAATAGCCGATGTCAGAGATGTGAAGCACGCGTATTTCCGATGTGACTTTGGTCATCGCAACAATGATTCTGTCACAGGCATCTGACGATGTTGCAGGAAGGCGGCGCACTTGCAGGTCATGATGCTCGGGATTGCGGCTGTAGCGGTAGCGCTGTATAGTTTTATCAAGTTCGCAGAGGTCTACCGGCTTGAGCAGATAATCACTCTCGCCACTGCGGAAAGCTCTTCCGTCGGCGGCAAACTTCTCATAATAAGCAGTATACATCACCACGTAGGGTGCATCATCGCCTGAGGCCACTTCACGGGAAAGAGTCAAGCCGTTGCCATCGGGCAAATCTATATCGATAAAGATGAGTGAAGGTTGAAGATCGCTGATAATGCGTCGCCCGTCAGCAGCATTACCTGCAGTGCCGACGATTTCAAGATCGTTATAGCCATGGAGCATTTCAGTAAGCCGACTTACCGAGCGGGGATCATCGTCGATAATTACGACGCGCGATTTATTTTCAATACCCATAGAGAGAAGGTAGAATGGATGATTACTTTATTGTAACGCAAAGATAATCATTAATTTCCATATTTACCTATTGTTATCCTCATGTGTCGAAATTTAGCAGTTAAGTGTCAGTTAGCCGCAATTATCCGTAAATATTTCTTTAATTTGCGCGCACAGGTCGGGAGCGATCTCTGAAAACGGAATCATTACGAAGTCTCTTTCTGCCGCTCTCGGGTGGGGAAGCACAATGTCATGCTCGGCGATGCGCTCGGTGCCCCATGCTATGAAATCAATATCAATTTCTCGGTCGACGTAGGCGCCCGTCTCGTCGCGGTGAGAGTCGGGACAAAGCTGCTTTTCAATTTCTTGAAGACGGCTGAATAGTAAGCGGGGAGGAATATCGGTCTCAAATGCAACGCAAGCATTGAGGAAACGGTTGTCGGAATTAAATCCCCAAGGCTCCGTCTCAATCAGCGACGAGCAGCGGAAATCCTTAATCCCGGGGATAGACGAAAGAAGAGCCACCGCCCTCTCGATATTCGAGCGGCGGTGGCCTTTATTGGAACCGAGTCCCACTACGGCAAGTGCCATTAGCAGCGGGATTACAGCGATTTCTTAACTTCGACTTCCTCGAAGGCTTCCACGATATCGTGCTCGCGGATATCATTGTATCCGGCGATGCTAAGACCGCAATCGTAACCTGAAGTCACTTCCTTCACGTCGTCCTTCATGCGCTTGAGCGAACCGAGTTCGCCGGTATAGCGCACGATACCGTCGCGAATCAGGCGCACCTTGCAGCTGCGCTTGATACGGCCCTCACGCACGATAGCACCCGCAATGGTGCCGACCTTGGAAATGTGGAACGTCTGGAGCACTTCGGCAGAACCGATGACCTCCTCCTTGATTTCGGGAGCAAGCATACCTTCCATAGCATCCTTTACCTCCTCGATAGCCTGATAGATTACCGAGTAAAGACGTATTTCAACGCCTTCGTGCTCGGCGGCACGACGGGCAGCCTGAGAGGGACGCACCTGGAAGCCGATGATGATGGCGTCAGATGCCGATGCAAGCGTCACATCGCTCTCGGAGATTTCACCCACGGCCTTGTGGAGTACGTTGATCTTGATTTCTTCAGTCGACAGTTTGATAAGCGAGTCGGAAAGAGCCTCGATCGAACCGTCCACGTCGCCCTTGACTATGATGTTGAGCTCGTGGAAGTTACCGATAGCGCGACGGCGACCGATTTCTTCAAGAGTGGTACGCTTGTTGGTGCGAAGACCGAGCTCACGCTGCAGCTGCTCGCGCTTGGTGGCGATCTCGCGGGCTTCTTGCTCGGTGTCCATCACGTTGAATGTATCACCGGCCGTAGGAGCGCCGTTGAGTCCGAGGATAAGCGCCGGGGTTGCGGGGCCGGCCTCGGTGATGCGCTGGTTACGCTCATTGAACATAGCCTTTATCTTGCCGTAGTGAGTACCTGCAAGAATAATGTCGCCCTGACGGAGGGTACCGTTCTGCACAAGCACGGTAGCTACATATCCTCGTCCCTTGTCGAGCGACGACTCGATGATCGAACCAGTAGCATTGCGCTCAGGGTTGGCCTTGAGATCAAGGAGTTCGGCTTCGAGGAGCACTTTTTCCATAAGTTCCTCAACACCTATACCCTTCTTTGCCGAAATATCCTGTGACTGATATTTACCGCCCCATTCCTCTACGAGGTAGTTCATCTGGGCGAGTTCCTCCTTAATCTTATCAGGGTTAGCGGCAGGCTTATCAATCTTATTGATAGCGAACACGATAGGAACACCGGCAGCTGAAGCGTGGTTGATAGCCTCGATAGTCTGGGGCATCACGTTGTCGTCAGCAGCCACGATGATGATACAGAGGTCAGTCACCTTGGCACCGCGGGCACGCATGGCGGTAAACGCTTCGTGACCGGGAGTATCGAGGAATGTGATGCGACGGCCATCGGGAAGCTTCACGTTGTAAGCACCGATGTGCTGGGTGATACCGCCGGCCTCACCGGCAATCACATTGGCATTACGGATATAGTCGAGAAGCGAAGTCTTACCGTGGTCAACGTGACCCATCACCGTAACGATGGGCGGACGAGCCATGAGTTGATCTTCGGTGTCCTCCTCCTGCTGAATAGCCTCAACAACCTCAGCCGAAACATATTCGGTAGTGAAACCGAATTCTTCAGCCACAATGTTGATAGTCTCGGCATCAAGGCGCTGGTTGATCGAAACCATCACACCGAGATTCATACAGGTAGCGATTACATTGTTGACCGGCACGTCCATCATCACAGCCAGGTCGTTGGCCGTAACAAATTCCGTAAGTTTCAGGGTCTTGCTCTCGGCAGCTTCCTGCATGGCAGCTTCGGTAGCACGTGATGCGAAAGCCTCACGCTTCTCCTTACGCCACTTGGCGCCCTTCTTCTGAGCCTTGTCCTTATGGGTGAGGCGGGCGAGAGTCTCGCGAACCTGCTTCTGTACGTCAACCTCGTTGACTTCCACATGAGCGGGCTGCTGACGCTTGCCGCGATCCTTACCGCCGCGCTGACGCTCTTCACCGCCGCGACGCTGGTTGCCGCCACCACCATTAGAGCCGGAATTACCGGAGGAATAAGTATTATTGCGGTCGTTACCGGCCTTTTCGATGTCTATTTTCTCTTTACCCGAGATACGGCGACGCTTCTTCTTGTCACCGGTACCGGCGGCAGCGCCACCCTGAGCCTGACGATCCTTGGCCACACGCTCGTTGCGACGCTCTTCCTTGGATTTCTTCTTGGGACGCGTAGACTGATTGAGAGCGGCGAGATCTATGTGACCCACCACTTTGGGAGCCACCACGGTAGGGGTAGTATTGAGAGTAAACACCTCAGGCTCTGCGGGAGCTGCAGGAGCGGGTGCCGGTTCGGGCTTAACCTCAGGCTTTACTTCAGCCTTGGGCTCGGGCTTCTTTTCGGCAGGCTTGGCTGCGGGTTTCTCCTCGGCCTTGGGAGCGGGCTTGTCTACGGGAGCGGGCTTCTTGGGGGCAGGAGCCGATGCGGCTTTCTTAGGCTCCTCAGCGGGCTTTGCAGGAGCTGGTTCGGGAGCCTTTGCAGCGGGCTCGGGCTTCTTCTCAGGTTCGGGCTCCTTCTTGGGTTCAGGTTTAACTTCGGGAGCCTTCACCTCGGGTGCAAGCTTGGGAGCCTCCTTTACAGGCTCCTTGGCAGGCTCTTCCGCGGGCTGGGCGGGCTTGCGCACGGGTTCACCATGCTTGTCGAGCTCGATCTTGCCTACCACACGGGGCATCTGAGCTGTAGTGTGATGCTTGGGGTCGAGCGTAGGACGGGCGGGAGCCGGCTCCTTAGGTGCAGGAGCTGCTGCCTGAGGCTGGGCGGCACGCTGACGTGCACGCTCGGGCTGGAACTGCTCTACGAGTATATCGTAGGCATGCTCGTCGAGGCGGGTATTGGGATTGTTACCGTCGATGACCACGCCTTTCTTGGCAAGTTGCTCCACGACGGTGGATATAGAAATATTAAATTCTTTAGCTGCTTGACTTATTTTGATTCTCGCCATATATGATTGTAAAAGTTCAGAGTATTTTCGAAGAATTTTGATTAACAGCTCCTGGGAGCTTTGGGAGGGATTCAACTATCGGCTTACGTCCCGACAGCAGGGTAACCGGAGGCTTGAAGATTGTCAGTGTTAAAGATGTTCTTGTGCAGCATCGCTCTCCTGTGCCGGTGGTAGAGGGCTTGGTGTTGCTCGAACTCCCGATGCTTAACCTTCTTCTTCTACTTCATTTTCGTCATCCTCGTCCTCAAATTCAGCTTTGAGTACCTTGATGACGTTGTCGACGGTATCTTCCTCAAGGTCAGCCTTGTCGATAAGATCCTGACGCGGAGTGTTGAGTACATTCTTGGCGGTCACGCAGCCTATCTCCTTGAGGGCGTCGATTACCCAGCCGTCAATCTCATCCTTGAACTCATCGAGGTAGATGTCTTCGTCAAATGTCTCGGCCGATTCGCGGTAAACGTCGATTACATAGCCGGTGAGCATAGAAGCGAGCTTGATATTGAGACCGCCCTTACCGATAGCGAGCGAAACCTCATCGGGGTGCAGGAACACTTCAGCTTTCTTCTCGGCCTCGTCGATATGGATGCTCGACACCTTGGCGGGGCTGAGGGCGCGCTGGATAAAGAGTGAGGGATTGGAGGTATAGTTGATAACGTCGATATTCTCGTTGCGAAGCTCACGCACGATACCGTGGATACGCGAACCCTTCACACCCACGCATGCACCTACGGGGTCGATACGGTCATCGTAGCTCTCCACTGCGATCTTGGCACGCTCGCCGGGGATACGGGCCACGGCGCGGATGGTGATGAGGCCATCGTGAATTTCGGGTACCTCGCGCTCAAAAAGGCGGCGGAGGAAGAGGTCGCTCACGCGCGAAACGGTGATCTTGGGATTATTGTTCTTATTGTCAACATTGGAAATCACGGCAAGCACAGTCTCACCCTTGCGGAAGAAGTCGCCGGGAATAGCCTCGCTCTTGGGGAGGAGGAGCTCATTTTTGTCATCGTCGAGAAGCAGGGTCTCGCGCGACCATGTCTGATATACCTCGCCGCTCACGAGCTTGCCTTCAAGTTCTTTATATTTAGCGTAGATAGCTTCTTTCTGGAGGTCAAGAATCTTGGACTGGAGGGTCTGACGGAGAGTGAGGATGTTACGGCGACCGAAGTCTTCAAAGAAGATTTCCTTAGTGTGCTCCTCGCCTATCTCCACGTCGGGATCCTCGTCGGCGCGGGCATCGGAAAGCGATATTTCAAGGTTAGGATTCTTAACTTCGCCGTCGGGTACCACTTCGAGGTTCTGGAGGATCTGCACGTCGCCCTTATCAGGGTTCATGATCACGTCGAGATTCTCGTCAGTACCGAAAATCTTGGTCAGCACGCTGCGAAATGATTCCTCAAGCACACTTACCATAGTGGCTTTGTCGATATTCTTCAGTTCTTTAAATTCCGCAAAGCGCTCCACCATATTGGGAGCTTCTTCTTTTTTTGCCATATTGCAGATTACTTGAATGTATGTGAGATTGTTATTATTTATTCTTACTTAAAATCAATGTGGTAGCAGGCCTCGCGCACCTGATCATGGGTAAATTCCTCGATGACCTCGGCCATAACGGGGCGCTTTTTCTCAGGATCCTTGACCTTGCGGGTCACAGCGAGCTCAAATTTCTCGGGAGTCCATGCCGTGAGGGTGCCTACGATCTTCTTGCCGTCTTTAGTGAAAACCTCTATCTTATTACCCAGATTCTTCTCCCACTGACCGGCAACCTTGAATGGGGCGGTGAGCGACGAGCTTCCCACTTCGAGGCTGTAATCTTCCTTGTCGCGGTCAAAGGCTGCGTTGATCTTATCTGACACCTCGGTGCAGAAGTCGAGGTCAACACCGGTAGAACTGTCGAGTTCCACCACAATATCATTTTGCGGGCTCACGGTGATGTCGACCACAAAGGCATCTGTGCCCTTGATAGCCTCATCGACCACGGCCGCTAATTGCTGCTTGTCTATCATAATATTTCGTGTATATATAAAACTCGGAGGGAGCACCAGGCCCCCTCCGTGACTTTTCACTGCAAATATAGTAATTTTTCAGTTAACGGCCTAATAGATATTTTAGATTATTATAACGGTGATAATAATTTAAGTCTTTTTAATGAATTTAATTATTATTTCACAGTTTCACCACCGGTGCTTTTACATTTCCTCCTATGGGAAGCGGACCTTGCTCGATGCGCATTTCATCCCACAGGCCTTCGTCGATAAACGATTGAAGCACCTCGGCCCCCCCTTCCACGAGGAGGGTAATGATGTTGCGGCGGTATAACTCTGCGAGGACTTCCGAGAGATTATTGCAACCGATAATCTGCCGGGCTTCGGGGAGGAAATCACGCAACTTATCCGTGACGAGTATCACATTTTCATCACGGAATAAAGCTGAATCAGCCCTCACTCTTCCCCGGCGATCGAGCACCACTCTCACGGGGTCATTTCCCGCTACGCGTCGCACATCCAGGCGGGGATTATCCGTAAGTGCCGTGCCACTACCCACAAGGATAGCATCGGCTTCAGCACGCAGTTTATGCACCATTACCTGAGTGAGCGGTGTGGAAATCTTGCCGTCGATATACCCGTCGGCACCCTCGGCCCACTTCAGTATCACGTAAGGACTGCGGCGGGTATGGGCGGTGATGAAGCGCACGTTGAGGTCGCGACATTCCTGCTCAAGCACTCCCACTTTCACCTCTACCCCGGCATCGCGCAGCATCTTTACTCCGCGGCCTGATACCTTCTCAAAGGGGTCAAGGCAGCCTACCACCACTCGCGGAATACGCTTGCTGATAATGAGCTCGGCACACGGCGGCGTGCGGCCGTAATGGGAGCACGGTTCGAGCGTGACATACATGGTGGCGTTGCGGAACTCCGCTTCGTCGCGCACCATGGCCACGGCGTTGACCTCGGCATGACCTTGACCGCACTTGCGGTGCCACCCCTCCCCTATTATCCTGCCGTCAGGAGCCACTATCACGGCTCCCACCATAGGATTGGGATGGGCGTCGATGAGTCCGTTGCGGGCCAGTTGGAGCGCGCGGCTCATGTAGGCCTCGTCACTCAGCATCTTTCCAGTCGCCATTATCTTTTATCAGTTGGATCAGTCGGGGTATAGCTTCCTCGGCGGGGATATTTTTCTCGATGCACACCTTACCTTTATAAAGATTCACCTTTCCCACACCGCTGCCCACGTAACCGTAGTCGGCATCGGCCATCTCACCGGGACCGTTGACTATGCAGCCCATCACGCCTATTTTCAATCCTTTAAGGTGCGATGTGGCTTGCTTAATCTTGGCAAGAGTCTGCTGGAGGTCATAGAGCGTACGGCCGCATCCGGGACACGCTATATACTCGGTCTTCGACATGCGCAGTCGGGTCGCCTGAAGAATACCCAAGGCGAGGTTACGGGTTTGCTCCGGGGAAAGTGATTCCGCTTCGATATGAATACCGTCAGTATACCCGTCGAGTAGCAGTGTTCCGAGGTCAACTGATGCTTTAAGCATCACATCCTCAGCGGCAGCATCACCATAATCAGCTTTAAGTATCACCATATTTTTCCATCCGCGGCGCTCTATCTCATCAAGCGCGCGGCGCATGGAGCCGATATAGTTGGGATGAGCGGAAGAGAGCACGATTACCGCATCGTCAGCTACGGTTTCGGGAAGATTTTCCGCATCTATTTCTTCTACTTTAGACAAGTCAGCCAACTCGTCAAGTCCGGCCACAGGCACATGCCCGGCAGCCACACTCTGCCGCGGCGCGTCGCCGAAACGTCTCACCCTTTCGCCTTCGAGAGCGGGAGCCGAGGCAATTTCGTCGATATGGCGGAGCAACGCCTTTGCCACAGGAATCTCACACTCGGGCTCTTCGGCAAGCGACACACGGATAGTATCGCCTATTCCGTCGGCCAAAAGTCGACCTATGCCTACAGCCGATTTCACTCGTCCGTCTTCACCGTCACCAGCCTCGGTGACACCTAAATGGAGCGGGAAATCCATGCCTTCACGCTCAAGTGCATCCACGAGTTTCATCACGGTAGTTACCATGACTATGACATTTGAAGCCTTGATGGAAATCACCACATCATAGAAATCATTGGCCACGCACACGCGCAGAAATTCCATCACGCTCTCCACCATGCCGTCGGGCGTATCGCCGTAGCGGCTCATGATGCGGTCAGAGAGTGACCCGTGGTTTACTCCGAGTCGTATGGCTGTATTATTCTCGCGGCAGAGGTTAAGAAACGGCACGAGGGTCTCGGCTATTTTCGCCACCTCGCGGGCATATTGCTCGTCGGTAAACTCCAGTTGCACGAATGTGCGACCGGGATCCACGAAGTTGCCGGGATTGATTCTCACCTTCTCCACATGGAGGGCGGCCTCGAATGCGGCACGGGGATTGAAATGAATGTCAGCCACCAGCGGCACATTCACCCCCTCGCTGCGGAGGCGGGAGGAAATCTCGGCAAGATTGCCTGCTTCGCGCACACCCTGAGCGGTAAGGCGCACTATCTCTCCGCCGGCATCGACTATGCGCTTTATCTGGGCCACGCTCGCCTCGGTATCCATAGTCGACGTGGAGGTCATCGACTGCACCCTTACGGGATTGTCGCCCCCCATCTTCACGCCGCCTACACTGACCTCGCGGGCACGGCGGCGCTTGTAGCTGTAGCCACTCATCAGTTGGTCTTGAATTTATACTTCACTTCTTTAAGTTCCTCATTGGCCTTAACGATCTTATCCACAAGGCCTTTGCGGTACACGTCAAATCTCGCTGCAAGTTCGGGATCGCTGAGGGCAAGCATCTGCACGGCAAGCACGGCCGCGTTCATGCCGGCATTGATACCCACGGTAGCCACGGAGATACCCGGAGGCATCTGCACGATAGAGAGCAGTGCGTCGCGTCCTTCGAGGGTGGAATTGATGGGTATACCTATCACGGGGAGCGGGGTCATGGCGGCAATTACACCGGGGAGGGCGGCTGCCATGCCGGCGGCGGCGATAATCACTTTCAGTCCGCGGCTCTGTGCCGAGCGGGCAAACTGCTCCACTTCAGCGGGCGTGCGGTGTGCCGAGAGGGCATTCATCTCAAAGGGCACTTCCATTTTCTCAAGGAAGTCAGCCGTCTTTTTCAGTATGGGCAGGTCGCTCGTGCTGCCCATTATGATACTTACTACAGGATTCATATTTTAGGATTTAGAACATTGTTGCAATGTATACACATACAAAACCGTTGAAGGCGCCGGCCACCACCTGCCACAGTGTATGGCGCTGCATGTAGACTCGGGCGGTCATCACGGCTCCGGTGATGAGTATCGAGCCGGTCATCCACCAGAATGTATCGACCACTGCGAGATTATCTACGGCAATGCGCACTATCAGGGCCACTATTCCTGCCACACCGGCTGCGTGAGCCGAGATTTTCCACCAGCGGTTGACCACAATATTAATAATACAGGCCACTGTGGCACCCGTCATAAAGAGCAACATCCACTCAGGAGCATTGGCCCGGTAGAAAAAGATGATGCACGCTATATAGCAGAGCACTGAGATGAGGTAAGGCAGCGTGCGCTCGTCGCGCTTGTTGAGGCCGGGGTCGCTCACGTAACCCATGAGATAGAGGGCCATAATCAGGCCCGCAGGGACCACACAGGTGGTGATGAACGTGGCCACAACCGAACTGATCTTGACACTCATAGGCAGCACGGCCAGCTGGGAAATGATAAATATGATTATCACCGCATAGGTAGGACTGAACAGCGGCGAGAAAATCCATGACAGGAGACGGGAGATGATTTTCATTTTCTTTGAAGATTACGGTCAAAAAATTCCATGATGGTCACGAGGGCGTCTTTCCAGTAGTTCCACGAGTGGTTGCCCGGGCCGGTGATATAGGTGTGAGGCACCTTGCGGCGGTTAAATACACTGTCAAGGTCGCAGTTGACGGTATAGAAGAAGTCTTCCGTGCCACACATCACCATGATGTTGACGCGGCTGAGTGTCTCTACGGGCAGAGTCTCGGCCAGATACCTCACAGAGTGCTGCTTCCAGCGCTGAGGATGGCTCTCGTAGGTGCCGAGGCGCTTTGCCATAGTCCATTTCTTGTGAAACCGCTCGGGAGTTATGTCAACTCCTCCGCTCATCGAGGCGGCATTGCCCCATACGTCGGGGTGACGTAATGCAAGCCACAGTGCTCCGTGGCCGCCCATGCTCAGGCCGTTGATGGCGCGGGAGGCGGGCGAAGCTATGGTGCGGTAGTTGAGGTCGATGGCGGGCACGAGCTCTTCGGTAATGAAGCTTTCCATCTGCATCTGCGGGTCGATGGGTGAATCCCAGTACCAACTGTTACGGCCGTCGGGGCACACGATTATCACGCCATACTGCGTAGCCAGCTCGTCAAGCGGTGTCTTGGAGGCATAATACCGATGATTGTCGCCGAATCCGTGGAGTAGATACACCACCGGATAATGCGCTGTATCACCCTCTTCCATATACGAATCAGGCACGGCAACCACGCAGCGCGCGGGCGAGACTATGCGCGAGGTTTCCACCGATATGGTGTCGACAGGTGCCACGGCGCGGGTCATTATCGCGGTCACTACCGCAGCGATGAAAAGCAAATATCGTTTCATTCCGTAAGTTTTTCTCGCAAAGATAACGAAATAATTTGATAAATTGCGTAATTTTGGACTGTGGAAAAAGTAAGAACATTCATAAGGGCTCATAATCTGCTCGATGACGGAGCTAAAGTGATCGTGGCGCTGAGCGGCGGAGCTGACTCGGTGGCACTGCTTACTATGCTGAGTCTCCTGGGCTACCGTTGCCGCGCGGCTCACTGTAATTTTCATCTGCGTGGCGATGAGAGCGACCGCGATATGGCATTTGTGACCGACCTGTGCAAGTGCATGGGTATTCCTCTGGAAATACGTCACTTCGATGTGTCAGCTCGCATGAAACTCACCGGTGAGTCGGTCGAAATGGCATGCCGCTCGTTGCGCTACGAATGGTTTGCCGAGCTGCTTGCCGCCGATCCCGGCGCTCGTCTTGCCGTGGCTCACCACCTTAATGATAATGTGGAGACATTTTTCCTCAATGCCTTGCGAGGCTCGGGTGTGGCGGGTGTGCGGGGCATGCTGCCGCGCAACGGCAATATCATCCGCCCCATGCTTGAGGTGACCCGCACTGAAATCGAGGAATTTCTGCGTAGGGAAAATATAGATTATGTCACTGATTCCACCAATGCCGAGAATGAGTTTCGGCGCAACCGCCTCCGCAACATCATCCTCCCCCTACTTGAAGAAAATTTCCCCGGCGCCGCCGAGCGCATTTCGCTTACCATGGCTAATCTCCGCGATGACGATACTTTGCTTTCCGATTATGACTGTATTCTGCGCGAGAAGTATGTAGATGCATCGGGGGCTATTGATGTGGCGGCGCTCACAGCATCTCACCCTCATCCGTCGGAGGCGTTATACCGCCTGGTGCGTGACAGCAAAATAACGCGGCAGCAAATAGCGGCAATCGTTTCTGAGCCCATGGCTGCCGGACTGACTTTCGACTCCTTTACTCTCGACCGCGGTAAGCTCCGACCTATAGTTGCCGCCGAGACGTTCACGCCTGTGGAACTTACTCCCGGCGTGCCACCTCTTAATATTAAGCATCTCTCGAAGGAAGAATTTTCTCCTCACCGTTCCTCTGACACTATATGGCTCGATGCTGCGGTGCTTGACGGTAATCCCCGCTTTGAGCTGAGGCAGTGGCGCGAGGGGGATCGCTTCAAGCCGTTCGGAATGAAGGGGAGCAAGAAGCTCAGCGATCTTTTCGTCACTCACAGGCTCGACAGCAACGCCAAGCGCCGAGTACGTGTCCTCACCCGTGACGGTGAAATCCTTTGGGTCGTGGGTCTCAGGCCCTCTCGCCTCTTCGCCGTTACGCCTTCCACTACCGATGTAATCCAACTAACCCTCAAATTATAACCATATCATGATTGACGAAATTCTGAAATACAACCGGCAGTTTGTCGACTCCCATGCCTACGAGCATTTCGTAACCTCCAAGTACCCCGACAAGAAAATTGCGATCGTGACCTGCATGGACACGCGCCTCGTCACCCTCCTCCCCGCTGCCCTCGGCTTGAAAAACGGCGACGTGAAGATTATCAAAAATGCCGGCGCTACGATAACTAATCCGTTCGACTCCACTATGCGCTCGCTCCTCGTGGCGGTGTATGAATTGGGAGTCAACGAGATAATGGTGATAGGCCACACCGGTTGCGGCGTGCAGGGAATGAACGCTGCCGAGATGCTTCATCTTATGAAAGAGCGCGGTGTGAGCGACGAACACATCTCACTGATGCGCCACTGTGGTATTGACCTCGACAGTTGGCTCCATGGATTTGAAGATTCCCACGCCGCCATCGAGGAGACGGTCGACCTCATCCGCAACCATCCGCTCATGGCTAAGGATGTGCGCGTAGCCGGCTACATTATGGACTCCACCACGGGCGAACTGACTAAGGTGTAAACCGACGAAGAATTTATTTTGGCGTTTTCGGTGAAAAACACTACCTTTGCACTACCCTTTTACGCCATGCCCCTGTAGTTTAATGGATAAAATGGAGGATTCCGGTTCCTTTGATAAGGGTTCGATTCCCTTCGGGGGTACGCACTACGCCTTGTAAATCACTGATTTACAAGGCGTTTAGTTTCATAGTAGGGACGTCGCTGCGCGACGTTTCCGAGATGAGCTGATGGTAACTTGCTGCGTAACAGAATAATAGTTTATTGCTCTGCCAGGAAACGTCGCACAGCGACGTCCATACATCATTGTTGATCAGCAGTTTAGGTCATAGATCAGAGTTACTAATGATAAAGTGAATGGCGGAGAATGGTCGTTGAGCCGCTATGGCGCGGGGGTCGCTGACCCCCGACGCAGAGACTACGGCGATAGATGGTGCGTCGGGTGTAGGGACGTCGCTGGGCGACTATCCTTTACCCACAAATAGTAGTTAAAATGTCATCAGAAATCTTTAATTCCATGATCTGAATCGGTGTCGGAGACACCTAATTATCAGAAACCCCGTACTTTAGTGCGGGGAAGGCGGGAAAGGGATAGTTGCGTCCGGGAAGGACGCATCGTGTGAAGTGGATTGCTACGGGTGCATTTGCTAACTCACACAAAGCGTCCCACCGGGACGCAGGTCATAGTTCATACGCTTTCCCCGCACTAAAGTACGGGGTTTCTGACAATTACGTGCCTCCGGCACGCCTTGGCTTTATGACGCGAGAGCTTTCTATTTGTGGGTAAAGGATAGTCGCTGGGCGACGTTTACGAGATGAGCCGATGGTAACTTGCTGCGTAACAGAAT
>CAYZFG010000011.1:0-43203 GCA_964477665.1 uncultured Staphylococcus sp.
TTTAATTATTTATCCCAATAGTGCCCTCCAAAATTTTTAGTGGACACTAGTGATATTTACTTATATGTTCCTGCAAGCCTCACGGGGCAGGGGGTGGGGATTAGATACGCCAAAGACGTGAGGCTTCTTTGCTCCACGTCCTCGTATATCAGGTATCGCCAAACACCTTTTCCGCTTGAAAGTGAAGAATGTGTCACCTCACGTCCGGTGCGGATATAGGTGTGACGCAGCTGGTGCGTCACCGATAAGAATCGCTACCGGAGATGGGGCATCCTTCGCCGTAGAGTCCAGCGGAAATATCTAAATTTTGGCGATTTTGATATACCGAACTTCGGGCAAATTGCCTTTGGCGTGGTGGCGTCGCCGCGCGGTGACCGCTGTCATCCGCCGCCGGCCTCGCTCTGAGGCCACGCGGGCGCGCTACCTATCGGCAAATATAACAATTTTTCTTGAAGTATGCACCATCGCCGGTAACTTTTCTTCTCGCTCGGCATTGTTTTTTTACTTGACCAATGCTATGTCGATTAAAAATTTAATCAGGCTCCGGGGGATACGGTTAGTTATCATAATCGTGAATAATTTAGTATCTTTGTGGTGCGAATTTAGGCCTTACCGCGCGCCGGGTCAAGTGGATTATGACCCGCAGCCGGGGCTTTTTTCCGAAACTTTACCTTAACGCGGAATTTTCCGCCACAAGCCGCCACTTTCTTATGCAACTGAGCAAATACGATGCCCTGCGCCTGGCCTACCGCTCGCGCCTGCTGTATCGCACCGAGGCCGAGTATCGCGCCGCCCTGGGCGTATCGTTTGAGACCATCCGCGACCGCCGCGACGACCGCGCCGCCGTGGCCACATATTATAATATACTTAATCGCGAGTGTCTGGACCGGTGTGACCGCGACCTGCGCTCGATGATGACCGCCTACGTAGAGGCCTCGGCCATCTGCGCGGGCACTGACTTTGACTGGGGCGAGCGCCGCCAGCTGGCCTCGCGCAAGAAGTTTTGCCGCTGGCTCTTTCGTCGCGCGTCGGCCCCCGGGCGCAAGATGAGCGTCGACGAGGAGTCGCGCTACAGTCCGCGCGAGTGTGACCACAGGCTCTACGACGAGTTTTACCCCTCGGGCTACGAGGCCGGGCGCGTCTACGATCTCATCTTCGTCATGCTCATCACTTTCGGCGTCATCCGCCCCTGCGACATCTCGGCCGGGCGCAGCCGCGACATCTCGGCGGCCGACGTGGAGCGCTCCGTCAGCGCCCTGACCTCACTCGTCACCTTGCTGCGCGACGATACTCCGCAGATGGGCGTGCTGCCTAAGCCTATGGTATTTGAGGTCACGCTCAATATCCTCTCGCGAGCCGTCGACGAGCTGGCCGACGACTGCACCCCCGCGCAGCTATGGGCTACGCTCAACGCCATCGAGCAAGCATGCCTTGCCGTATCGTCGCCCCAGATGACGGCCGACTCCTCCGTCACCCCCTCGGGCTACTCCATGCCGGGGATATGGGTGGACGATGCCGACGAAGGGCGCTCGCGGTTCTGGATATTTCCTGAAAACAAGCTCATGGCCTTCTGCTACGAGCAATCGGGCTGCGAATGGGTGATGAAGCTCTACGAATTTGTATTCTATAGCCACGCCGGCGAGGAGGGCTTCGCCGAGTTCTGCCTCTTCGTCACCGCGCGCGGCAACGAGCAGGCTATAGATTGCGACGGAGTGATGCAGCCGTCAGAGGCCGTATCGTGCTCCTACGACTGCGGCGACGACTTGCCGTTTGACGAAATATCATTCTCCCCCGAGCGTTCCGAAATACCGGCATGGATGGACTGGCGCTCCTTCCGCCGCCTCCCTGCCGGCGACCCTCTCCACACCCGCTACAGCCGCGTAGTGGCCGACATCTACAATCCCGCCTCACCGCTGTCGCGCCTCTACCGCAACTCCGCGCCGTTTCTCACCGATTCGCTCGACTCGCTCATTGCCATCGACAATGACTACATCTACCTCTCCGACCTCCCCGCGCCCTCCCGCTTCACCCTCTCGCTTGACCCCGAGGGCGAGTATTACCGCTACGAGCCGGTCTACCACCGCCGGCCGGCCATGAACCTGCGCGAGGTGGAGATCTCGCCCGAGCATCCGCTCTACATCCTGCCGCGACGGTGTGACAAGCCCACCTCAGAGCGTCACCGCCGCTTCATCGAGGCGTGCCGCAACACCACCATGGACAGTCAGGTCACCATCTACCACACCCGCCGCCATCCCGGCGGCATTCTCTGCTTCAACAATTTCAGCATCCTCTTCCCCCTCGACGACGACCTCGCCGAACTCACCCGCTACGGCGCCGTCAAGGTAAGTCATAGGTCAGAGTTATGAGTTAGGTCATAGGTCAGAGTTATAAGTTAGGTCATAGGTCAGAGTTATAAGTTATAAAGTGGGATGAGGATATGGAGCGGGGGCGGAAAGAATTTAGAATGAAAAATTTAAAATTTAGAATAGGAAAGATAATTTTCCATTTTAAATATTCTATTTTCAATTCATCCACCCCCCCCGCCGCAGAGGCTACGGCGATGACTTTCGGCGATGGATACTTGCCCCGGCGGGGCAAAACCTTCACAACCCCGGGTGCTTGACACCCGGGGACAAGGTAGAAAAACTAACGCGCCCCGGAGGTGGCGCAACCTTGGCGCCCCGATACAACCCCTTCCAGGGTTGAGTAGTTGTAGATTGCATTTTCCACGGGTGGCAAGCACCCGCGGTTGAGAAGATTTCGACCCCTCCGGGGTGCATGAAAAATTCATTACTGCACCGTAATCAGCAACCCCGCTTCGCACCGCAAAGACTTGTAGGGACGTCGCTGTGCGACGTTTCCTTGCTGAGCCGATGGTAACTTATTGCTTAACAGAATAATACCTTGTTGCGCTTCCCGGAAACGTCGCACTGCGACGTCCCTACTTCCATCGCACCATCTATCGCCGTGGTCGCGGCGGCGGGGGATGAATTGAAAATTGAATATTTAAAATGGAAAATTATCTTTCCTATTCTAAATTTTAAATTCTTCATTCTAAATTCTTTCCTCCCCGCTCCATACTTCATAACTTATAACTTTGACCTCCCCCCCACCTTATCACTTATCACTTTGACTTATGACCTAAAAAAAGCAAAGGGTAGCCTCACGGTCACCCTTTACTGCTTACACATAGTACTTAACGTCAGTGGATTTTCGTTTTATGCTTTCTTTTGGTTTTACAAAGTTAAAGCAATTAGTTAAACTATGCAAGCATTTATTAAGATTTTTACGCAGTTAGCTCATCCAAAGGGCTAAAATTAAGGGCAACCGCATGCAGTCGCCCTTAATTTTATTTAATATTTGAAAGTGTTAAATTAATTTTTCCTACATTTTACTACCGATTTCGGAAAAATTTCTATAATCGACCAAATTAGTTAAATTGCGTTAAATAAATCATTCGGCATATAGAATATATGACGTCAGGGGCTGTACAGTGCCCGTGAGAGTGCCCTGAGCCACGGTAAACTGTGCTCCTGTAAGAGCGTCGGTATACGTTCCGGCAGGGAGTGTGGTAGCGGC
Source organism: uncultured Staphylococcus sp. (assembly GCA_964477665.1). GTDB lineage: Bacteria > Bacteroidota > Bacteroidia > Bacteroidales > Muribaculaceae > Duncaniella. The sequence continues at coordinate 3,580 of CAYZFG010000011.1, forward strand.
TGATACCTCTACGGGAGCGTCGGAGAAATTGACTACGGCGGCTCCGGCCTCACCGCGGCTCACCACGGCTACAGCACCGTCGGTAGTAGCGGCCACGCTCTCGGGCTGGCCGTGCATGGCGCGACGGAATTTATTTGCGGCCACCACTTCGGGGTGCTTAAACTCATCGTTACCGCGGGCACCTATGCGGTTGTTGCCCCAGTAATTAGTGCGGGTGCTTCCGGCGGGACGGCTGAAGAAGAGCGGAGTACCGTTCTGACGGGCAGCGAGAAATACCCAACCCATGCGTATGGACTCGTCGGGGATAGCGGCCGATTCGTGGGCGTTGGCGTAAGTATCGTGGCTCTCCACCCAGGTGATGAGCGAGCCGGCGGGAGCTTTGGAATTCCAGTCGGCAAGGTCAGCGGCATTGTAAGATCCCTGCTCAAGAGCAGTGCGCAGCGCGTGACCGTAGTTGCTGGCGGTGGTGCCCATATACTCGGCATACTCATCCTCCTTCACGTTAAGATCCTGAAGCACTTCGCCGTAGATAAAGAGACTGTCGGCAGGCATGGCGAGCTGAAGACCCTTCACGGCCTCGCGACCGGTCACCACATCCCAGAAATTATTGCGCTCTGCGAGCGAGTCGAGGGGATCGGAGGGCAATCCGATGTGCTTGGCGGTATCGTAGCGGAAACCGCGGGCGCCCAGCGAGATAAGGTCATTGACGTAGGTCAGATAATAGTGCTGGAAATCAGGATTTTCGGTATTCACGTCGGGGAGACCGCCCATCATGCCGGTGGTACACTCGTAGCGGTCGTTCCACTGAGTGATGGGATGGAAACCGTTGGCATGGAACAGTTTGTCGTGGCCGCCCACGGCAGCGTCGAGGTCGGGCAGCACGGCGGTGTGATCCACGGCAGTGTGATTGGGGAGCACGTCCACGATAATCTTCACGCCATATTTAGCAGCCGAGTCAGCCATTGCCTTAAACTGATCGCGGTCGCCCAGCATGTAATTGCCCACCTTCCAGTCGATAGGCTGATAGTAGTAATACCACTTTCCCTCCACCGAGTCGCCCGGCTGGGAGAAAAGCGCCATGCCGCCGTTTTCACCCACGAAGCAGGTGTTGGCGGGCGAAGTCTGCACGTAAGCGTAACCGGCTTCGGCAATATCTTTCATGTTAGCGGCAATGGTGTCGAATGACCATGACCAGGCGTGGAGAATCACGTCGTCCTGCGTCTCCGCACCGGGATTTTTATCTTTAGTCGGCGTGCAACCGACGGCGGCTGCGGCTGCGAGAGCCAGCAGCGGGAAGAGATTTTTATTCATGATAATTTGGGTAGGTAAGTATGAATGATGATAATTTTATATCAGAAAAGATTGATAGCCACGAGGTAGAGCAGCGTAGCCGGAGCCACGAGCAGGAGCGAGTCGATACGGTCGAGTATGCCGCCGTGGCCGGGGATGAGTTTGCCCGAGTCCTTGACGCCGAGTGTGCGCTTGATGAGCGATTCCACAAGGTCGCCCCACGTAGCGAAGGCCGATACCACCGCACCCATAGCCGCCAACGCGGCTATCGACGTGGCCTCGAAATACTGCGGGAAGCAATACTTGAAGAGAAATGCCGAGCCTATCGTGAAGATGAATCCGCCCACGAGACCCTCCATCGACTTCTTGGGCGAGATGCGGGGAAACATCGGGTGGTGGCCTATGAGCGAGCCAACGATAAAGGCGCCCGTGTCATTGAGCCATATCATGATAAACATTACGAGGAGCAGCGACCATCCGTCGGGCACCGTGGTGATAAACGCCAGCAAGCCGAGCGGAAGGGCTATATACATCTGAGCCATATAGGAATAGGCGATATTGTTGAGCGGCTGGGGCTCGCGGCTGTAGAGCTGGATGATGGGGCGCACGAGCAGGTAGAGCAGATACATAATAAGCAGCGTGCCCTGAAGCACCGATACCGAAAAATCAGTGATCCACGGCGCGTCGCCCGTCAGCGCCATAGCCGTCAGTCCCACTGACAGCACCAGGCCGCCGGCCACATCCACCACCACGGCCGAGGGATTGTCGCCGCGGTTGCCCGCATTGGCAAGGTTGTAAAATTCCACCATGGCCAGGATGGTAAAGAGAGCCACAAAAGCCATGAACCACCAGCCGCCGGCGAGGATGGCGCCCACTATCACGGCCACATACACGATGCCCGAGAGGCTGCGGAGCACAAGATTTTTCATACGCGTAAGAATGTTTAATAAGTGCAAAATTAAATAATAGGCTCGATTATAACAAATATAATTAGTAAATTTGCGCTCACTATTGACCCGAAAACAATGAAAATAGCCCATATCGACCTTGGCGAGCGCCCCGTGATGCTCGCGCCGATGGAGGATGTGACCGATCCTTCGTTCCGTCTGCTCTGCAAGGAGCAGGGGGCTGACATGGTATATACCGAATTTGTGAGTGCCGACGCGCTCATCCGCGACATCCCCGCCACCACCCGCAAGCTCCACATCGACCCGCGCGAGCGCCCCACAGCCATTCAGATTTATGGCCGCGAGGTGGGGCCCATGGTCGAGGCGGCCAAGATAGTGGAGCAGGCCCGGCCTGACATTCTCGACATCAATTTCGGCTGTCCGGTCAAGAAGGTAGCCGGGAAAGGTGCCGGCGCCGGTATGCTGCGCGACGTGCCACGGATGCTTGAGATCACCCGCGCCGTGGTCGATGCCGTGAAGATTCCCGTCACCGTCAAGACCCGCCTGGGCTGGGATCACGAGTCGAAAATCATAGTCGAACTCGCCGAGATGCTTCAGGATTGCGGTATCGCCGCCCTTACTGTCCACGGGCGCACCCGCTCGCAGATGTATACCGGAAGCGCCGACTGGGAAATGATAGCCCGCGTCAAGGAAAATCCGCGTCTGACGATTCCGGTGATAGGCAACGGCGACATCACCTCGCCCGAGCTCGCCCGCGAGGCTTTTGACCGCTACGGAGTCGACGGCGTGATGGTGGGCCGCGCTTCGATAGGCGCGCCGTGGATATTCCGCGAGATACGCCGGGCGCTCGACGGCAAGACGGTGGAGCCGCTATCCGTAGCCGAGAAGTTTGCCCTCCTGCGCCGCCAGATTGCCGAGAGCATTGACCGTATCGACGAATATCGCGGCATACTCCACATCCGCCGCCACCTCGCCGCGTCGCCACTCTTCAAGGGCATACCCCACTTCCGCGACACCCGCATAGAAATGCTCCGCGCCGAGACTGCCCTCCATCTTTCGCAAGTGCTCGACCGGGTGGAAGAGCTCATCTCATCTTCTGGGAATTAACCCTCTCCTATTTTTAACCACTTTACCGCCATGCTAAGATTCATCACACTTTTCGCCGCCACCATTGCCGCCATATTTTCAGCAAGCGCCCAGGCTCCTTCGACCTACAACGTGAAGGTGGGCGACTTTGACAAACTATACGTGAAGGGCCACATCAACGTCAACTATATCTCCAGCGCCGACACCACCGGCGTGGCCATCTTCGACGCTCCCGAGTCGATAGTCTCGGGCATTACGTTTCAGAACAAAGGGGGCAAACTCACCATCAAGCTTTCCGACGAACTCAAGGGCGTGACTGATCTTCCCACGGTCAACGTCTACTCAGCTTTTCTCGTAAAAGCCGAGAACTCCGGCGACTCCACGCTGCGGCTTGTCAAGGTGCAGCCCGTGCCCAAGATTAATCTCAATGTGGTCAACAATGGCCGCATCGTGTGCCGCGACCTGCGGTCATATCGCGTCGAGGCGGGGCTTTCTACAGGTCACGGCGAGGTGGTGCTCTTCGGCAAGTGTGACGAGGCGGTGTATAACTTCGTGGGCACAGGCCTGCTTCAGTGCGACGAGCTCGAAGCCCGCTCTGTCACCGTCAAGGCTTTCGGCACCGGTCAGGTGGGATGCTGGGTAACTGAGTCGCTCAAGATCTACGGCGGCGGCTCCACCACAATATATTATAAAGGCTCACCCGCTGAGATCGTGGACCGCGGCGTGGGTATCAAACTGAGGAAAATCGACGAGTAATGCCCGCCGACGAGAGTCTGAAGACGGGCGTGGCGCGCACGCTCAAGTGGAACGTCATCGACCGCGTGGCCTCGCAGGTGCTCTATGCCGTCACGGGCATAGTGCTGGCCAATGTGCTACCGCGCGAGGACTTCGGCCTTGTGGGCGCTATACTTGTGTTTCAAGCGTTTGCGTCACTGTTTGTCGACAGCGGTTTTTCGTCGGCTCTCATTCAGGCTTCTGACCCCGACGAGCGCGACTATTCCACCGTATTCTGGTTTAACCTCCTCATGGCCGGAGGGTTATACGTAATACTGTTTTTCACCGCGCCGTTTCTCCCGGCTCTTTTCAAAGCACCCGCCGAAATCATTCCGCTCGCGCGGGTGATGTTCCTCTCATTTATCATCAACGCCGCCGCTATCGTGCAGGCCAACAGGCTCATGAAGCGCATGGACGTGCGCATGATCGCCGTCAGCAACAGCATAGGCCTCATCGTGAGTGCCGGCGTGGGAATAGGAATGGCGGTGATGGGATTCGGAGCATGGGCTATCGTGTGGCAGACGATCACTCTTGCCGTGGTCAAGACTGCTATACTCTGGCTTACAGGCCATTGGCAACCGCTTTTGGTGCTCTCGCGGCAGTCGCTGGGGAAGTTTTTCAAGGTGGGCTCGGGAGTGATGATAAGCTCGTTTCTCAACACGGTATTTCAAAACATCTACTCCTTCTTCATCGGTAATCAAGTGGGTATGACCGCATTAGGCTACTACACTCAGGCCGACAAATGGAGCAAGATGCCCACGGCCTCGCTCTCGCAGGTGCTCACCGCATCGTTTCTCCCCGCCCTCAGCCGCGTGCGCCCCGAGCCCGAGCGTTTCAAGGCAGCTCTGGCCAAGATGTCGCGCTGCACGGCCTACCTCCTCTTCCCCGCCATGACACTCCTCATCGTCATGGCCGAGCCAATATTCCACCTACTTTTCGGCACGAAATGGGACGGTGCCATAGTGCTGTTTCAGATACTCTGCCTGCGCGGCATCTTCACCGTGCTACAGTCGCTCTACAATAATTTCATACTCTCCGTAGGCGAAGCCCGGCTATTGGTTATCACCGAAATAATGCGCGACACAGCCGCCATTGCAGCAATCATCCTCACCCTCCCCTATATAGGCCTGACTACCCCCGCCGATGTCACCCTCGGCATCGCCATCTTCCTGTGGGGACAGCTCGCCGCCTCGGTCATTACATGGGGCGCCACCCTTTACCTCACTGCCCGCGTCACCCCTCGCAGCGTCAGCGCATATCTCGCTGACCTGCTCCCCTACATCGCCCTCTCGGCCATCGCCATCGCCCCGGCATGGTGGTTGGGCACCATGCCGCTATCCCCTCTCACCACCCTCATCCTTCAGGGCACAATTGCCCTCGCCCTCTACACCGGCATCTGCGCCCTCACCGGCTCCCGTATCCAGCGCGACGCCCTCGCCTATCTCCGTCACCGTAATTAACTGATTTACAAATATAGATACCATAAAACAACTTTCACAAACATGAAGTTACATAGCCTTAAAAACCTTTGGATCAAGCTTTTGCTCCTGTTAATTCTTACCGGAGCACAATCAGCTGCCGCACTGACTACCGATGAAATAGCAGGACTTAACATAGGGTTTAACGACCTGATGGCACAGCAGCCCGTAATGTTGCCGGAGAACTACCAATCTACGTTCGGAGTCATGCCTGTGACTGCCGACGGCTTGTCGCTCGGCGCTTATGAATACAGCAAGAATCACGACCTTGAATACTCCGTCGCCAATCCCGATGTGCTTGAAATCTCGCTTGTAGGGCTATTTGACTACGGCTGGCAATTATCGATGAAGACTAAAGCTGCCGGCACTACAGCCGTATCGTTTAAAATAAAAGACACTTCTATAGCCTTAACCACTGAAATTACGGTAGGCAATGACTTGAAAACCACTGCTCTGAAGATAGGCAATGTGAACGCTTCACAACTCGTGGCCGGTGCAACCGTCAAAATCTCCGCATCACGCACTCCCTACTGGAGCACCGAGCCTATCGAATGGATTTCGTCTGATCATAATATCATGCAACTCGTACCGGAATCCGTCTCGGGCAATTCTGCCGAGTTTAAACTGGTGGGCGAGGGTGAATGTGAAATAACCGTAAGAAGCGTGGCCGATCCCGCCGTCAGCGATTCACGCACATTTACCATTGCACCCACTCCCGCCCTTTCCAATCTGAGCATCTACCCTCCCGCATATTTTTCCGGTGAAATCACCCGAGATCTCACCTACCGCTTCGAGGCTTCCTGTCAACCGGCTATCTTCACTGACCGCCTCGTGTGGACGAGCTCCGACGAATCCGTGCTGAAGTTCGAGCCGGAGGAGGGCGGTAAAAGTGTGCTGGTTACAGCTCCGAAATATGGAGAAGCCACGCTCACCGTGGCGAGCGCCGATAATCCCGCTCTCACATCTTCCGTGACCATTAAAGTAGTGGAACCGGGCCTGCAGGAGTTATGGGAAGTGCCCTCCACGATGTATGTAGGCGAGACTTCGCAAGAGATATACCTGTACTATACACCTATGACCATGCCGGTGGAGCCGCGCGTGATCGAAGCCACCGTTGCCGACCCGTCGATATTGACCGTTGAGACTACGCGCATCGAGATGATTCGCCATTATTACACCATCACGGCTCTGCGTGAAGGGGTCACCGAAGTAATCTTCAGCGACGCAACCGGAGCTCGGCTTGTTAAGACCGTCACCGTAAAGCCCCGCGTATTAGAGCAACTTTCCATCAGCGGTCTCACCAGCATATTCTGTTCGCTTGGTAATTCTTTCACCTACTCGGCAAGAGTCACGCCCACCGGCGCTCCAGCCACTATAGAGTGGAGCATAGATAATACTGACGTCGCTGAAATCAGCGACGCTACCGGCCTCGATGTTAACGTTAAGGCGCTCACTACCGGCAAGTTTACACTGAAAGCCAAGAGTGTGGAAAATCCGTCCATCGTAGCATCTATGGAAGTCTCTGTAGTTTCACCCGACTGGCACTTGCCCGAGTACAAGGAAATCGATATGATCGACGGTAATTGCGTGGTGTATTTTGAGCCCAACTTCCTCTACGCTTTTGACTATACGTCCTATCCGTATGAAATTGAGAGCTCTGACACAGGTGTAGTCAAGGCTCAACGGATGGGAGGCGAACTCACCTGCATCGAGCTTATTCCCGTATCCCCCGGCGAAGCAGTTGTAACTATACGCGTGGCCGGCACTGATGTCTATGCTCAAATTAAGGTTAAGGTTTACAATTCCGATCCTGCCTCATTAGACAACTGCTTCAGCGACAATGACACGCTCGTGGATGTGTATAACCTCAAGGGCCAACTTATAATGTCCCATGCTGCCCCCGAAACCCTCCACAGCCTCACTCCCGGCCTTTACATAATTTCGGGCAAATTATACCTAAAGCACTGAACTTCAAGCTATTTATGATAACGTAGGTGCACTGTATGGAGCGGGGGTCGCTGACCCCCACCCCATTGACCACGGCGATAGATGGTGCGCGACCACGGCGATGGAATCGACTTGTCGCTTCGCCCCGCGAAGAAATCGGCCTGTCGCTTCGCTCCGCGAAGAAAAGTGCGTGGCTAATCCGGAGCAAAAACGGGTAAATTTTTGAATTTTCGATTCTCCATTTTCAATGCACCCCGGAGGGGTCGCAATCTTCTCAACCGCGGGTGCTCGCCACCCGTGGTAAATACAATAGAAGACTACTCAACCCGGGAGGGGTTGAACTGGAGTTCCAAGGTTGCGCACCATCCCCCGCCGTAGCTTCTGCGGCGGGGGGCGCCGCCCCCCGCTCCATACCTGCAACGCCACTGTCGCTGGAGATATAAGGTCTGTAAGCCCTCGTCAATTTTAATCAAAATGCTGCTTATACCATCTTTGTCACCTTTGAGGATATCATTCTGTGTAACAGCATAATACTTCATAAAACTTTGTGGTAATACTGTGCGTATTTATGTATTTACTAGACGTTTAATAGCAACGATAACATAAGAAATAGGATCATTACTATAATCACCGGCTTTCAGAAGCTATTTAACTTGGTCAAATCTTGAAACCGATCGCTTCATCAATTCTTTATTCAATTTTTGTATAAATCAAAAAAAAATTATAATTTTGTAGTGTTGGGTGGCTATTTGTCGCTCATCAAGACATATTAATTTGAAGCGTTTTTGCTTTATCTTAGTTCCGAAATCGCCAAATTTTTAGACAGAGATTAAAGCAGTCAAAAAATGCTCATGCTTGTCGTATATCCACTCCCCGAAAAGGGGCGCGATATCGGTACGGCGTGGGAGTGGACTGTTTATTCTGTCAAGGTGTTTGGCGATACCTGGAATTAAATAAACCGATCATCATTCCACGCTTTTGTTGTATAATTTTTTGAGGTCATCTTAGGAATGGAGACGACATTTTTATTTTATGACAACTAAATCAAAGTTACCTATGATCAAGGGACACTGTTTCTCTAGAATGCTATCAATAGAATATTTCAGTGTGATATTCCTATAATCAAATCTCAAAATTATATTCAAATGAAGAATCAGCTTTTACGTTACGCACTATTGACACTTATGATCTTAAATGCAGTGCACTTCACTTTTGCTATTGAAAAAGCAAGTGATTCCGATGCAAAAAAATCACAAATAATTGTTCTTAACAGCTATGCCATCGGTGATAACGTGTCAACAAAAGAAAATGAAACTGTTCCTGTATCCATTACGGGATTTCAAACAGACAGTTGGTACATACTTATAAAAAATGAAAATGAAACTATTTTGGAAGGAAATTTTTATTCAAGAACAGCCCGTAAGTCTGGCGAAGGTACGGTTTCTTTTTTTGGTCGTGATACTAACGAAATAACTGGCCAAGAATTAAATTTTAGCTTTTCTTCCTTTAATAACCAATGCTTTTTATTATTTAAGGCAGGTGAGGAAGGACAAGTAATTGAACTACCGTATAATATTTTTGTTGTCCATAATGATTCGCCTTGGACTTCTGTTTTATTTGGAAGTTCGACCAATTTATCTGATCTATTATTGAATGGAGGTCTGAAAACAGGGACACTCAAACAACTAAAGAACTGTCTTTTACAAAACCCATATATACGAAAGATTTAGAACTAGCACTGTTTTTACAAGAAACTTTTTAGCTTTTACCGCTACAAGCAGTAATTTCCGGCGCATAAGTAAATTCGTCTTTCAACAAAATTTAGCCCGTTAGAAAGCGTGCCGTAGCAACAACAACGATGGTGGTTAGCTAAGATTGGAGGACGTCGCTATGCGACTATCCTATACTCACGAACATATACTGCCCGCAAGGTCGCCGATTGTGGCTGCAATAAGGCTCAATAATCGGCGATCTATAGATGCCATTATTTCAAATCAATACATTCCCCAGCTGCCTCCACAGAGCTCCAGTAACTGGGGTCACGAGGTATTAGACCACTCTCGGGTGTCTCGTAATGACAAAGGCTCGAATTTTAAACCCTCGGCATTTAGTTAAAAATTTGCGGTGGTGGGAGATTTTTGCTAAATTTGCATCAATAAACATTTTAACCTTAATAATCATGAAAAAATCCCTTCTGACAGCATTTCTCGCTGCCGGAGCGCTGGCCTCGACGGCTGCTACTCCGCAGGCTGAGGTGCTTGACCGCGGCGTTGTTGCCGTGAAGACCGCCGACGGCGTGTATGTGTCGTGGCGATCGCTTACTTCTGACGGCGATGCGACTTTTGACGTGTATCGCGACGGCGTTAAGGTCAACTCTGACCCCATCTCTTCTGTAACATCTTTCACTGATCCCGCAGGTACGGCCGGCGCTTCTTACGAGGTGCGCGCTACCGGTCTGACCGGTCTCACTGCCACCGGCACCACCAAGGCTTGGGAACAGAATTATCTCAAGATTCACCTCAACCGCCCCGAAGGCGGCTCGGTGGGCGGCAATGACGAGACTCCCCACTCTTATACTTACGTGCCCGACGACTGCTCGATAGGCGACGTGGACGGCGACGGCGTATATGAGCTTTTCGTGAAATGGATGCCCTCTGATGCCAAGGACAGCGCATCGAAGGGTTTCACCGGCCCTACCCTCATCGACTGCTACCGCCTCGACGGCACTCAGCTGTGGCGCATCGACCTGGGCCACAACATCCGCTCGGGTAACCACTACACGCAGTTTATGGTCTATGACTTCGACGGCGACGGTTGCGCCGAGATGATATGCAAGACCGCCCCCGGCACCAAGGACGGCAAAGGCAACTGGGTGCTCATGGAGGGCGACAAGGAGACCGATGACTACCGCATGCACACCGACATTCCTCAGAAGATCTTCGGCCACGTGCGCGGCGGCTCGGAATACCTCACCTGCTTCTCCGGCAAGACCGGCGAGGAGCTCTCCACCATCGCCTACAAGCCCGGCTATGACTACGGCAAGGTAGTGTGGGGCGACGATTATTGCAACCGTGCTGACCGCTACCTCGGCGGCGTGGCTTACCTCGACGGCGTGCATCCGTCGGTAATCATGGCTCGCGGTTACTATCGCGCCGCATTTGTGTGGGCTGTGGATTTCCGCGACGGCAAGCTGCAGGAAGTGTGGTTCCATGAGTCAAACAAGACCGGCCAGGGTCTGTGGGGCGAGGGTGCACATGCCCTCACCGTGGGCGATGTGGACGGCGACGGTAAGGACGAGATAGTCTACGGCGCTGCTTCGCTCGATCATGACGGCACGCTCCTCTACCGCACCAATCCGCTGACCAACAATAAAGAAGGCCACGGCGACGCGCTCCATCTCGCCAAGATGCTCCCCGATCGCGAGGGCTTGCAGGTGTTCATGCCCCACGAGGATAAGGATGCTTCTTACCCCTACGATACCGAGATGCGCGACGCCCGCACCGGCGAAATCATCTTCTTCAAGCCGCAGAGCGGCAATGACATAGGTCGCGGTATCGCCGCCAACGTATCGTCGGCTTTCCCCGGTTATGAATACTGGGCTGCCAGCGATGCCAATGTCTACAGCTACGGAAAGGCCATCGCCGCCAACCGTCCGCCCATCAACTTCCGCGTGTACTGGGACGGCGACCTCCTCGACGAACTTCTCGACGGCACTTCAGTATCGAAGCCCGAGGCCGACTTCTCCCGCATCAACACCGTGGTTGATTTCTCTACCATCGCCAATGTAGAATCGTGCAACGGCACAAAGGCTACCCCCAACCTCCAGGCCGACCTCTTCGGCGACTGGCGCGAGGAAATCATTCTCCGCGACAAGACCACTCTGAGCGACCTCTACATCTTCACCACTACCATCCCCACCACTTATAAGCTCCCCTGCCTGCTTCAGGACCATCACTACCGCATGGCTATCGCTTGGCAGAACACCGCTTACAACCAGCCTCCTCACCTCAGCTACTGCCCCGAGGATGTATATGCCACCAACGCTTCCATCCTCCTGCGCGAGGGCTCGGCTTCGCAGCTCATCAATCTGGGGGATGCCATTGACCCCGTCACCGTGGCTCTCTATCGCGCCGAGGCTCTCGTGTGCTCCGAGCTTCCCGAAGGTCTGACCTGGGACTACGATGCCGCTAATAAAGTGGGTACTCTCTCAGGCACTCCCGCCGCTGCCGGCGACTTTGCCGTGACTATCTCTTCCACCGGTGCCGCTTCGGAAAGCGAAAACGCTTCGTTTACCGTTAAGATCAAGGTTGTTAAGACTGTCGAACTCACCCCCATGGTCTACTACTCCTGCGACGCTCCCGGCGAGACCCTCCTCAATCAGCTCGGCGCTGACGCCACTCTTGCTACCGGCACGGTAGAAGCCGTAGAGGGTATGAAGGGCAATGCCGTGAAGCTCAACGGTGGCGCTTACTACATTCAGGCTCCCGATGAGACACTTTCGCTCGGCGCCGACGACTTCACCGTAGAATTCTGGATGAAGAGTGCCGACGATGCCGCTTATATACTCCACACCGGTTCTCACGCCAAGAACGACGCCACCGGCGCTACCGGCAACTGGATGGGATTTGAGCTCAAAAACGCTGTGCTCTACTTCGCCATCGACGATGACGTCACCAAGAGTCAGGCCTACGTGAAGGAGGCCGACAAGTGGATGAACGACGAGTGGCACCACGTGGTGGGTGTGCGCGACGCTTTCGCCCACAAGCTCTACCTCTACGTTGACGGCGAACTCGTAGCCACCGGCGACGACAACACCGGCGCCATCGCTTGCCAAAACGAAAACTTCGTAATCGGTAACTCCAACGTCGGCTTCGACAATCCCTTTGCCGGCGCCCTCGATGAGCTCTACGTATACCGCGGAGCAATGCCCGCCGAGAAGGTTGCCGAGCGCTTTGCCACTACCGGTAAGGATCTCGCTTACTATCCTCTCGACGAGGTAGGTGAAACCACCCCCAACCTTGTATATGGCTTCGCAACCGCCACTGACGGCACTCCCACCGCTGTAGAAGGCGTGAAGGGCGGCGCTGCTCAGTTTGCCGACGGTGCTCACTACATTCAGGAGGCCTACGACGCTATCCAGCTCGGCGAAAGCAGCTTCACCGTCGACCTCTGGATGAAGTCGACCGACGCCGACGCTTACCTCTTCTTCAAGGGCTCCCACGCCAAGAACGACGATATGAAGACCACCGGCAACTGGATAGGTCTCGAACGCAAAAACGGCTACCTCTGCTTCTCGATCGACGACGACGCTAAGAAAGCTGACTGCAAGCTCGCCGATGCCAACTATGCATTTGACGGCGCTTGGCACCACGTAGCCTGCGTGCGTGACTTCACCGAAAAGACCATGGCTCTCTACGTCGACGGCAATGAAGTAGCCCGTACAACCAATGTTGGTACCGGCGCGATTGCCGACAACAACGAGCCCTTCCGCATCGCCATCTCCGACGAAGCCGCCCGCCCCTACGAAGGTGCGATCGACGAACTCACCATCCGCCCCGTAGCCCTCGCCGCCGACGACATCAAGGCTATCTATGACACCTACGCCGCTGCCGGCATCGCCGAGACCGTAGCCACCGCTACCGCCAACCGCAGCATCCTCGTCGACGCCTTCACCGGCCGTATCATTGCTTCGGCCAAGGGCGACAATGTCGCCGCCCTCATGGAGCGCGCCGTGCCCGGCATCTACGTAGTGATCATTGAGCGTGCCGGCTCAACCGAGACCTACAAATACGTCCGCCGCTAATCCCCCCTACCCTCCCATATCCGTCACCCCGCCCCACACCGAGGCGGGGTGACGCTTTTTTTGTAGTCGTAGGGACGTCGCTGTGCGACGTTTCCAGAAAGCGCAATAAGCTATTACTCAGATCTGTAATAAGTTACCCGGCTCATCTCAGAAACGTCGCACAGCGACGTCCCTACGCCCGACAAACCACCATCCATCGCCGTGGTCGAGGCGGCGGGGGTCGGCGACCCCCGCTCCATAGCATACGGCAAGCGCCGGCCTGCGGGGTGCGGGTCGGCGCTTGTAAAAAATTTAGAGTGTAAAATTTAGAATGGAGAATTATTGAAAATTTCCATTCTAAATTCTGAATTCTCAATTCTCGTTGCTGTCGGCGGTGATGATGCGGGGGGTGAGCTTCTCGTCGCCGGGGGTGTAGTCGATTTCGATGGTGTCGCCCGAGGCGATGGAGGCGTCGATGATGATGTCGGCCAGTTCGTCTTCGAGATATTTCTGAATTGCACGCTTGAGCGGGCGGGCGCCGAAGTTGGCGTCGTAGCCGCGGTCAGCAATGAAATCGCGTGCGGCATCAGAGATATTGAGCTTGTAGCCAAGGTCTTTGACTCGGCGATAGAAGCCTGCAAGCTCGATGTCGATAATCTTGAAGATAGCTTCGCGCGACAGGGGCTCAAACATGATGATGTCGTCGATACGGTTGAGGAACTCGGGCGAGAAGGCTTTGTTGAGCGCCTTGCGAAGCACGCCCTGCGAGTAGCTCTTGTCGTCGGCCGCGGGGGTATTGAAACCGATGCCCGAACCGAAGTCCTTAAGCTGACGCGAACCGATATTTGACGTCATGATCAGAATCGTGTTCTTGAAATCAATCGTGCGGCCGAGCGAGTCAGTCAGTCGTCCCTCATCCATAATCTGGAGCAGAAGATTGAATGTATCGGGGTGAGCCTTCTCAATCTCATCGAGGAGCACTATAGAGTAGGGACGGCGACGCACCTTCTCGGTAAGCTGTCCACCCTCCTCGTAACCTACGTATCCCGGAGGCGCACCTACCAGGCGCGACACGGCAAACTTCTCCATATACTCGCTCATGTCGATGCGTATCAGCGACTCAGGCGAGTCAAAGAGATACTCGGCGAGCTTCTTGGCCAGATGGGTCTTACCCACACCTGTGGGGCCGAGGAAGAGGAAGGTACCGATGGGCTTGTTGGGATCCTTGAGGCCGATGCGGTTGCGGCGTATGGCCTTGGCCAGCTTGTCGATAGCCTCGTCTTGACCGATAATCTGCTTGGAGAGCGTGGGGGCGATTTCCTTCAGACGGTGACCCTCATCCTGAGCGATACGCTGCACGGGCACACCGGTCATCATGGCCACCACTTCGGCCACACGATCCTCGTCGACAGTCTCGCGGGTAGCGTCGAGACGTTTCTCCCACGCCGCGCGCTCGGTCTCAAGCTGCTTCTTGAGCTCCTGCTCGCGGTTGCGATATTCGGCGGCCTTCTCGAAATCCTGCTCGCGGGCGGCAGTGAGTTTCAGAGAATTGGTCTCCTCTACCTGCGCTTCGAGCGAGAGGATGGTCTCGGGCACGGTGATATTAGTGATATGTACGCGCGAGCCGGCCTCGTCGAGGGCATCGATAGCCTTGTCGGGGAAATTGCGGTCGCTCACATAGCGGTCAGTCAGCGCTACGCAAGCGTCGAGAGCCTCGGGAGTATAGGTCACGTTGTGGTGAGCCTCATACTTATCCTTGATGTTATCGAGGATAATGCGGGTTTCGGCAGCGGTGGTGGGGTTGACCATCACCTTCTGGAAGCGGCGCTCAAGCGCGCCGTCGTTCTCAATATTCTTGCGATACTCATCGAGAGTGGTGGCACCGATGCACTGTATCTCGCCACGCGCCAGGGCGGGCTTAAGCAGATTGGCGGCGTCCATAGAGCCGGCAGAATTACCGGCGCCCACTATAGTGTGAAGCTCGTCGATGAAGAGGATAATATCGTGATTGCGCGAGAGCTCGTCGAGGATACCCTTGATGCGCTCCTCAAACTGTCCACGATACTTCGTGCCGGCCACAAGCGAAGCCATGTCGAGCGAAATCACTCGCTTATTGAAGAGCACGCGGGCTACCTGACGGTGGATGATGCGCAGGGCAAGTCCCTCTACGATAGCCGATTTACCCACACCCGGCTCACCTATGAGCACGGGATTGTTCTTCTTGCGGCGGCTGAGAATCTGCGCCAGACGCTCTATCTCCACCTCGCGACCCACCACGGGATCGAGGCGGTTTTCCTCAGCGGCGCGGGTCATGTCGTTGCCGAAGCGGTCGAGCAGCGGGGTGTCGCTACCTTTGTGGGAAGAAGACGAAGTGCGGCTCTCCGCGCCCTTGCGTGACGAAGCCTGAGCACCGTCGCCACCGCCGGGAGCGGGAGCGTCATCATCTTCCTCTTCCGAGAATTCCCCGCCGGCCACCGGGCCCTGACTCTCGCCAATCATGCGGGCAGCTACGCGACCCACCGATGCGGTGTCGATACCGTAGGCGGCAAGGAGCGTGGAATACTCGTCGGCCGTAGCCGAGCCCTGCACGAGTGCAAGCAGCAGGTGAAGCGAGTCTACCTTGGAGCTGTGAAGCCCGCGGGCGGTAAAGGATGCGATGGAGAGAAGGCGGTTGACGCGGTCACTTACGGCAATCGTGCCGGGAATCACGGCAGGATTCACCTCGCGCCGGTCATTGTCCTCGCAGAGTGCGGCCACATCGTTGCGCAGGCGGCCGATCTGCTCGGCAGTCTCCATGCCCGGAATTTCGGGAAGAAGCTGAGTGATAGCCTCCACGGCCGGATCGCCGGGATCGCCGTCGAGCATCGCAAGCAGCAGATGACCGTCGTGAAGCACGGGCGATTTCATCTCGAATGCTGCCTTACGGCCTCGCTCAAGTATGTTCTTGAAATTGGGTGTGAAAGGAATCTTCATATATATTTACTGTGTGTAATGTTATCGTTGTTGTCAGAAAAAAGAGAGTGCAAAAACTGTGCCAAACCATCGGGCCACACGCCGCTCTCTACATTATTTAACTATTTTACTCCCTGAAAAGTTTCGCAGTACATTATAATAACGGAAAACCACGCCCCCTTAGTATAATTAATAATTAGTAATTAGTAATTAGCAATGTGTAATTAGTAATGTGTAATTAGCTATGTGCAATTTACTATTCCGGGCGCGGCACACTCTCAATTACGAATTATGAATTACTAATTACTAATTGCCAATTGCTAATTGCTAATTACACATTACTAATTACTAATTTCTAATTAAAAAAGAGTGTTGTTTCATGAATTTTTCGTATCTTTGTATGATATTTGACAACTGCGCTCCTGTCGATTCGGGCCGGTGGTCAATGAGCCGCTCCGGCGGCATTTTTACAGTGTAAATTAAAGAAAGTACAACATCAAGAAACAATCATGATTGAAGACGATCGTATTATAAAGATCAACATCGAGAATGAGATGAAGAGCGCCTATATCGACTATTCAATGTCGGTAATCGTGTCGCGCGCCCTCCCCGATGTGCGCGACGGTCTCAAGCCCGTCCACCGCAGGGTGCTCTTCGGTATGAACGAGATGGGCAATACCTCCGACAAGCCTCACAAGAAGTCGGCCAACTGCGTGGGCGACGTGATGGGTAAGTATCACCCCCACGGCGACTCGTCGATCTACGGCACTGTAGTGCGTCTGGCTCAGCCTTGGGCACTCCGCTACACCCTTGTCGACGGCCACGGCAACTTCGGCTCGGTCGACGGCGACGGCGCGGCTGCAATGCGTTACACTGAGGTTCGCCTCCAGCGCTTGGGTGAGGAAATGCTTGCCGATATTGACTCCGATACCGTTGATTTCCAGCCCAACTACGACAACTCCCGCCGCGAGCCGGTGGTGCTCCCCTCGCGTTTCCCCAACCTGCTCGTCAACGGTGCGTCAGGTATCGCCGTGGGTATGGCCACCAACATGCCCCCTCACAATCTCACCGAGGCTATCAACGCTTCGATAGCTCTGCTCGAAGATCCCTCGCTCGACATCCCCGAGCTGATGAAATACATCACCGCGCCCGACTTCCCCACCGGCGGTACCATCTATGGCTACCAGGGCGTGAAGGATGCTTACGAGACCGGTCGCGGCCGCATCGTGATCCGCGCCAAGGCCGACATCGAGGTGGAGGACAATCATGAAAATATCATCGTAACCGAGATACCTTATAATGTAAATAAGGCTGAGCTCATCGCCTATATCGCTGACCTTGTCAACGACAAGCGCCTCGACGGCATCGCCGACATCAACGACGAGAGCGACTACACCGGTATGCGCATCGTAATCAAGCTCAAGAGCGACGCTAATGCCAATGTGGTCCTCAACAAGCTCTACAAGATGACCCAGATGCAGGCTTCATTCTCGGTCAACAATGTGGCGCTCGTCAACGGTCGCCCCAAGACGCTCAACCTCAAGGAGCTGCTTCAGTCGTTTATCGACCATCGCCACGAAGTGGTGATACGACGCACCCGCTTTGAATTGGGCAAAGCCCGCGAGCGCGCCCATATCCTCGAAGGCCTCATCATCGCCTCGCAGAATATCGACGAGGTGATACGCATAATCCGCGCCGCTGCCGATACCGAGACCGCCCGCGAAAACCTCAAGAACCGCTTCGCGCTGACCGACCAGCAGACCGCCGCCATCGTGGAGATGCGTCTGCGTCAGCTCACCGGTCTGGAGCAGGCCAAGCTTCAGGAGCAGTATAATGAAATCATGGAGCAGATACGCCGCCTTGAGCTCATATTGAGCGACGAGTCAGTGTGCCGCGCCGTGATTCGCGACGAGCTCATAGAAGTGCGCGAAAAGTACGGCGACGACCGCCGCACCGAAATAGACTACACCGCAGGCGACTTCAACGCCGAGGATTTCTATGCCGACGACGACATGATCATCACCATCTCCCACCTGGGCTACATCAAGCGCACTCCGTTGAGCGAGTTCCGTGCCCAGAACCGTGGCGGTGTGGGCGTGCGTGGCGGCGTGACACGCGACGAAGACTTCATCGAGCACATCTATCCCGCCTCGATGCACAATTATATGCTCTTCTTCACCCGCAAGGGCCGCTGCTTCTGGCTTAAGGTGTATGAGATTCCCGAGGGCTCGCGCACTTCCAAGGGTCGCGCCATCCAGAATCTCCTCAACATCGAGGCCGACGATTGCGTTAAGGCATTTATCCGCGTGAAGAGCCTGAACGACAGCGAGTTTGTCAACTCTCACAATCTCGTCTTCTACACTCGTCGCGGTCTTATCAAGAAGACCGTGCTTGAGGCCTACTCGCGTCCCCGCGCAAGGGGCGTCAACGCTATCGTCATCCGCGAGGGCGACGAGCTGCTGGGCGTAGAGCTTACCGACGGTAACTCTCAGATCGTGATGGCCAACCGCAACGGCCGCGCCATACGCTTTGACGAGTCGAAGGTCCGCGAGATGGGTCGCGGCGCCGCCGGTGTGCGCGCCATGCGTCTCGACGACGACGGCAAGGATGAAATCGTGGGCATGATATGCGTGGAGCCCGACAGCAACAATACCGTAATGGTACTGAGCGCCAACGGCTACGGCAAGCGCTCGCTCGTCGAGGACTACCGCGTCACTAACCGCGGCGGTAAGGGCGTGAAGACCATGAACATCACCGCCAAGACCGGCAACCTCGTGGCCATCAAGAGCGTCAACGACGACAATGACCTCGTGATCATCAATAAGAGCGGTATCACCATCCGCATCCGTGTGGCCGACATCCGGGTGATGGGCCGCTACACCCAGGGCGTGCGCATCATCAACCTTGAGAAGCGTTCCGATACCATCGCCTCAGTATGCTGCGTCGACAGCGACCCCGAGGAAGCAGTGGAGGAAATAGAGCAGAATCCCGAGGAACTCGAAGCTCTGCCCATCGAGGATGTGACCGACGATGACCCCGCACCCGATGATGACGACGAAGTACCCACCGACTCCAACGCTACTCTCGACGAGGAGCGCGAGGAACCCGGCGAATAATTCACTAACATTAGCATCTTTATAATTAATACCATCTGATATGAAAAAATTTGCAATTTTAGCACTTGCCGCCTTAGCCGGTTTCTCGGCTTCGGCTCAGGTCAACGTTGGCAAGGAAGTGGAAAAGGCTTTCAAGTCAGCCAAATCTTACGCTGATTTTCAGGCTGCCGAGCAGGCTGTAGCCCCCATGCTCGAAGGTGTGGAGATCGAGGGCTCTGATGTATATTACTTCCCCGGAAAGGCTGCCTACAAGATGTATGACGACCTCTATGGCCGCAAGGCTTTCGGCGAGGACGTGAATCTTGAAGACATGGGCAAGGCTCTGCTGAGCGGTTACGAATATTATACCAAGGCTCTCGTAGTCGACACTATCGTCGATGCCAAAGGCAAGGTGAAGACTCCCCACTCCAAGGATATCGTCAACGCCATCGCAGGTCACTTCAATGACTATGACAACACCGGCTCTATCTTCTGGGGCAACCAGGACTGGGGCAACGCTTACAAGGCTTGGACATATTATCTCGAAACTGCCGGCAATCCCCGTCTGGGCAAGGCAGCTCCCGCTGCCGTAGCCGATACCATCGCCGCCCAGCTCAACTACTGGCGTGCAATCGCTGCATGGCAGGCCAAGATGCTCCCCGAATCGGCCGGCGCTTTCGATGCTCTCGTGGCTATAGGCTTCGATGATCCCCAGGCTTACGACTACGCTTACTCCGTAGCCTACGAGCTCAAGGACACCACCCGCATGTATGACTACTCCAAGGCCGGTTTTGACCGCTTCGGCTCATCCAACCCCATCTTCCTCCAGCGCATGATCAACTACTTCATCCAGAGCAATCAGTATGATGTAGCGCTCAACATGCTCAACAATGCCATCGCTTCCGAGCCTACCAACCCCGCTTACTACTACTCTCTGGGCGTGCTTTACGAGAACAGCGAAGACTTTGACAACGCCGTTGCACAGTACAAGAAGGCTTCTGAACTCGCTCCCAACGATGCTACTTACATGTTCCGCTACGGCAACGCTCTCGCCCGCATCTACGAGCGCGACTCAGCTGAAGGTGACAACATGAGCACCGCCGAGTACAACAAGCTCATGCGCGAAAAGCTCCGTCCCGAGCTCCTTAAGATCGCTGAAGTTCTTGAACAGGCTTACGCTCTCGACAATGAGAACATGATGGATGCTCTCCGCGTGCTCCGCAACGTCTACTACAACCTCAACGACGGCGACAACCTCAAGCGCATCGAAGATCTCATGAAATATTAATCCCTATATTTATTCCCTTCCAGCTTGCAATAGTAAAGCCCGGCTCATCGAGTCGGGCTTTACTTTATTTTTACGAATAAAAAAATTCAGGACACAAGCCGAAAAGTCGGTGCATAGGAGCAACTATATAACAATTACTATTGTCAAACACGTAATCCTGTAGGGACTTTACCGTTGTCTATTTTTTATATTATGCACCGGAAATACGGCTTGAGCCAAATTCAGCCGCCGTAAAAGGCCTTGATGATCACCACACTGTCGCCATCGACAAGTACATGACCGGTGCGCGAGGCTGCGGGCACCACCTTTCCGTTGACAGCCGTGGCGATTCCTGCGGCCGGGATTCCCTGCTGCTCCAGCACTTGGGCGAGCGTAGCACCCTCTGCGGCTTCTATCTCTTTATTATTTATTTTTACTTTCATGATCCTGGTAATTTTTAAGTCGACGTGGGGAAAAGAAATGATTCACAGGCCCGTGTCCCGCCCCTGCGGTCACAAATGCTCCGGCCTGAAGCGCGCGGGTCACGTAAAGCTTACCCATCTCCACGGCGCGTCTCATATCGTAGCCAAGTGCGAGATATGAAGCTATAGCCGATGACAGGGTGCAGCCGGTGCCGTGGGTGTTGCGAGTCGCTACAGCGTCGGCCACTATCGGTATCAGCTCGTCGTGTCCTTCAAGTCCCAAATAGTCGGTCTTTACATCCTCGCGCTCTGAGTCGCCACCCTTAAGCAGCACATTCCGGCATCCTGCCTCACGCAGGCGCGCCCATTGCTCCCACGGGTCATCACAGCCGGTGAGCACACGCGCCTCATGAATATTGGGAGTCAGCAGCGTGGCAAGCGGAAACATCTCAGCCTTTACAGCCTCCACAGCATTCTCATCGAGCAGCATCGAGCCCGAGGTCGACACCATCACCGGGTCAACCACCACCGGGACTTCAGGATGCAACGAAAGATACCGACGGAGCGCGCGGCCTACAGTCTTGACTGTCGAGGCATCATAGAGCATACCGGTCTTTATGGCAAGCGGCGGAATATCCGTAGTCACCATATCTATCTGCCCCTCAACTACTTCCGGCAGTATCGGCTGCACACCGGTGACACCCGTGGTATTCTGCACCGTGACGGCAGTAATGGCAGTCATGGCATAGCAACCTATCGAGGAGATAGTCTTGATGTCGGCCTGAATACCGGCGCCGCCTGAGGGATCAGAGCCGGCGATGGAAAGCACGCCGTAGTAACGTCTCATACGCGTATCTACACAAAAAAAGCTGGTTACCTATTGGCAATCAGCTTGATTTTCCTTTGTTGTCAGTTTAATGTAGGATAATTCCTTAACGAAATTATTCAACAACGGCAGCAGCGGCAGCAACTACAGTGTCAACAACTACTGAATCGGGAGCGACAGTGTCAACAACAGCAGCAGCAACTTCCTCAACTACTACATTAGCAGAATCAGCAGCTTCAGCAGCAGCATTTTCAGCAGCCTTGTTACCGCAAGAGTAGAGAGATGCGCTGAAAGCAACAGCGAGTAAGAGAACTAACTTTTTCATTTTCTTAGAAATTTATAAAAAATAATAAAACAAAAATTTTTAGCTTTAAAAACGTCGCAAAGTTAATACAAAAAAATGACATACCAAATAAATTTTCAGTTTTTTTCGTCAAAAATTGATTTTTTAGTGAAAAGTTGTGAATTTTTGTATAGAGAGTTGAAAGTTTTTAACAATTTAGCTAAATACCGTTAACATCCTTGGTCGTCACGCGATTTTTTTGTATCTTTGTAGCTGTGGACGGTAGTCCGCCGATAACACTGACCTTAGAATATATTAATGGCCGCGTTTTCATGCGGACTTTACGCCTTAATTAAAAAATTAGTAACTGATGAAACAACTTATATATATATTATCCATCGCTCTTACAGCCGTAGCCATGCGCGCTGCCGAGCCTGCCGGTGACGTTGCCGCCCGCGACGACGATCGTCAGGACACTGCTGCCGAGTCAAGCTACGAGGCTTCCGATATGTTCAGCACTGACCGCATCTTCGCCGTGGACTCTGACGGCGACGTACTCGCCCTCAATCCCTGGGAGATGCTCGGTGAGGACGACGGCCTCGGCGACAACTTCGGCTCGCTCACCTCGCTCCAGTCAGAGCTCGTGGATTATGCTTCATCATTTCTCGGCACCCGCTACCGCCACGGAGCCAAGGGCCCGAAGGCGTTTGACTGCTCGGGATTCACAAGCTTCGTATTCAAGAACTTCGGCATGAGCCTCTCGGCTTCGTCGCGCGCTCAGGGCGTGCAGGGCCGCCAGATAGGCAAAGACGAGGTGATGGTGGGCGACCTTATGTTCTTCTCGGGTCGTCGCGGCGGCAAGACCATAGGCCACGTAGGCATGGTGGTTGACGTTGACGAGCTCACCGGAAAGATCAAGTTTATCCACGCAGCCACGAGTCAGGGCGTTGTAATCCAGTCGTTTCCTGACAATGGTTACTACTCGCAGCGCTTCCTCCAGTTCCGCCGCGTGCTCGACGATGACGATGTAATCTCTCTCGAAGCCCGCGACGCCCGCAGCGAAAAGCGTGCTCCCGAGGTGCTCTGATTCCATCGGTCCCACCCACACACACATTCGGAGCGGTAGCTCCCGCGTCGGCGATTCGTCTCCCCGACCTTTCAACTCAGTATCTTTACAAGCTTTCTTTTGTACTACAATGAAATTTCGATATCTCTATAATATATTATGTATGCTCGCGGTGCTGTTTACTGTATCCGCGTGCAGTGATTCGAGCTCTACTGACGAGCCCGATCCCACCGTGCCGCCCGCAGGTCAAGACGATGTACACCGCACGGTGCTCGTCTACATGGTGGCCGACAACTCACTGGGCAGTTGGAACAACGATAAATACGATCTCCGCGAGATGCTCGACGGTGCTAAAGCCGGCGCTCTCAACGGAGGCCGCCTCCTCGTGTACCACAATCGCCCCGGCACCGACGCAGGCAAGGCTCCTCAGCTGCTCGAAGTGACCGCCACCGGACTTGATACCCTCAAGACCTACGCTGACAATCCCGAAATCTACTCCGTCGACGTCTCACGCATGCGCGAAGTGATAGCCGACGCCAAGAGCTTCGCCCCTGCGCTCGACTACGGTCTCGTGCTCTGGAGCCACGCAAGCGGCTGGATGGAGACCTCGATGGCGCGCTCGTTTGGCGAAGACCGCCGTCACACCATGAAGATTTCTTCGCTTGCCACGGCGCTCAGCGACAGCGATTTCTCATTTATCTACTTCGACTGCTGCAGCATGGCATCAGTAGAGGTGATGTGGGAGCTTCGCAATGCCGCTCCCGTCATAGCCGCCTCGGGTATCGAACTCCCGGCCGACGGTATGCCCTATAATCTCACCCTCCCCTATCTCTTCGCTAAGGGCGAGGCCGACGTAGTGGGCGCGGCAAGCACTACATTTAATTATTACGACTCGATGACCGGCTCGTCGCGCACCTGTGCCATGACCGTAGTCAGCACTCCGGCCATGCAGGATCTTGCCGAGGCTTCGGCCGAGATTTTTGCCGGAGTCACTGAGTTTGCCCCCAATCTCTCCGCCGTGCAACCCTACTTCCGCAGCGCCGTGCGCACTTACATGTATGACTTCGAGGACTACGTGGAGCGCCTC
Organism: uncultured Staphylococcus sp.; assembly: GCA_964477665.1. GTDB lineage: Bacteria > Bacteroidota > Bacteroidia > Bacteroidales > Muribaculaceae > Duncaniella. The sequence goes on from CAYZFG010000011.1 coordinate 27,843, forward strand.
AACCCCACCGAGGAGCAACTCGCCGCGTGGCGCGCCGCCCTGCGTAATGCCGTGATCTACAAGGCATCCACCCCGAGCCTCTTCAACGTCATCGACCTCGACCGCTACTGTGGCCTTGGCAGCTACGTGATACTCGATCCCCGCGAAATCTCTCTCTTCAACTACTCTGAGCGCGAGTGGTATCGCGACGTAGTGTCGTGCTCGCCTCTGCTCCGACTCGATAATCTTTAATCATCCCATACCCTATCACTCATGATTCAAGCTGAAGAACTTACCGATTCCGTGGCTTCCGCAGCCGAAAAAGCGCCCGTCACGCTTGCTGACCTCAAGTCAATGAGCCTCAGCGACCTGCTCGACAAAGTTATTGGCGACCTCATCCACTTTGCTATCTCGCTGGCAGTGGCCATCGCCATCTTCTACGCCGGTCGCTTCATCATCAACAAGCTCTACAATTTCGTCCAGAACATCTGCAACAAGCGAAACATCGAGGCCTCGCTCTCCACGTTCATCCTCAGCTTCGTCAGGATAGTACTTTACTTCATCCTCATAGTCACCGTCATAGGTATTCTGGGCATACCCACGAGCTCATTCCTCGCCCTCTTTGCCTCGGCCGGTGTCGCTATAGGTATGGCTCTCAGCGGCACGCTCCAGAATTTTGCCGGCGGCGTGCTCATCCTGCTCCTCAAGCCCTTCAAGGTGGGCGACACCATTGAGGCTCAGGGCTTCACGGGCACCGTGAAGAAGATTGAGATCTTCAACACCATGCTCACCACCCCCGATAATAAATCTATCATCATCCCCAACGGCGGTCTTTCCACCGGAGCGGTCAACAATTACTCCACCCAGGCTTACCGCCGCGTTGACTGGACCGTATCTATCTCTTACGGCGACGATTACACCCGCGCCCGCGACGTCATCCTCGAAATGCTGGCCGAAGACAGCCGCGTGATTCAGGATGCACAGGGAGGCGTCACCGCCGCTCCCATGGCCCGACTGGCCAAACTCAACGATTCGAGCATCGACCTTACCGTGCGCGCTTGGGTAGCATCGGCCGACTACTGGAACGTATTCTTTGACTTCAACGAAAAAGTCTACGCCACCCTCCCCGACCGCGCCGGCGTATCCTTCCCCTTCCCCCAGCTCGACGTCCACGTCACGAAGTAAGCGGAGAGTGGAGAGCGGAGAGTGAAGAGCGAAGAGTAATTATGACTGAATACAATCATTAAACCTTCGCTGCGCGACTCATCCCTTGTAGGGACGTCGCTGTGCGCGTTTCGGAGAATAGCAATAAGCTATCATTCTGCTATTCATTAAGTTACCGATGGCTCTTCCTGGAAACGTCGCACAGCGACGTCCCTACACCCGGTCACCGGCATTTAGCGACGTACACGATACAACGCGACGCAGCCCTCTTTCATGACAGAAAAAGGGCTGCGCTTATAATTGCTAATTACTAATTGCTAATTGCTAATTACTAATTACTAATTAAATGTGTTCCTTAACCTTGGCTTCGAGGACGTCGAGCTGATGGAGGCCTGAGGCACGCCATACGGGTTCGCCGTTCTTAAACACGATAAGCGTAGGCACTGAGCGCACCTGATAGCGGGCGGCTACTTCCTGATTGCGGTCAACGTCGATCTTCACCACGTTGGCAGCATCGCCCACCTTGCTTTTAAGTTCTTCAAGAATAGGGGACTGCATCTTACAGGGTCCACACCAGGTTGCATAAAAGTCCACCAGAGTAGGCTTTGAGCTATTGATAAGTTCGTTGAAATCGTTCATAATACTGTGTATTTTAAAATTTGTTTGTTTTCATTTTTGTTTGCTAATATAACGCGCGGGGCAGCTTAAAGGTTCGCCCGAATTTGCACTTTCGGGGAAAAAAGGCTAATTTTGTGAAAAATCTCATTCCCTATGGCTCAATCCATGTTTAAAGGTCTCGGAGTAGCAATCCCCACCCCGTTTCGTGCCGACGAGTCGCTCGACGAAGAAGCGCTCGGGCGCCACATAGATTTTCTGCGTGATGCGTCGGTCGACTTCATCGTGGCGCTTGGCACCACAGCCGAGACCCCTACGCTTACCCCCGACGAGCGGCAGCGCTCGCTGGAGATAGTGATGAGCCATGCCGGAAAGGTTCCGGTGGTGATGGGACTGGGCGGCAACTCCACCCGTGGAGTGGTCGACGAGCTGAAGCGCACGTGCTTCGACGGCATCAGTGCCATACTATCCGTCGCGCCCTACTACAACAAGCCCTCGCAGCTCGGACTCTACCGCCACTTCGCCGCCATCGCCGAGGCTTCGCCCGTGCCGGTCATACTGTATAATGTACCTTCACGCACGGGGGTCAACATCGACGCCGCCACCTCCCTCTCCCTCGCTCATGATTTCCCCGGGAAAATCGTGGCCGTAAAGGAAGCATCGGGCCGACTCGATCAGGCCGAAACGATGGTGATACGCCGCGATGCCGGTTTTGCCGTACTGTCAGGCGACGACTCCCTCGCCCACTCGATGATAAAGCTCGGCGGCGACGGTGTAATCTCAGTGCTCGGCAACGTGTTTCCGCGCGAATTCGGCAACATGATACGCGCTTCACTCGCCGGCGACATCACCCGCGCAGCCATCATCCACCAGCACTTCTCGGCTCTCTACACGCTGCTCTTCCGCGACGGCAATCCGTCGGGCGTCAAGGCAGCTCTCAATATCCTCCACCCCTATTTCGGCGAGACTCTGCGCCTGCCGCTGACCCCTGTCACGGCCTCGACCCGCCAGGAACTTGCCGCCAACATCGCAGCACTAAGATAAGCTATGTCAGCCACACCGCTCACCAAGGATCTCGTGCCCGACACGAAGATGTGGACGCTCGCCATGCGGCTCTCGGCCGCGGCGGTCGACTTCGCCGTGTTTTCTGACATGGAAGATAACTCGCTGCTCTACCGCCGCTTTACTCCCGCGCAGGGCACGCCGTCAGTGCTCCGTGCCATCGAGGATATTATCTACGAAAATCCGCTCGTGCTCTCGCCCTTCCGTCGCACGTATATCTCCATAGTCCCCGACGCCTCGATGCTTCTCCCCTCGGCGCTCCCTGATGCACCGGCCACACTTGCCGCCGCGCTTCCGGGCGACGATCGCGAGTGGGCGGTTGACGGTGCAGCTTCGCGCAATGCCTCGGTGGGCTACTGTATGCCCCGCGGCTGCATGGGTTTTATAAGCCGCACATTCAGCCACGACGCCGTGGTAAGACCTCATCTGGGCTACTTAGCTTCATATTTCACTACCCGCACCCAGCGCGGACGCCACTGCCGAATGCTTGCCAATCTTCATGCCGACGGTCTTGACATAGTAGCCGTGAGAGGAAATGAGCTCATCAAGGCCGTGACATTCACCACCCGCTCGGCTATGGACGCGGCCTATTATATACTCGCCTGCAGGGGCGAACTGAAATTTGACGACAACGATTCGGAAATCATCATAGCCGGCGATGCCACGATGCGCGCCGAGGTGATGCCCATAGTGCGCCGCTTCGCCTCAAGTGTGATTCCCGTGATATTCCCACCCCGCATGTTCCGTGCCGGTCGCGACGCCACGGTCATGCCTTTTGACCTGACTGTAGCACCGTTATGCGAATAATAAGAGGAAAATATGGCCGCCGTCGGTTTGACGTGCCCACTAATATCACGGCGCGTCCCACCACCGACTTCGCCCGTGAAAATATCTTCAACATCATCGAAAATATCACTGACATCGAGGGAGCTCGCTGCCTCGACCTCTTTGCCGGGACGGGAGCGGTATCTTTTGAATTTCTGTCGCGAGGCGCGGCGTCGGTCACGGCCGTTGAGAAATCGGCAGTTCAGGCACGGTTTATCGAGAAGGTTGCCCGCGAGCTCCACGACGACAATCTCACTCTGATACGCGGCGACGTATTCCGCTTCATTGCCGCCGTCACGGTGCCTTACGATATAATATTTGTTGACCCGCCCTACAACCTGCCCGATTTCGACACCATCGCGCCGGCCATCCTCGCCTCTCCGCTCATGGGCGAAAACACCCTCCTTGTAATGGAGCACTCGCGCGAGCGCGACTACTCACAGCTTCCGCTCTTCCAGCGCCACCGCGCCTACGGCAGCGTGAATTTCTCGCTTTTCTACAAGGACGAGCCTGACTGAACAATCTTCAATATTTCCTCGGGCGACTCGACAATTCGGTCGGCGTAAGATTCCCTGAGTTCTCTCACGGGACGGTAGCCCCATGTCACGCCCACATTATCGACACACGCGCGACGTGCCGTCTCGATATCCACGCCCGAGTCACCCACATAAAGCACGTCGGCTTTGGGTGTGGGGCACTTGGTAAGTATCTCAAACACTATCGAGGGGTCGGGCTTCACGGGCACTCCCTGCTTCTGGCCTTCGAGCGCAGCCCAGTGTATGTCGGGGAAGAAATGGAGCACGATGGCCTCGACTGCTTTCTGATATTTGTTGGATGCCACGGCAAGGTTCACATCGGCATCGCTCAACTGACGGAGAAGTTCGGGTATGCCGGGATATGGCACAGTGCGGTCGCAGCCGTGACTGTCGTAATATTCCTTGAATTTCTCAAGCATCGCACCCACAATCTCGGGCGTAGCCTCCGAGTCAGGCAGCGCCCGCTCCATGAGTTTCCTCACTCCATTACCCACATAGCCGGGGTAAACCGAAAGTGCATGGGTAGGATAGCCGAGCGACCGCAGTGCATGATTTGTTGCTTCGCCGAGGTCGTCGATTGTATTGAGGAGCGTACCGTCAAGGTCAAATATCACAAGCTTTTTCATATCATACGTTTTTAGAGGGGTTCAGAAAGGATAACCGACGGCGAAGTGAAAAGTTGCATCGCGGTGCCAGTTAGGATGAATCAGCGGCCACGGTTCCTGATTAGCTGCAGGGTTGTGAGCCTTCATGCCCAAGTCAAATCGCAGGAGGAAGTAGCTGAAATCGAGTCGCAGACCCACGCCGTAGGCCAGAGCTATCTGCTTGTAAAATTCATTCCATTTCCACACACCGCCGGGCTGATTCTCGTAATTGCGTATCGTCCAGATATTTCCGGCATCTATAAAGGCCGCGCCTTCGAGCACCCAGAATAGCTTGGCGCGATACTCGGCGCTGAGGTCGAGCCTTATATCGCCGCACTGGTTGATGAAGTCAGTCACCGAGTTGCGGCCGTCGTAGCTGCCGGGGCCGAGCGAGCGCACGCTCCAGCCGCGCACACCGTTGGCGCCGCCGGCATAGAATCGTTTCTCAAACGGCATCACCGTAGAGTTGCCGTAAGGCACACCTATTCCGCCTCCTGCATGAAAGGCCAGGGCGTGGCGGCGAGAGAGATTGAAGGTCACGCCGTAGTCTATCTCTCCCTTGGCATACTGCGAATAGCGGATGCCGAAGAGCGTGTAGACCCCCTCGGCTTCGCGGTGGCCGAAGGCGCTCGACAGGGCGTAGAGCACGTTGCCGGCTGTCTCTACGTCAGCGCGCAACGTATACACCATAGGCTGAAGGGTGTGGTTGCGGGTAAGCGCCGAGGGTATGCGCTTGTTGGTCAGATAGAAATTATAGCTCATCGACACTATGAAGTGGTCTTCATAGCTGTAGCGCAGCAGCGGATTGTCGGGGGCTATCTGGTCAAGGAAATCGTTGGTACGCTCGGGGAGGTACACATAGTTGATGTCGAGCAGACTGAAGATGTGGCGACGGGTATTGTCGCGGCTTCCCCACTTGTATTTCCACGCGCCGCCACCTATGATGCGTGTATACTCGGGGCGCTCCTGGTAGTTCATCGAGAGGGCAAACTCGGTGGCCACGTTGAGACGCTTCTTCATGTGCTGCGAGGCAAACGGGAATTCAAATCGCGGAAACGTGATGCCTACCTCGGCGGCATACTCGGTGTAGCGGTCATTGATAAGGCCGTTGAAGTTGCCCGAAAGGCTTTCATAGTTGACGCGCAGGCGCGTAGTGAGGAGCTGCGAGCGATGGGCCACATTGCGGTGCTGATATGTCACTCCCACTCCGAAGCCCAAGTCGCCCTCACTGTTGGTGCCCTCCACGTCGAGGGTAAGCGACTGCTTGCGGTTGCGCGTGAGGAGGATATAAGCGTCGACCATGCGCATGGCTCCGGCACCTCCGGCGGGCACGAAGTCAATGTTGATCGACTTGAGGATGCCGAGCTTTGACATCGCCTCGTAAGTGCGGTCGACGTCGGCCGACGTGTAGAGGCTTCCGGGAATGAGATGACATTTCTCCACCAGCACGCTCGGGCGCAGATAGCGGTCATCACCGTAAAGTATCGTGATGCCGTCGCTCACTACCGAGTCCTTGGTCCACGCCGTGGCCTCGCCGGGCACGGTGCCTCCGCGGTAGTCGGTCACTATCACCACGCGGCGTATGTAGTACTTGGCATGGGTGGTGGCAGCGGCTATCGAGTCAATGTGATTTGCGGCAGCGGCACGGCGGCGGGGAGCATTGACGCGCATGGTGAGATTCACCTCCTTCGACCCCTCGGCAGTATCGGCTGTAAACGTGATATAGTCCTTATTGAAAGCATAATAGCCCTCGTTGCGCAGGCGTTCGGTGATAATCACGCGCTCGGCGTCAAGGTCGTTGCGGTCAAAGAGACTTCCGGGCTTCACGGGGAGCACTATGGTGTCGCGCATGATTATGCGGGCTATGGCAGTATCAGGTATATCGTAATTCTTCGTCACCACGCGGTGAGGGGCACCGGTGGCCACGTGATACACTATATCCACCTTGCGCTTGTCACGGTGTATGGTACTGTCGGCTGTCACCTCGGCCTCCATATAGCCGCGGTTGACGAGCGCCTGATGAAGCTGCTTGGTCGACGCATCGGTAAGTTCGGGACTCCACACCACCGGGGGCTGGCCCATGCGGCGCACCCAGCGGTTATACCACTTTGTAGTGTCGTGGCCCGAGAGATTATACATCGCAAGCTGCAGTTTCATAAACCCGAGGGCGCGATGATTAGGGCTCTGGCGCAGGTAATTGACAAGCTCGCTGCTCTTTACCGAATCACCTTCCACCTCGATGTTGACGTGGTCGAGGAGCAGGGTACCGGCGGGAAGGTGACGCGTGGAGCTGCATCCCGCCGCCATGAGCAGCAGTAACATTCCTACGATCACATTCCTGAGCAGAGACTTCATATTCAGCGGCAAAGGTACATAAAATTTACGAAATGCGGCTCCAGTCGACAAGGCGGTTGTGCTGGCGGGCGAGCTCGGAGCGGAGTATTGCGTTGGCGGGGGCTGAGAGCGTTGGGTCAGCGTCGAGGGTCTCCGACGCAAGGTCGCGAGCAAGGTTAAGTATCTGTGAGTCAGTGGTCAGACTGGCGATATGAAGATCAAAGGCGAGGCCGCTCTGCATGGTACCCTCGATGTCGCCGGGGCCGCGCATGTGCATGTCGGCTTCAGCGATTACAAATCCGTCGGTGGTCTCGGTCATCAGTTCGAGCCTGCGGCGGGTGGTGGCGGCTATCTTGCGCTTTGTCATGAGTATGCAGAAACTCTGGTCGCCGCCGCGACCTACTCGCCCGCGCAACTGGTGGAGCTGCGACAGGCCGAAACGCTCGGCGTTCTCAATGAGCATCGTGGTGGCGTTGGGCACGTTCACGCCCACCTCTATCACCGTCGTGGCCACGAGAATCTGAGCTTCGCCCGAGGCGAAAAGCTGCATCTGATAGTCTTTCTCGGCCGGTTTCATCTGGCCGTGGACATAGGCTACCTTGTAGTCGCGAAATGTCTCGCGGATGTTTTCATACCCCTCTTCGAGCGACTTGAGTTCGAGCTTTTCATTCTCTTTCACAAGCGGATACACTATGTAGACCTGCCGTCCCTGGCGCAGTTGCCGCCCTATGCCGCTGAGCGTGGCAAAGCGATCTTCTTCATAGCGGAGCATGGTCTTTACGGGCTTGCGACCGGGGGGCAGTTCGTCGATCACCGATACATCGAGGTCGCCGTAGACGGTCATGGCGAGGGTGCGGGGAATGGGGGTGGCGGTCATGACGAGCACGTGGGGAGGCACGATGTTTTTGCTCCACAGGCGGGCACGCTGCGCCACGCCAAAACGGTGTTGCTCGTCGATCACGGCCAGTCCGAGGTTCTTGAACGCAACCTTGTCTTCAATCACGGCATGGGTGCCCACGAGGATGCGGAGCGAACCGTCGAGCAGACTTTCGTGAATCTCGCGTCGCGCCTTGACGGGGGTGGAGCCGGTGAGTAGCTTTATGTTGACGCCCATCGGAGCCACAAGCTCGCGCAATGATTCATAGTGCTGAGTGGCAAGGATTTCAGTAGGTGCCATGAGGCATGCCTGGGTGCCGTTGTCGAGCGCCATGAGCATACACAGTAGCGCCACGATGGTCTTTCCCGAACCTACGTCGCCCTGCACCAGGCGGTTCATCTGGCGGCCGGCGCCTACGTCGGCCCTCACCTCGCGCACCACGCGCATCTGCGCTCCGGTGAGCGGAAAGGGGAGGAATTGCTTGTAAAATGTATTGAAATAGTAGCCTATGCGCGAGAATTGGAAGCCGGGCACGGTCTCCTTGCGGCGGCGCGAGTAGCGGAGTATATCGAGTTGAAGATAAAAAAGTTCTTCAAATTTCAGGCGGAATCGGGCGCGGTCGAGCGTGGCCATGTCGGGCGGATTGTGCACCGCGCCTATGGCCGCACGTATATCCATGAGGTTCATGCGCCGTATCACCCACTCGGGCAGCGTCTCGTCGAGGCGGGGAATATGGGCAAGCATCTCCCTGACACTCAGCGAGAAGGAGCGCGCAGTAAACCCACGGTTGCGCAGCTGCTCCGGTATGGGATAGATGCCGCGAAATCCGTCGCGCGAGCCGTCGGCCTGTATCGTGGCTTCGGTCTCGATTTCGGGATGAATCATGCTCCAGCGATTGTTGAAGAGCGAGGGCTTGCCGAAAAGTATGTATTCCTTGCCCTGCACGATTGACTCGCGGAGATATTTTATGCGGTTGAACCACACCACTTCCATCTGCCCTGAGCCGTCGGTAAACAGCGCCACGAGTCGGGTCTTGGCGCCCTCGCCCTGCACGGTCATGGAGAAAAAACGCCCCTTGACCTGCACCTGAGGCATGTCGCCGGTGAAGGATGCGATGCGGTGGATAGTGGAGCGGTCGACGTAGCTCGACGGATAGTGGTGGAGAAGGTCGTAGTAGGTAGCGATACCGAGATGCTTCTTTAGCAGCTCAGCCCTCTTGGGGCCGATGCCGCGCAGAAATTTTATGTCGGTCGATCGCAAGCGGTTCATATTCCGAGATATAGCTTTGCTATTTCGATGTCAGCCGGATGAGTGACCTTGATGTTGCGCGGGTCACCGTCCACAATCACGAGATTGCGGTAGCCGGCGGCCTCCATCACCGAGGCATCGTCAGTAAACCCTTCGCCCACGGCCTGCCGGTAAGCATCTTTAAGCAGTGCGGCGGGAAATGACTGAGGAGTCTGCACGGCGCGGAAACGGCTACGATCCACGGCACGCGAAGAGCCGTCGCTTTCCATCTCACGCAGCGAATCAGTCACGGCCACAGCGGGAATAATACCTTCCACGCCATCCATTCGGGCGGCCCGAATACGGGCAATAAGTTCGGGCGTGACAACGGGGCGCGCACCGTCATGCACGCTTATCCAGCCGTCGCAATCCTCGGGCACGGAGGCAAGGGCATTTTTCACGCTCTCAGCTCTCGACGCGCCCCCCGGAGCAATGATAATGTCGCTGCAATCATAACCGGCCTCATCACACATCTGCGCCCACGGCTGCATCATTGCCTCGCTGAGTACCAGCACGATAGCTGCACCAGGGTCGGCCCGGCGGATGTTGTCAACAGTAGTCATGAGCAGCGGGCGTCCACCCATGTCGCAAAATTGCTTGGGGAGCGCGGCTCCGAAACGGCTTCCCGTCCCGGCGGCGACTATGATATAGCAATCGCGGGATTTCATGTTAACTTTAGAATTTTAGCGAAATACCCACCAGCCCGGTAGCGCCCTGCGCGGGGCGGTCGCCAAGATATACATAACTGTAATTGAGCAGGTTATCGCCCGACGCCCATATCGTAAATGCTCGCGTAGCCTCGTAGCGTATCATGGCCGAGAGCGAGGCGGCGTTGCCTAATGACACGCGCTCAGCCTCATCGCCGGTGAGGTCGTAGATCGCGCGACCCTGACGTATCTGAAATCCGGCTCCCACAGTGAGCTTCTTTACGGGATAAATCTCCAGCTTCGCCTCGGCTACTCGGCGGGCACGGTCGCGCCACTGATAGTAGCCCCCTTTCAGCGACGATGGAGCCATGGCATAGCTGCCCTCGATCATGAAGTAGCGGTGCTTCCATCCGAGGGTGGCCTTGTAGTTCCAGCCGCGGATGGTCGACGGGCGATAAGCCACGCCGTGACCCTCGGGAGCAAGGGCAAGGTCGGGCATCAGCCAGTCAGTTGCGCGGGCATAGCCGCCCGAAATCTTGAAATATGCGCCTCGGGCCGGACCGATTACGACCGTTGCCTGTAGGTCGTAAGGCACATTGGAATGGCCGTAGGCACGCCCTGAATACATGTAGGGCGACTGCTCGTAGAGCGACGAGAGCGTATTGGCCTCGGCGCCGCCGGTAGCGCGCACCTCCAGTCCGAAGTACGACGAAGGATTCCAGCCGAGCATAACCTCGGGGGCGATAGAAAATACGGTGCCGTCGTTGATGGCCGCCGACGCGCTCAGACCCACGTGGCCGGTAAACTTGCTCTCGCCGTTGAAGAAATCATACACCGGTCGCACTGTGATGAGTCCGCGCGAGGAGGCGTCGCGGTGCACGGAGCGGTGCACCAGCAGAGCGTCGACACCTAAGCTGAAACGCGAGCGATCGCCCGTGGCGATATTAGCGCCGAGATTGAGGCGATAGACGTGCTCGCGGGCGGGCACGAAGTCGCGCTGACCGAATGAGAAGCGGTCGAAATGCAGTCCGGCAAGGAATCCGAATGCCTCGGAGCCCACGGAGTAGGTAGCGTCGGCATTGAAGCGGTGAACCCACTGAGGGAATGTCGAGTAAGCGCCATCGGCATACGACCGATTGAAAAGGTTATAGCGGTCGTAGGCATAAGCCGCGCCGGCATCTATCACGCCGCGGCGACCCACGGTCTGATGCAGCTCGGCACCACCCGCCACAGAGTGATCGCGCCAGTAGCGGCGGTCGCCGCCGGCAGCGGGAATGTCGCGGAGGTACACGTGGCCGGTGTACTGAATCCACGCACTCAGGCGGGTGTGATCAGTATTGAGTATGCGGTAGCCGGCGGATGCGTCGGCATTGAAAAGCGGAAAAATTCCGGCGCGCACGTAACCGTTATAATCATCGGTGCCTATCCCCTTCATCGACGCCACGGGGCTGAGATGGCTGAAAGCGGGACGCACGGGTGCGGTCACGGCGCGGTCGCTGAGAGTAAGAGTGACAGGAGTCACCGGAGTGAGCATGACCTCGGGCAGAAGATTGTAGCGGGTGGCCTCGCTCTCGGTGGGCGTGATCTCGCGCTCCACCTCCACCTCCTGATGCAGTCCCTGCGCTGCGGCGGTGCTCGCCATGGCGGCGGCCGCGAGTGTCAATATATATGATTTCATTTCTTGAGTCGGTCGTTAATCATTTTGAAAATATCGGGTTCGGTGCCGGGGTAGTTGTCGCGGAGGCTCTTGAGATACTCGTCGGCCTCAAATGCATCGCCGCGCTTGCGCAGGATGTCGCTGTAGACTATAAAGCCGCGGGCGAGCCAGTAGCTGTGGGGGGTATCTGATGAAATAAGGGCATCGGCCACTGTAGCAGCCTCGGCGGTGCGGCCGTTGTCGAGCATCGACTGTGCGAGATACACCGCGCTGCGTGCGCCGTAGAGGTCGGCGGGATTGGCGGCAAGTGCGCTCCAGGCTTCGTAAGCCTTCTCGTGGTCACCCATGCGGTCAAGGGCGAGGGCGCGGCTGAAGCGTATCTCCGAGGTATTGACGGCCTTGGAGGCTGACGCGCTCGCAAGGAGGCGGTCAGCGGTCTCAACGACCAGACTGTTGCGGTCGAGGGTCAGACCGGTGGAGATGATGCCCATGCGGGCTTCGGCCTGCATGTTGGCACTCGACGCGCGTTTTTCGAGGGCGATGTAACTGTCGAGAGCGGGCTCGGTCTTGCCCAGCGACGACTCGGCGCGCGCCTTAATGAGAAGTGCGTCCTCGATGGTCTCGGTATCGGGGTAAAGCGAAATCAGGCGGTCGGCATACTTGACGGCCTTAGCGGGCTCACCCTCATTCCACGCAGCCTCGGCAAGATAGTAGAGGGCGCGGGGCGCATTGACCGAGCGGGGATAATCGTCAAGGAAAGCGGTGAGTTTGGCCGTCAGTCCGCGCTCCATGAAGTCGGTCTCGGCGGCGGCAAATGCAAGTTGCTCCATCTCCGTCACGTCAAAGGCGGGAGCGTCGGGCACCGAGGCAATAAACGAGGCATACTCGCTCAATCGTCCGTCGGCGGCATAAATCTTCTTCAGGTCCTCCGATGCCAGGCGCGCCTCCTCGCTGGTGGGATAGGTGGTGATCACGTCGCGATAAGTGGCCATGGCGGCATTGCGGCGGCCCATATCGAGGTAGGTGATAGCGAGTTGGAGATGCCCCTTGCGGCCATGTACGGTAGCGGGATACTTCTCCACAAGCTCCGTATACACCTTCACGGCATCTTCGCGGCGCCCGGTGGCCATCATGCTCTCGGCTTTTTCGAGCAGGGCGGCGGGGAGAAGTCCGGAGGTGGGATAGTCGGCGGCGAGGCGGTCAAGGAGCGAGATTTTTTCAGCATGCTTCTTTAGCAGACCGGTCATTATCGCACTCTGATACAGGGCATAATCACCGCCGGCGGGATTGAGGTCGAGCGCCTTGCGGTAATAACCGAGAGCCCCGTCGAGGTCGAGGGTATAATAGCGGCAGTCAGCGGCGCGCACGTAAGCATCGGCCTTCACCTCGGCGGGAAGAGGGGTGCGGGCTGCGATAGCGTCGTCAAACGCCCTGGCGGCGCGGGCATGATTTCCGCCATCCATGAGGGCGTAGCCGAGGTCGTAGAGGACGAGGGTGTGGTTATAGTCATTTTTCTTGCCTTCGGGGGTCTTGAGGTAAGACTCAAACCATCGGGCGGCGGCATCGAAATTACCCTTGTCGTAGGCGCAGTCGCCCAGCCACATTGCCGTCTGCGCTTCCACCGAGGGATCGCCGCCGGTGATGGCGCGTGCTTTCTCGAAATTGGCCATGGCCGAGGCGGTCTTTCCAGCCGTGAAGTCGCGGGTGCCGAGCACGAAGAGGGCGCGCTGGCGGGCGCGGAGGACGTCGGGCGTGGTAGCCGAGGCGGGGATGCGGTCAATGGCCGTGAGAGCCGACTGATAGTCGCCCTCGGCAAGGAGATGGGTTATGAGCGAGCGCTGCACGTCGTCGGCATAGCGGGAGTGGGGAAATTCTTCGAGAAAGTCGTTGAGCAGCGAGGCGGTGTTGCTGAAGGGCACTCGTCCGCCGGCCATGCGCGCGGCCACATAGTTGTAAAATGCAGTCTCTCTCACGTCGCGGTCAAAGTCGAGTCGGTAAGCCTTCTCAAATGCCATGAGAGCCTTGTCGGCATCGCCGCGGGCCGCGTATGACTGGCCCAGGAAGAGCCATGCGCTCTGCTCCATGGCCGAGGGGTTGCCTATGGCATGCTGGAGAAGCTTTATGGCATCGTCGTAGTGGCCGGCACGGTATTCGCTCACACCTAAGATGTAGAATGCACCGGGCTGAGGGTCAGAGGCTTCGGCGCAATACTTCCACAGATAAGGCACGGCTTCACTCTCGCGGCCGAGATTGTAGAGCGACTCGCCGGCTATGCGGTTGCACTCGGGCTGAAACTCCTTCACGGTTCCGTTCTGCAGCAGCGACGTCGCAAGGCGGAGCGCGCGGTCGTAGTCGGCCCGCGAGAAATAGATCTGGGCGATATAGTAAGGCGCGGCGTCGGCGGGAGAGCCCTCGCCGGTGTTGACGCTCTCAAAGAGGCGGAGTGCGCGGTCATAATCGTTGTCGAGATATGCCATGTAGGCGGTGTAGAAGCGGGCCTGGTTGCCCCACTCGGCATCGTTCATCACCTCGGCCATGATGCGGGCGGCCTCGGAGCGCTCGCCGGTCATCATGAGGCAGTAGGCGGTGTGAAATTTCACGTCGGCGGCAGCGGCATCGTCGAGTGAACCGGCGTCGATGAGGCGATACTCGTCGAGCGCTCGGCCATACTCGCCTTGGGCATAATACCACAATCCCAATGCGCTCAGGGCCTCGCAGCGGCGCGCCGACACGGGATAAGCCTTCAGCCACAACTTCATCAATACCTCCCCCTCGGTATCGCCGCTGCGCAGCGAGGCCATAGCGAGGTAAAACTGCGCCTCTTCCCGTTGCTCGGCCGACGGCGAGAGGTTGTACAGGCGCGATAGCTGGTCGATGCACCCTTGGTAATTAGCTGAGGCATACATCTCTATGCCGCGCGAGAGCCATGCGTCGGCAGCCCCGGGATTGACTCCCGCAGCCGCACCTAAAGCCGCCGCCCCCAGCGCCGCAAGTATAAGTTTTCTTTTCATTATCAAAGCTTGAGTTTCTTTCTACAAAGATATAAAATAATTAGGAATTAGGAATTAGCAATTAGTAATTAGCAATTAGTAATTAGTAATTAGCAATTAGTAATTAGTAATTAGCAATTAGTAATTAGGAATTGGGAATTGGGAATTGGGGTTATTTATTATATAGTGTTTTTGTGATGGACTGCAATAGCTTAATCAATTCTGTGCAATCTGCCAACATACTTTCGGCTTGAGAGCAAGATATATAGCCTTCGTCTCCAAGAAGTCTTATCCAAAACTCAGTCTCTCCGGCTTCTTTTTGAGCGATTGAAAGTTTACTTGCAAAGTCCAGCTTTGTTTGGCCATATTGACTCTCAGCAATATTTGCTCCAATGCTTGTCCCGCTACGGAGGAGCTGTTTGGATAATATGTACTCCTTTTTCTCTTCACATAAATACTTATATAATTTTACACACCGTCTTGCAAATGCATAACTTTTGTCTCTTACCGTATTCTCATGTTTCATGACTCAAATTACGAATTCTAATTTCATTGCTTCAAAGATACTAAAATTGTCCTTCATAAGATCGATTTTTATAGGTAAGTTTTGATAATTCGCAACAACTTCCTTAAAGTACATCACCCTTATCATGTAATAGAACACCCTCCCCCGTAATTACTAATTGCACATCATTAGTGTCCACTAAAAAATCATAAGAGCGCTTTGAAATTATTGATATTCAA
>CAYZFG010000012.1:0-40436 GCA_964477665.1 uncultured Staphylococcus sp.
GGTATCCAACTTCGAGACCTACCAGGCCAACCGCCTCAAGTGCCGCTACCGTGGCGAGGACAAGAAGACCCACCTGTGCCACACGCTCAACGGTTCGGCTCTCGCCCTGCCCCGCATCGTAGCCGCCCTGCTCGAAAACAACCAGACCCCCGAGGGTATCGTGGTGCCCGAGTGCCTGCGCCGCTACACCGGATTTGACATCATCAACTGACGGAGTGCCCGTAAGTGACAATATAGCGTTGCAGCTCCGCTGAAAAGAACTATTTCAGCCGCTGCAACGTTGTTTTCTTAGAACGCCCCGCCACCGCGTGGCCCGGCGCTTAAAGAAAATCAACATCAACACTTAAAAATCATAACTTATGGAATCAACCCGTCAAGCCAAAATATCGCGACTGCTTCAGAAGGAGTTAAGCGAAATCTTCCGTACACAGACCGCCAAGACCCACGGCACTATCGTGTCAGTGAGCGCAGTGCGCGTGTCGCCCGACCTTTCCATCGCGAAAGCCTATCTGTCAATCTTCCCCTCCGAAAAATCCCAGGAAGTGCTCGAAAGCATCAAGCGCAGCGCCAAGACCATACGCTACGAACTCGCCCAGAAGGTGAGATTCCAGTTGCGCAAGACGCCCGAACTCTCGTTTTATATCGACGATTCGCTCGATTATCTCGAGAACATCGACCGCCTGCTTGAAGAGAAATAAATGCTCTCACTGAGAATAGCCCTCCGATACCTTTTCGCAAAAAAAAGCCACAGCGCTGTCAATGTGATATCCTTCGTGTCCATGGCCGGAGTGGCCGTGGCCGCGATGGCTATGATATGTGTGCTCTCGGTATTCAACGGCTTTTCTCATCTTGCCCTCTCGCGACTATCGCTTATCGACGCCCCGCTGCGGCTCACCCCGCGCCATGGGGCGGTGATAGCCGATGCCGACTCCCTTGCCGCCGCCATAGCACGGCTACCCGGAGTGGGGGAGGTGTGCCCGGTGGTGGAGGGGCAGGCCATGGCGATAGCCGGCGACAAGCAGTTGCCGGTGATAATTCACGGTGTGCCTGATGATTACGGCAAGGTATCGGGAATTGAATCTACCCTTATCGATGGCGAGATACGCCCCGAAGATGAGTTGGCGTCATACGCCACTCTGAGCGTGGGGCTGGCTATAGCTCTTGAAGTAAGACCCTCTTACAACAGTCTGGTGAGACTGCTCGTGCCCCGACGCACCGGTCGCATCAATCCGGCTGCGCCGCTCGCTTCGTTTCGCTCCGATACGCTCGTGGTGAGCGGAGTGTATGAAACTGACCAGCAGGAATATGACGTTGACCGCTTGTTTATGCCCCTTGACCGTGCCCGCCTGCTGCTCGATTACACTACCGAGGCGTCGGCGCTCGACATTTCACCCGCCCCGGGCGTGGCTGATAGTGAAGTTGCAGCCGTGATAAGCAAGGCCGTAGGCCCCGACTACCGCGTGGCCGACCGGCTGGAGCAGGAGGAGACCTCATTCCGCATGATTAAAGTGGAGAAGTGGGTGACATTTCTCATGCTTGTGTTCATCCTCATGATGGCCTCGTTCAACATTCTCTCCACCATGTCGATGCTCATTATCGAGAAGCGCCCCGGTATAGCCCTTCTCTCTTACATAGGCGCGCCGCTTGCGATGATAAAGCGTATATTTCTCACTCAGGGATTTCTCGTGGCTGCCGTGGGCGGAGCGGTAGGATTGGTGACGGGTGTGGTGCTCGTGCTTCTCCAGCAGCACTTCGGCTTCATAGAGCTCGGCGGCGACCACTCGCAGATGTCCATTACCTCCTATCCCGTCAGGCTCATGGCGGGTGACGTGGCTGTGGTGGCCGGAATAATCGTAGTTACAGGACTCATCGCCGGAGTGATTTCCTCGTGCAGGCTCCGCATCGACAATATGACAAATTGAAAACTTGAAAAATATCTTCTCCCCATGACCTTCTCAAAAAACACAGTAGCTCTTATGGTAGCTTCATCCATGCTTGCAGCGTGCGGCTCAGGTACCGGTTCGCTTGCCGGAAAATATCCCGCAGCCCCCACATCGGAAACAGTCGATACGATCCACGGCCTTGTGGTGGCCGACCCTTACCGCCCGCTTGAAGACGATACCGCCGCCGTGACCCTCGAATGGGTTAAGGCTGAAAATGCCGTGACACGCGCGTATCTTGACAAGATTCCTTTCCGCGGCGACATTAAGGAGCGCCTTACCCGCCTCAACTCTTATGCCAAGCGCTCGCTCCCGTGGCGCGGCGAGGACGGAAAGTATTATTTCTATTTCAACGACGGATTGCAAAATCAGTCAGTGCTCTACCGTGCTTCAACCCCTTACGGCGATGATGCCGAGGTATTTCTTGACCCCAACAAGCTCAGCGATGACGGCACAGTGGCGCTCACGGGTGTCACACAGAGCCCCGACGGAAAGTATACGGCCTACACTATCTCGCGTGCCGGATCAGACTGGACCGAAATCTACGTGATGGAGACCGCGACCGGAAAGCTCCTTGACGATCATATCAACTGGGCGAAGTTTACCGACGCGCAGTGGACCCCCGACGGCTTTTTTTACAGCGCTTATCCCCGCCCCGAAGCCGGTAAGGAGTTCTCCGTGGCCAACGAAAATCATCAGATATATTTCCACCGCATAGGCACCGATCAGAGCGAGGATAAAGTGGCGTATACTGACCCCGCCCATCCGCTCCATTTCCACTCGGCGCAGGTGGCCGGAAAGAATCAGGAATATTTCTTCGTGATAGATGCCGGTGAAGGAACAGGCGAGGGCATACGTATGGCCCGCGGTGATCGCTGGGTGACTATCGAGCCATCGCAGGACTACAATCACTCGATATTAGGCGTGGTCGACGGCAAGATCTACTTTCTCACCGCCTATGGCGCTCCCAAGCGTCGCATCATGACCGCTGATGTAAATCACCCCGAGCGCGAGCACTGGATCGAACTTATACCCGAGGCTGAGGGCGTGATAGCCGATGCCGGTTTCTCGGGCGATAATCTTGTGGTGGTCTACGAGCAGGATGCCGCCAACAAACTTGTGGTTTATGACAAGTCAGGCAAGAAGATAGCCGAGCCTCAGCTCCCCGCAT
This sequence comes from uncultured Staphylococcus sp., assembly GCA_964477665.1. Classification (GTDB taxonomy): domain Bacteria; phylum Bacteroidota; class Bacteroidia; order Bacteroidales; family Muribaculaceae; genus Duncaniella. Next base: position 3,112 of record CAYZFG010000012.1, read on the forward strand.
CGCCCGCGTCGATAGCCGTAAGCGTTGACCGCAAGCACCCCGAAGATTTCTTTGTGGGATGTACCACATTTACCTCCCCGCTGCGCGTATACAACTTTGACGAGAAGACAGGCGCGGTGAAAGATATTACGCCCGCCGAACCTGAAGGAAGCGTGCTCGCCACCATCAACCCCGACGATTATGTGACCGAACAGGTATTCTATCCCTCGGCTGACGGCACGAAGATGCCCATGTTCCTTACATATAAAAAGGGTCTGAAGCGCGACGGCAGCAACCCCGTATACCTCTACGGTTACGGCGGTTTTAACGTGTCGCTTAATCCCGGCTACAGCCCCAACCGTATGCTCTGGCTCGAAAACGGCGGTATCTACGCCCAGACCAATCTGCGCGGCGGTGCCGAGTATGGCGACAAGTGGCACGAAGCCGGCACAAAGATGCAGAAACTCAATGTGTTTAACGACTTCATAGCAGCCGCCGAATATATGATCTCAGAGGGCTGGACCAAGCCCGAGTTGCTCACTATCGAGGGCGGTTCTAATGGCGGACTCCTCGTGGGCGCTGTAACAAATATGCGCCCTGACCTCTTCAAGGTTGCCATTCCGCGCGTGGGTGTGATGGATATGATGCGCTATCATCTCTTTACAATCGGGTGGAACTGGGCTTCAGACTACGGCACGAGCGCTGAATCGCCCGAGATGGCTGAATACCTCCTCGGTTACTCGCCCGTCCATAATATCAAGAACGACGGCACTCCCTATCCCGCTATCCTCGTCACTACGGCTGACCACGACGACCGCGTGGTGCCTGCCCACTCATTCAAGTACGCTGCCGCACTCCAGGCTGCCGATACCGGCGATGCTCCCAAGCTCATCCGTATCGACTCCAACGCCGGCCACGGCGGAGGCAAGCCGGTGTCGAAGGTCATCGATGAGTATACCGACATCTATTCGTTTATCTATCAAAACCTTGGCATCAAGCCTGAGATAAAGAAATAAGTCATGCGCCGTCACCTGTCATCACTCGCCGCTACTGCACTCATGCTCGTGCTCCACTCCTGCTTTACGGGAGTGGAGTCGACTCCGCGCATAGGGGCGGGGGAGGTGCGCAAGGAGACAGCGCAGGCTGTGGTGGAAGATACGGTGCTCGCCGGGGTGCTTCCGCAGCCATTCGAGCAGTGGACACCCGGCAAGCGATTTCTTGTGGATGATGCGAGAATACGCCTGCTGTTTGGCAACACTCTTCCCGCCGGGCGCGAGCTTCGGGGCGATACGCTGCTTTATGCCGGTGAGTTGCGGTCAACTGATTTTGCCGGAAAGCCGGTGGTGACACTGCGGTTTACTGACGAGCGCTACCCCGGTGATACACTGGAATATAAGATCAGTGCCGACGCGCGCGCCGAGCTGCCGTTTACGGTCGAGCTATCGGTAGTCGATGAGGCTCGTAAAGTGCTGGAGGGACGCACATTTTACCTCCTCACCCGCAGCCGCCGCGACAGTGCCGACAATATCGTGGCAGGGCGGCGATATGTGCCCGTGACGGTCGACTCCGTGATGCCCGGTACTGCGGTTAACCCCATAAAGATTTCATTCACTGACGATAAGGGCGAGCAGGCTTATCTGTTTATGCCCGGAGGCGTGGCTGCGTCATCGCCCCGACGATTCGGAGCGGTGCTTTCGGTCAGCGATCCCCGCCGCCGTTATTCCTCGGTGACTGATGAGGTGTGGGAAAACATCATTGACGGCAAGGTCGCTGCAGGCATGACTCGCGACGAGTGTCGCCTCTCGCTGGGCAAGCCAGCCACCATCGACCGCCTCCCCGGGTCGAGCTACCTTTACGAGCGCTGGGCTTACGACAACGGTATTTATCTAATATTTGAAGACGGAGTGCTCACGCAATTCCGTCGCTGAAACCATCACGCAACAATGCAACTGACATTTCTTGGCACCGGCACTTCCACGGGCGTTCCCACTCCTGCATGTCACTGCGACGTGTGCCGCTCTACCGACCCTCACGACAAGCGCCTGCGCGCTTCGGCCCTCGTGGAGGTGGGTGGGAAAAATATCCTCATAGACTGCGGCCCTGACTTCCGCTATCAGGCCTTGCGCGCGGGCATAGAGCGCATTGACGCCGTGCTCGTCACTCACTCCCATTACGACCACGTGGGCGGGTTTGACGACCTGCGCCCATATTGCGCCTTGCTGCCTGACCACCGCATGCCCGTGTATTGCACTGCTGATGTGGCTGCCGACTTTAGAGCCCGCATACCTTATTGCTTTGCCGAGCATCCCTATCCCGGTGTTCCGAAATTTGACCTGCATATAATTGACAAGGAGCCGTTTACGGTGTGCGGAACCGAGGTCACGCCTTTTCCCGTGATGCACCGCAACCTCAGGATACGCGGTTACCGCATAGGTAATCTTGCCTATATCACCGATTGCCTCACGCTGCCCGAGCCGTCGCGCGAATTGATACGCGGTATCAATACTCTTGTTATCAACGCACTTCGCTTTAAGCCCCACTACTCACACCTGTCGCTCTCCGAGGCTCTTGACGTCATAGCCGATCTCCATCCCGGGCGCGCCTATCTTACCCACATGAGTCACGACATAGGCTTCCACCGCGACATACCCTCTCACCTTCCGCCATCGGTATATCCCGCCTATGACGGACTGAAAATTCACATTTCCGATTGATTATTACGCTATTTTACAAGTTTTTTTACAGATTTTGCTTGTATATTTAAAAAATTTTTTAATTTTGCCACATAATCCAAATTTTAATAATTTTCCTGAAAATGAAAAATTTAGTTGAAAAGATCGCTACTCTTTGCGAAAACTTCGCAAAGGATGCAGTAGCTCAGGTAGAGAGCGGCAACAAGGCTGCCGGTGCTCGCGCTCGCAAGGTGTCTCTCGAACTCGAGAAAGCTATGAAAGAATTCCGCAAACTCTCTATCGAAGAGTCCAAGAAATAACTTTCTGATCCACACAATCCGCTACATCACAGGGATAAGCCATTCCGGAGTCTCGGCTTCGGGTGGAGGTATCCCTTGATTTTTATATAACAATGTAAAACGCGGGTTAACATTATCCGGTCTTGTAGGGACGCTCCATGGAGCGTCCGGCGGTGGCTAAGGCGATGAATTTCGCTACACTTCGCGAAGAATGACTGTATATCTTAATGTTACCTTATTGTTCTGCCGGACGCTCCATGGAGCGTCCCTACAGTACAGCGTGTTACATTCCCTGATTATAGTCTGATTTTTTTGAAAATTATATTACACATCTATAAATGAAACAGATACGCGACTTTGCGGTGAAGAATGTGGAGCGCTACGGCGAGCTTTACGCCATGCTCACTCTCGCCACTGCCGACGGCCTGTCGCTCCCCGAGTGTAAGCCGGGACAGTTTGTGCAGGTGGCCGTGGAGGCTCCCGGAGTATTTCTTCGCCGTCCCATTTCGATAAATTCGGTCGATGTCGAGGCCGGAGTGCTCACGCTGCTCGTGCGTGATGCCGGCAAGGCCACACATGAACTCATTAATCTTAAGCTCGGAGCCACGCTCAACGTGATTCTGCCCCTCGGAAAAGGCTTTACCACTGATTTGCCCGCTGATTCGAGAGTGCTTCTCGCCGGCGGCGGAGTGGGTGTCGCGCCCATGTATTACCTCGGAACCGTGCTGAAAAGCATGGGCTTTAAGCCCGAATTTCTTCTCGGTGCCCGCTCGGCTGACCAGTTGCTGATGCTCGACGATTTCCGCGCATTAGGCGAGGTACACATCTGTACTGACGACGGTTCGCTCGGTACTCACGGAGTAGTTACCGATCATGCCGTACTCAATACCAAGCTCGACCGCATATATTGTTGCGGCCCCGCCCCTATGATGAAAGCCGTGGCCCGCGTGGCTCGCGACCGAGGCGTGGAGTGTGAGGTATCGCTTGAAAATATGATGGCGTGCGGCCTCGGAGCCTGTCTCTGCTGCGTGGAGAAGACAGTCAAGGGCAATGTGTGCGTGTGCACTGAAGGCCCGGTGTTTAACATTTCAGAATTAACCTGGTAAATCATGGCAAAACTTGAAGTAAAACTCGGACAGCTCACGATGAAAAACCCCGTAGCCACGGCTTCGGGTACTTTCGGTTACGGCGAGGAATATGCACCGTTTATCGACCTGTCGCGCTTAGGTGCATATATTGTTAAAGGTACCACTCTGCTCCCACGCGAGGGAAATCCTTATCCCCGCATGGTGGAGACTCCCTCGGGTATGCTCAACGCCGTGGGACTGCAAAACAAGGGCGTGGACTATTTCATAGAGCATACCTACCCCCGCATCAAGGATATTGACTCCCGACTGATAGTCAACGTGTCAGGCTCGCGCGTAGACGACTACGTGGAGACCGCCCGCCGCCTCGCTCCGCTCCAAGGTGTGGCCGGTATCGAGGTCAACATCTCGTGCCCCAACGTGAAAGAGGGTGGCATGGCATTCGGTACCACTTGTGAAGGAGCCGCCGAGGTTACGGCTGCCGTGCGCAAGGCTTTCCCCCGCGAGATGATCGTGAAACTGTCGCCCAACGTGACGAGCATCGCCGACATTGCCCGCGCCGTTGAGGCCGAGGGAGCCGACTCTGTATCGCTCATCAATACACTCATGGGTATGGCTATCGACACCGAGCGTCGCCGCCCATATCTCTCTACCGTGACGGGCGGACTGTCGGGAGCAGCCGTGCGACCCGTGGCTGTGAGGATGGTTTGGCAAGTCAAGAAGGCGGTGAAGATTCCCGTGGTGGGACTTGGAGGCATAATGTGTGGCCGCGACGCCATCGAGTTTATGCTCGCCGGCGCCACCGCCGTGCAGGTAGGCACCGCCAATTTCATCGACCCGGCCGTAACGGTAAAGGTAGTCGATTATATCAATGACTGGTGCTCTCGCCACGGTGTCGCCGACATCAACGAAATCATCGGCGAGATTTAAGTCATAGGTCATAGTTATAAGTGACGAAGTAATAGCCGCCGCTGTAATATTTGTAGGGACGTCGCTGGGCGACGTTTCCGGGTAGAGTAATGGGGCATTATTCTGTAATACAACAAGTTACCATCGGTTCTTGTCCGAAACGTCGCACAGCGACGTCCCTACGAGTCATCGCCCCAGCGACCACTCGCCACCATTCAGGGAAATTTACTCTCACAGGCAGAGCTGGTAGATGAGGCGGGTTTCGGTGGAGGTAAGGGGGTAGTAGCCGCCGATTACTGCGCCTTTGTTGCGGTGGAGGCGCTCTACGAGCAGGTCAATATCGGGCTCTTTCACGCCCAATTCGTCCATCGTGACGGGGAGACCGAGGTTCTTGAAGAAATGCTTGAGTTTCATCACGCCTTCGATAGCGGCCTTGTGGTCGTCATCTTCCTTGATGCCCCAGATGCGGCGGGCGAGCTGCGCGCCCTTTTCGGGGTGATTCTTGGCCATGAAAGTCATCCATGCCGGGAACACAACCGAGAGGCCGGCGCCGTGGGCCACGTCGTAGACGGCACTGATTTCATGTTCCATGGCGTGAGAAGCCCAGTCTTCCTTTCGGCCTGTGCCGCACACACCGTTGTGGGCCAGCGTGCCGCTCCACATGATGTTGGCGGGGGCGTCGTAGTCAGTAGGATCGGCCATTACCTTGGGAGCCTCCTCGATTATAGCCATGAGTACACCCTCGGCCACGCGGTCAGTAATCTCTACGCAAGGGGTGTCGGAGAAATAGCGCTCGAAGATATGGGCCATCATGTCGGCGATACCGCAGGCGGTCTGGAAGGGCGGGAGGGTGAAGGTAAGTTCGGGATTCATGAGCGCAAACTTAGGACGGAGCGCCACCTCAGTGCGGATCGAAATCTTAACCTTGCCGTCGATTTTGGTGATAACGGAGTTGCCCGAGCCCTCGCTGCCGGCGGCGGGGATGGTGAGAATCACGCCCAGCGGCATGGCCTCGTTGATAGCGGCCTTGCCCTCGAAGAAGTCCCAGAAATCGCCGTCGTAAGGCACACCGGCGGCAATGGCTTTGGCAGTATCGATTACGCTGCCGCCACCCACTGCGAGCAGAGCGCCGAGCGAGTGGGCGCGCATCATGTCGATACCTTCGCGCACCTTGTCATCAGTAGGATTGGGGCGCACGCCGCCAAGCTCCTTCCACTCCACGCCGGCCTCAGTGAGCGAAGCGCGCACGCGACCGAGCAGACCTGAAGCCTCGGCCGAGTGACCGCCGTAGACCATGAGCACCTTGCGGCCGAGCATTGAGGCGGTAAGTTTACCGGCCTGCATCTCTACGCCGCGACCGAATACATATTTAGTAGGAGTCCAGAAAGTAAAATTTTCCATAACTTATTGATTTAAATTACATTTTTTACGTATTTCATTCATCATTTCCTTAGGGTCGACGCACCCTATCAGGAAGATTTTCCCGTCGCTGAGTTCTACAAGGAAGCACTCGTCGGGGTTGCCGTAGAAAGCGCGGTAGCGACCTATGCGGTTGTCCTTAAACCATCCCCACGTGCCGAGCCAGTCGCGCGAACCAAATGTGGACTTGATCGTGGCCGAGGGAACAAATTCCTTGACTTTAACAATCTTGTCAAGGGGAATGTTTTTGCAACTCAGCGGGGCGCGGAGCTTTATCTCGTTGCCGGTGAGGGAGACCGATACCGGAGCTAAGAAAAGTGTAAGCACAAGCATGAATGTGAGCAGTCCCACAAACAGCCATAGGAAAAACATGTCGCCGTGGCGCTGATGCCTCGACCACGCTAACCATGCCAATATCAGGATGGATATAACAGGCATGAAATAGCTTTTAAGCGTATATTTTACTCGTCGTTTCATACCGACAAAGATACTCAATTTATTCACAAATTTTAGTAACTTTGTGCCAAATTTTTGAAACTATCATGCTTGACTATATCATCAATCTACTGCGCGACAACCCTACAATACCTATCTTCCTTACCTTAGGTATAGGATTCTGGATCGGCAACCTGCACATAAGGAATTTTACGCTCGGGCCGGTCACGGCCACGCTGCTCGTGGGTGTGCTCATAGGTCAGCTCGACATCACCATAGGCGAGCCTCTCAAGACGGTGAGCTTCATGATATTCCTTTTTGCGATAGGCTACAATGTGGGTCCGCAGTTTTTTCGCGCGCTCAAGGGCGACGGGTTGAAACAGGTGGGCTTGGCCGTGGTAGAGGGAGTGCTGTGCGTGGCAGTGACGGTGATAGTGGCCAAAATAATGGGATATAATATAGGTACAGCCGTGGGGCTTTTTGCCGGCTCGCAGACCGTGTCGGCCGTAATAGGAGTGGGTGGTGATACCATCAATTCTCTTCCTATAGATGCTGACTTGAAAAAACATCTCATATCCATGATACCGTCGAGCTACGCAGTGACGTATATCTTCGGCACCATAGGCACTGCCTGGGTGATAGCCAATTTCGGCCCCAAGCTGCTCGGTGGCATGACCAAGACACGTGAGGAAATAGCTCGCATCGAGGCCGAGATGGACGAGGGAGAGTTTTCAGCACACCCGGGATTGATCGTGGCCAACCGTCCGATATCATTTCGTGCTTACCGCGCCGAGGATGCATATTTCAACCGCCCGCGCACCGTGGAGGAAATCGAGGAGATTCTTGCCGGACTTGGACACCGATTATTTGTTGAACGTGTGAGGGTTAACGGTGAGATTTTCGATGCCGAGCCCGATATTAAGATACGGCGCGGTGATGTAATAGTGATAGGAGGCCGCCGCGAGACGGTGGTGGGTGAGGCCGGAATCATAGGCCCCGAAGTGGTGGATCATGACCTGCTTAACTTTGAGGCCGAAAATCTGCCCGTGACCGTGTCACGGCGCGGAGCTGCCGGAAAGACTTTGGGTGAACTGCGCCGTCAGGACTACATGAGTGGCGTGATGATACGCAGTGTGGTGCGAAATGATGTGGCATTACCGCTCAGATCACGCACTCTGCTGGAGCGGGGCGATGTGGTGACGCTCGTAGGTCGCCAGGCAGAGGTGGCTGTGGCCGCAGGAGAGATAGGTTTTCCTGACCGCCGCACCGAGACTACCGATATTGCATTCCTCTCGCTCGGCGTGGCGGTGGGTTGCTTCCTGGGCGCACTTTGTTATCACTGGGGTGCCGTGCCCGTGTCGCTGAGTCTGAGCGGCGGCGGACTGCTGGCCGGACTGATACTGGGATGGTGGCGCAACCGTCGCCCCACATTCGGCCGCATCCCCGGCTCGGTAGTGTGGGTGATGGATAATATGGGCCTGAATCTATTCATCGCTATAGTGGGAATCACGGCCGGACCTACATTTATTACCGGTCTCAAGGAGGCCGGAGTGGGGCTCTTCTTTGCCGGAATCGTGTGCACGACCCTTCCGCTTATACTCACGATGATTATCGGTAACAAGCTGTTTAAGTTTCCTGTGGCGGTGACGCTCGGCTGTGTGGCCGGCGGTCGCAATGCCGTGGCCGCCCTCGGCGCGATTCAGGATAATGTGCAGAGCACCATCCCGGCAATGGGTTATACGGTGACCTACGCCGTGAGCAATTTCGTATTGCTCTTCGCCGGTATTGCCGTGGCACTGCTGATGTAGGGAAACTTACTACAAAAAGAAATGGCCGCTGCATCGCGCAGAAGCCATCCGGGAAATTATAATCATCAATTCTAATTATCGGTATTTTTACAAGTGTGTATGAATCGGGACGCGAGTCCCGCGGTGGTTACCGAAAATCACCTTGTTTTTCTATGACGGGCTGAATGAAAAATAGGGAGAGAGTTTTCATAGGAGAGATAACTTTTTCCACTTCTTTATTTCCTCCCGCCCGGTAAAGATTTTGCAGGTACGTTGAATAAAGACTGGAATATATTAATGGATATTGTGGCGCAAAGGTAGTGCTTCGGTGGATAATAAACAAGTGATTATGTGATATTTAACTATCTCTTAATCGGTTTTAAGGAATACTTGGTTAAAACTTTGAAAAAGATTATAATTTTAACACGTAATTTCACATTTTATGCTTAAATTTGCGCTATCGTACTTACAATTACATTACTACCTTAATTATGAAAAAACTCCTTTTATGTATCTGTGCCGTGGCTGCCGTGGCTGTTGTCATGGTATCGTGCTCGGGCAAGTCGGCCAAGGAAAAGGCTGAGCAGAAAGATTCCACTTACACCAATGTGACCCACCCCGAGTGGTCGCGCAACGCCGTGATCTACGAGGTCAACGTGCGCCAGTATTCTGACTCGGGCACCATCACAGCTTTTGACAAGCAGCTTCCCCGCCTGAAAGACCTCGGTGTCGACATCCTCTGGTTCATGCCCATCTATCCCATCAGCGAGAAAAATCGCAAGGGTGAGCTCGGCAGCTATTATGCAGTGAAAGACTACAAGGCATTCAACCCCGAGTTTGGCACACTCGACCAGTTTAAGGCTACAGTGGCCAAGGCTCACGACCTGGGTATGAAGGTGATACTCGACTGGGTGCCCAATCACTCGGGCTGCGACAACGCCTGGGTCGAAGAGCATCCTGACTGGTATGCCAAGGACTCGCTCGGCAATATGTATGGCCCCTACGACTGGACCGACGTATATAAATTTGACTACTCCAACCCCGAGATGCGCGCCGCTATGATCGACGCCTTCAAGTTCTGGCTCACCGAAGTGGGAGTGGACGGTTTCCGTTGCGACGTGGCTATGGAAGTGCCCGTCGACTTCTGGGATGAAGCCCGCCCGCAGCTTCAGGCCGTGAAGCCCGAGCTTTTTATGCTCGCCGAGGCAAGTGTGCCCGCGCTGCAGAAGAATGGTTTCGACATGGGCTACAACTGGCCTATGAAAGACCTCTTCAGTGAGATCGCAGCTACGTCGGGGCAGTATACATTTAAGAATGAAAAAGGCGAGATGCGACAGTTCCCCGTGCGTCACGCCGTTGACATCGACTCGCTTCTCGCTTCGCAGGCTGCCGCTTATCCCCGCGACACTTATCTGATGAACATGGTTACCAACCATGACCTCAACTCATGGGAAGGCACCGAGTTTGACCGCCTCGGCAACCTCACCGATGCTTTTGCCGTGCTCTCTTACACCCTTCCCGGTATGCCGCTCATCTACACCGGTCAGGAAACGGGTATGAACCGCGCTCTTGAATTTTTCGTGAAAGACCGGGCACCAGAGTGGGAGCCCCGCAACGAATACTTTGAGTTTTACAAGAACCTCAATAACCTCAAGCATACCCAGGAGGCACTTCGCGCCGGCGAACAGGGTGGCGAGATGGTGCGCTATCTCACCGAGAGCCCTGACCTCTACGTATTCTCCCGCGCCAAGAATGATTCGAAAGTGACTGTGCTCGTCAACCTCGGCGCTGAAGAGCAGGCCGTAGCGTTTACCGACGCCGCCCCTGCCGTAGAGGAAACCGTCGATTACTTCACCGGCGAGGCAGCCACGCTCCCCGCATCGCTCAAGCCCAGTGAATACCGCATCTTTGTAGCAAAGTAACCTCACCGCCCACCCATATCAACAAAGGCGCCCCCCCCATCCGGGAGGCGCCTTTGTTGCGATTTAGAGGGAATAAATGTATGGAGCGGGGGGCGCTGACCCCCGCCGCCGCGACTACGGCGATAGAAGATGCGCGACAAGTTACGACCGCGGATGTGAGTTCAATGTTTTTTTCTTAAGGATCTTACAATTTCGCAAGGCGGTTGTAGAGACGTCGCTTCGCGACTATCCTTTACCCAAAAATGGAAGTCAAAAGGGCGCCCGAAGGTCGCCGATTTACTCGTAGCCGCGGCCACCGAAGCCTTGCGGAGGTGTCCGCGGTACAAATGTATATAGCTGACAGGCGCCCGTAAGGTCGCCGAATGTAGCTGCTCAGCACGGCTCTTTAATCGGCGGCCATCGGACGCAAATGGTTTTATTATCAACCCGTTCCCCGAACGTCTCCGCTGAGCTCCGGCAGTCGGGGCTACGAGTAAATCGGCGATCTACGGGCGCCCTTTATATCACGAAATAGCATGTGGCATCTTCCACTTGTGGGTAAAGGATAGTCGCTTCGCGAAGTTTCGAGGTAAAGCCGATAGTAACTTATTGAGTGATGAATAATAGCTTATTGCTATTCTCCGAATCGTCGCAAAACGACGCCCTTACAATTGACCGAAATAATACTTTATAATCTGAACGAAAGGCTACATAATCCGCTGAATATATGATAGTAAAGGGTCCCTGCGGCGCAATTACGTAATAAATCAGGCGCGCACTCTCAATCTCCGTAGTTGCCGCCTGACACTCCATGGCGTGTCCATACAATATGGATGGAGTTAAATTACTGAAAGATTGGGGTTTTAGGGCGCTTATGAATGTTGTTGCATTAGAATCCCATTTCGTCCATCATGTCATCAAGATTCCCGCCGGTATTTTTCCATTCATCGTAATCATATCCGCCAAGTGCGTAATATGTATCGCGCTCATAATCGTTGTCATCAGGATAATCAGCGTAACTATGATCATCGTAGTCTTCTTCTATCTCCGGAGCTTTTTCAAATCGTAATAGTGACCGATCAAAGTAATAACGCTTAAGGCCAAGATAAAACACCGGTTGGCTTGAATCATCGTCGGCATTGATTTTATGCAGTTTACCCTCAGAATCAATCACAATGTATTCTGATGGAGTACATTCGTTGTGATAACACAATATGGGTTGATTATTATACCCCTTCTTTTCATCAATTAAGATATAATCTTTAGCATCGAAGATAATACGGTTGTGCTTATCAATGATAAGAGAGTCTTTTATAACATAGTTTAGGTAAGGGACTATCTTATAGTTCCCAAATTCAATAATAGTTTCGGCGCGGTTGCTAAATAGCGCCGACTTGCCATTTTCGTCAGTTAAGACAATCACGTAGTCGTCAAGAGATTTATCATCAGCACTACCAAATTTTGACTGAAACACCTCGACGTTATGGAAGTAATCAGTTATAAACCTTCCATTATAGACAATAGCCTCCTTACTATCAGAAATTACTTTGATGAAAAAGAGCTCGTTGTCATATTCATTTTCAATGGAGAATAACTCAAAATCGTCTATTACAAAATCGCTGATGATCTTGTCGCGATAGATCAGATTGTAGACCCCATCGCGGCATAGAGTTATGTACTCAGGTGCATTGGCGGGAACATGATTAATGAAAACCATATCCTTTTCATTTTTTATGGGTGTGCACGTGGTCTCCACTAATAATTTGAAAGAATCAGCGCAGGGCTCTATGATGGGTGTACCGTTCATAGAGGCCACACCATATAGTCCATTACGTTCCAAAAGCATAAAGCAGGATTCATGCTCTATAAAGCACTGATCCACTTCTTTTGCACGAATGATTTTTTGCCGCGGAGTCTTATATTTTAAAAAGTGAATATCGGAATACGCGATAGGTGTGGTAAGTTTCTCGTTCAGATAGATACCATAGTAGGATCTTCTTACGCCGTTAAAAAAATTATCAATCCTTACGATAGCCACGTATTGGGGCGTTTTCGGGGCACTGTCGTCAACTTTCCGTAATTGTATTTTTGAATAGCAAGGAGGAATCACAACCGTCCCTGTCTGCAAATTGATGACGCCTTCAAGTTGGCTGTAAACGCCTTCTTCAAAGAACCGTCGGTCTTGGTGGGCTAATTGAGCCTGAACTTCCTGAGGATTAAAGGCTGAGGGCTCTCTTAAGTTGCGGGTGAAAATTTGAAACTCAGGCGCATATCTCTCGGCGGTGCATAAGAGTGTACCATATATGTCACAATAGTCCACCGCATCGCTTTCCCGGTAACTCAGGCGTAGGATGTTGTTTTCCGTAAGTGCTACACTTGAACATTTCAGGTGCCTACATAATGTTATTTTCCCTTTGTCATTTATGATAATAGCGTGATGGCTGTCGCGGTAATTGTCAGAAAATAAGATTAGTAATGCGCTTTTAGTGGAAATAAATTCAAGATTATTGAATAAGTATTGTAAACTGTATTTATTTTCTAAAGAACCATTAAATTCTAAAACTGCTCTTGAACAGCAATCGAAAGTGGCTCCACTGTTTACTATGACTTCAAATGAAATGGGAGGAGTATAGGGATCATCGGGAATAATAATACGCCCATCCGCGTCAAGTTCATTCAGCAGTTTTATGGTTACAGCATACACATTACCCCCGCTGTACCATAGGCACACCGGCTTAATTTCCTTTTTGGCAGAGCCATACTTTGAGGACTCGAAATAGACTATAGATTTATCCTCAGGATTTGTGAAATATGAAATGGTGAGCGGTGTGTCAATCCGGTGCTTTTTTATTGAAAACAAGTAATTCAGATTTTCATCTTTTGCTCCATCGATATAGAGGGTTTTGCTTTCGGTGGTAGGTTTTAAAGCGTTATAGTTATGCTCATATCCATTCCAAAAATCATAAGAGAAGGGAGTGATATATTCATTGTTTCTGCAATCAAAAAGTAAGCCTTCACCAAAGTCGTTGATGAATACAGGGGAGTCTTCAAGAAACTCTTTAGTCCCGATAAAGAAATAATCCTTGGGGTTTTTAAGAATTATGTGACCGCCGGAATCAATTACTATAGAATTGTCATTATTATTGTATGGATAGAAATACTCCTCCCGGGAAAAGCCGATGCGGTGAAGTCCTTTCTCAGAAAAATAGATATCCGACAACTTTATTTCATTGAAATCCCTGTCACAAATGTGAAAAATGTCGTCTTTGATATAAGCGTAGATGCTGCTTAAGTCGACGTAGCGATAGCCGATCTTTATATTATTGTCTAACTTGGAATTACCGATACAGGATGGCGAAAGAGTAAAGACACGGAACTCGGTAATGTTCTGCTGTCGTAAAAGGGATTGAAATAGTGTGCTGTCAATATCCATAATGTCAAGCTATTATCGCTCGGGGATGAGGCCGCTGCGGTAGGCGTAGAGGAGCTCCATGAGTTCGTCGATCTGGCTCTGGAGTTCGCGGCCTTTGTCAGTGTCGCGCACTCTCATTCGGGCCGAGCTCATCTCTACAATCTGATTAGTCGACACGATGTCAGTGCCGTGGGCTATGGCGTTTTCGGCAGAGGTAAAGGGCTCGTGCTGAACGAGTTCAAATCCGCGCGAGTGGAATACGAGGGTGTAGCCGGCTATACCGGTCTTGTCGTGATAAGCCTTGGCAAATCCGCCGTCGATCACCATCAGTTTTCCGTCGGCCTTGATGGGATTTTCGCCCTTGGCGGCGCGCACGGGTACATGGCCGTTGATGATGTGGCGATGGTGGCCACTGACCTTAAACTCGTCGAGGATGAAGTCGCACACTTCGGGATTCTCGCGCAGGGTGAAGTACTGACCTTTCTCCTCCTTATGGGTCTCGGGGTCGTCGATAAAATAGCGCTCGAAAGTGGCCATTTTTGACTTGTCGAAAAGTGGCGAGTCAGGGCCGCACCACAGATACCAGAAGAAATCGCGGCCAAACTCAGCCTCTTCATGCGAGGCATTGTCAGTATTGAAAGCCGAGCGCACCACCGTGCCGATGCGGTCAAAGAGGGCAGGGCCTGATACGATTTCGCCGCCCACATTGATTTTCTTGAACGAGCGAGGGCCATCCATGGGCATGGAGGCATGGAAAAGCAGATTGCCGTTGTAGACGCCATACATAGCTCCGTGAGAAAGCAGAGCCTGTATGTGCTGCGATAGCTTGTAGCTCACCATAAACGAGTGACGGAGTTTTTCCATCAGCTCCTTTTCTTCGGCGGTGAGGCGGTAAGGGTCGGCGGGGTCGATGGTGGGGAAATAGGTATCGTTGAGCGGGTAGGTCTTGCCGTCGATAGTGATAGTACCGGCCTTGTAGTCGATAGCATTGAGGAGCTTGCGGTCAGCCATTCCCCACTCGGGATATTTATCAATCAGCGCCCCTTCGAGTTTAAACTGAATCACCGATATAGCCTTGTGCATCAGAGCCAGGCGGTGGAGATCTTTCTCGTTAAACGGGTCATCTTCAGCGCAGACCTTAGCTTTGAAGCGCGAGCAAGGATCGTCAGCGTAAGTCTCCATGGCAAACGTCACGAGCGGGACGAGGTTGATGCCGTAGCCTTCTTCGAGGGTGGTCATGTTGCCGTAGCGGAGCGAGAGGCGGAGCACATTGGCTATGCACGCTTCGTTGCCGGCCGCGGCACCCATCCACAATATGTCGTGGTTGCCCCACTGGAAGTCGTAATTGGGAAACTCCTTGAGAAGATCCATGATGAGATGAGCCCCCGGACCTCGGTCAAATATATCGCCGAGGATGTGAAGCTGGTCGATCGACAGCCGTTGAATCACGTTGGCGATAGCCTCGATGAAATCATCGGCCTGACCGGTGAGGATGATCGTCTCGATAATGCGGTTGTAGTAGGCCTGCTTCTTGACATCGTCGGGCGTCTCGTGGAGAAGTTCCTCTATAATGTAAGCGAAACTTTTAGGAAGTGTCTTTCTTACTTTAGAGCGAGTGTATTTAGCTGAAACTGACCGCAATACCTTGACGAGATTGTTGAGCGAAATCTTATAGAAATCGTCGAGGTCAGCTTCCTGCTCCTTGATTAATTCCAGCTTAGGCTTGGGGTAATAGATGAGCGTGCACAGGTCCTTGATCTCTGACTCGCGCATCGTGGAGCCGAATATTTCCGTGACCTTGCGCTTGATGTTGCCCGAAGCATTGCGGAGGATATGGCGGAAAGCCTCGTGCTCGCCGTGAAGGTCGGCCACGAAGTGTTCCGTGCCCTTAGGCAAGTTGAGGATGGCTTCGAGATTTATTATTTCGGTGGAAGCTGCTCCTACGTTGGGGAAATTTTGGGAAAGCAGCTCCAGAATCCTGCGGTCTTTTTCAATGGTAAGATTCTTATATTTTTTCAACTTGCTCATAATTGCGGCAATTTCTGTCTTATACTGATTGAATATGATTACGCATCACGCGGCGGGCGATTAGCGTAACACAAAGGTATGGAATAATCGCTAATTATCCAACAGGAAATTATAATTTGTGATTGCGATAAAAATTTGCTAAATTTGCGGAGATTTTTAAGAACTAAACATAACCTCAATATATGAGCACTCGTTTTCCGGAATATTCAGGCCTGAATCTGGCCGAAGTGAATCGTGAAATCTTAGCGCAATGGGCGCAGCGCAGCGTGTTTGACTCTACGATCACGGAGCGTAAAGGCGCGCCGTCGTTTGTATTCTTTGAAGGACCGCCATCGGCCAACGGTCGACCCGGTATCCACCACGTGCTTGCGCGCACCATCAAGGATATATTCTGCCGCTACAAGACCATGCAGGGCTTCCAGGTGAAGCGTAAGGCCGGCTGGGATACCCACGGTCTGCCCGTGGAGCTCGGCGTGGAGAAGAATCTCGGAATCACCAAGGAAGACATCGGCAAGAAGATTACGGTAGACGAATACAATGCCGCTTGCCGCGCCGAGGTGATGAAGTATACCCGCGAGTGGGAGGACCTGACCTCCAAGATGGGTTACTGGGTGGACATGACCGACCCCTATATCACCTATGACAACCGCTATATCGAATCAGTATGGTGGCTCCTCGGCGAACTGCATAAGAAAGGCTTCCTCTACAAGGGCTACACCATCCAGCCCTATTCGCCCGCCGCAGGTACCGGCCTGAGCTCCCACGAGCTCAACCAGCCCGGCTGCTACCGCGACGTGAAAGATACCACTTGCATCGCTCAGTTTAAGGTAGATACCACCGATTTCTCGCAGGAAAACGAGATACTCGACATCTTCCGTTCGCTCGAATCATCGTGGGGCACACCCTACTTCCTCGCATGGACCACTACTCCCTGGACATTGCCCTCCAATACGGCACTTGCCATGGGTCCCTCGATAAAATACAACATCGTGCGCACTTACAATCCCTACAGCGGCAAGCCTATCGCCGTGGTGGTGGCTGATGCGCTGATGGGTTCGCTCTTCAATTCCAAGGCCAAGGATATAGCACTTGCCGACTACAAGAAGGGTGACAAACTGATTCCCTACGAAGTGGTGGCCACCCGCGAGGGCCGCGACTTTGTGGGTATACACTATCACCAGCTCCTGCCGTGGGTGAACCCCGGCGAGGGTGCGTTCCGTGTGATCCCCGGTGACTATGTGACCACCGAGGACGGTACCGGTATCGTGCATATCGCAGGTACATTCGGCGCTGATGACCAGAGAGTTTCGCGTCAGAACAATATCCCGCCGCTCCACCTCATAGATCGCGACGGCAATATCCGCCCCATGGTAGACCTTCAGGGAAAATTCTATAAACTCGACGAGCTCGACCCGAAATTCGTTGAGGAGATGGTTGACGTTGAGGCCTACAAGCCTTGGGAAGGCGCCTATGTCAAAAACGCTTACGACCCCGACGCAACCGACGAGACCGAGACACTCGACGTGAAGATATGCATGGAGCTTAAGGCTACCGACAAGGTATTCAAGATCGAAAAGCACGTACACAACTATCCCCACTGCTGGCGTACTGACAAGCCCGTGCTCTACTATCCGCTCGACAGCTGGTTTATCCGCACCACCGCCGTGCGCGACCGCCTCATGGAGCTTAACGATACCATCAAGTGGAAGCCCGCTGCTACAGGTACCGGCCGCTTCGGCAAGTGGCTCGAAAACCTTCAGGACTGGAACCTCTCGCGCAGCCGCTACTGGGGTACTCCGCTCCCTATCTGGCGCACTGACGACGGCAACGAGGAAATCTGCATCACCTCGGTAGAGCAGCTCTACAATGAAATAGACCGCGCCGTGGAGGCCGGATTTATGGCCGAGAATCCTTACCGCAAGGCAGGATTCGAGCCCGGCGATTACTCTAAGGAAAACTATGAGAAGATCGATCTTCATCGCCCGTATGTGGATGACATCTTCCTCGTTTCGCCCTCAGGCAAGAAGATGACCCGCGAGAAAGACCTTATCGACGTGTGGTTTGACAGTGGCTCGATGCCCTACGCCCAGATTCACTATCCTTTTGAAAACAAGGAGGCATTTGAGAATCGCGAAGTGTATCCCGCCGACTTCATCGCTGAAGGTGTGGACCAGACACGCGGATGGTTCTTCACCCTCCACGCTATCGCAGGTATGGTATTTGATACCAACTCTTATAAAGCCGTGGTTTCCAACGGACTCGTGCTCGATAAGTATGGCAACAAGATGTCGAAGCGCCACGGCAACGCCGTAGACCCATTCGGCCAGATCGAAACCTACGGTGCCGACCCCGTGCGCTGGTACATGATTTCCAACTCCTCGCCCTGGGATAACCTGAAATATGACGAGAAAGGCGTGCAGGATACCGCCCGCAAGCTCTTCTCGACGCTCTATAACACTTACTCGTTCTTTGCCCTGTATGCCAACGTCGACGGCTTCGACCCCGATGCACCTCAGGTGCCCGTGGAGAAGCGTCCCGAAATCGACCGCTGGATACTCTCGCTCCTCAATACTCTGGTGAAGAACGTCACCGCCGACCTTGAGGACTACGAGCCCACCCGCGCCGCCCGCGCTATAGGCGACTTCGTAGGCGACAACCTCTCCAACTGGTACGTGCGCCTCAACCGCAAGCGCTTCTGGGGCGGTGAGATGAACGAAGACAAGCTCGCAGCTTATCAGACTCTCTACACCTGCCTCCGCACAGTGGCCGTGCTCATGGCTCCTTTCGCACCCTTCTTCGCCGACCGTCTTTATCTCGACCTCACCGGCGCCGAAGGCGGAGCTTCAGTGCACCTCGCAGCCTATCCCAAGGCCGACGAAGCGCTCATCGACCCCGCTCTTGAAAGCCGCATGAAGCTCGCTCAAGACATCACTTCCATGGTGCTCGCCTTGCGTCGCAAGGTGAATATCAAGGTGCGCCAGCCGCTCACCGCCATCATGGTCCCCGTGACCGACGATGCTCAGCGCGCCGCCCTCGACGCTATCAACGAGCTCGTTAAGAACGAGACCAACGTCAAGGAAATCAAGATCGTAGGCAACGAAGACGGTATACTTGTCAAGACCGTGAAACCCGACTTCAAGAAGCTCGGTCCGAAGCACGGCAAGAACATGAAAGCCGTGGCCGAAGCCATCAAGAATCTTGATGCCCACGCTATCGCCGCATTTGAGCGCGACGGCAAGATTACTCTCGACGTAAACGGCACTCCGGCTACCGTGGACCTGACCGATGTGGAAATCATCTCCGAGGATATTCCCGGATGGCTCGTGGCCAACGAAGGAGCCCTCACCGTAGCTCTCGACATTACCGTCACCCCCGAGCTCCGCAACGAAGGTATCGCCCGCGAGATCGTCAACCGCATCCAGAATATCCGCAAGAGCCGCGACTATAATATCACTGACCGCGTGACGCTCGTCTTCGCTCCCTGCGAGGCTACCGACGGCGCTATCCGCGAGTATGGTGACTACATCGCCCGTCAGGTGCTTGCCCGCGATATCAAAATCGAGCCTGTAGCAGCCGACGCTCCCGGAGCCGAGACTCTCAATATCGACGACATCGACCTGGTGGTTGCTGTAAACAAAGCCGAATAATCAACCCTCCATATTTTTTACTCTCTAACACTCTCCTCCACTGAAAGATATGAGCGAAAAGACCCGCTATTCCGATGAAGAACTCCAGGAGTTCAAGGAACTGATTCTCGAAAAGCTCGCCGTAGCTCAGAAAGAATATGACCTTCTGCGCGGTACCGTCAATAATACTGACGGCAACGACATCGCCGATACATCACCCACATTTAAGGTGCTTCAGGAAGGAGCCAACACTCTTTCCAAGGAAGAGGCCGGGCAGCTCGCGCAGCGCCAGATGAAGTTTATCCAGCATCTGCAGAACGCCCTGATCCGTATCGAGAACAAGACTTACGGAATATGCTGCGAGACGGGCGAACTCATCCCCAAGGAACGCCTGCGCGCCGTGCCCCACGCCACCCGCAGTGTGGAAGGTAAAAACCAGCAGAAAAAGAAATGAAGTTTTCACGCGCAAAACTTGCCATCATCATCTTCACGGCCATCGTCGTAATCGACCAGGTCGTGAAGATTTGGGTTAAAACCCACTTCTATCTCGGCGAAGATGTAAGGATCTTCCCGTGGTTTCACCTGCTCTTTATCGAAAACAACGGCATGGCCTTCGGTATGGAGCTCGGGAGCAAGCTGTTTCTCACCCTGTTCAGAATCGCGCTCGTGGCGTGGCTTATATGGTATGTGGTGAAAATCAGCAATATACGCCATATCGCTACGGGCTATTTTGTGAGCCTTGCGCTTATTATAGCCGGCGCGGCGGGCAATATATTTGACTGCCTTTTCTACGGACTGATTTTCAACAATCCCTATCCGCCCGAGGTGGCTGTGATGTTTCCTGCCGGCGGTGGCTACGCGCCCCTTTTCTTCGGTCGCGTGGTCGACATGCTCTATTTCCCGCTCTTCACCTTCACCTGGCCCTCGTGGGTGCCCGGAGTGGGTGGACACGAGTTTCTCTTTTTCCAGCCGGTATTTAATATCGCCGACTCGGCTATATGTATAGGTGTGGGACTGCTTATCTTCTTCTATTCCAAGTATATACTCTCTCCCAAGGCGTTGCAGAAGCGTGCCGCGGAGATTGATAATCCCGCTACTGAGGAATGAATAGATTTCCGGCATATATCGCAATCATCGCTGTAGTGCTCCTCGCGGCGTGCGGCAAGACTCCGTCAGGAATCATCAAGCCCGACGATATGGCTCTCCTCATGGCCGATATTCATACCGGCGAGGCTGTGGCTGATAATTCCGACGGGTTCCGCTCTGACTCGCTTCGGCGCGTGCTCAAGCAGTCGATTCTGGAGAAGCATGGCGTGACGAGCGAAAAATTTGACACGTCGCTGTACTGGTACGGTCAGCATGTGGATATATACATGGAAGTCAACGAAAAGACTATCAAGATACTCGAAGATCGCCTTGCCGAGGCTGAAAAACTCGGAGCTACCGAGGCTACGGTGCGTGCCGCGTATACCGACGCCGACTCAGCCGTAGTGTGGAGCTCACCCTCCGCCTTGCGATTCTCACCCACGTCGCCCATGTTTACCTCGACCTTCTCGCTGCGCAGCGATCGCGGCTGGGAGCGCGGCGACGCTTATACACTTTCCATGCGTCCCGTCAAGGCCACCGTGCCCATAAGTGCAGTGATAGTGGTGAACTACGACGACGGCTCCACGGAATATGTAGATGCGACTTACCGTCCTGAGTCAGAGGGAAGGCAGCAACTCACGCTTTACCTCGACTCCGCCCGAGTGGCCCGCAGCGTATACGGAGCGCTCACCGTGCCGCGCATGGAAAGCGGCGTCACCTACGTGGATTCAATCTCACTGCTCCGCACCCGCACCAACTCGCGCGCCCTTTACAAAGCCGCGCGGCAACACAAGATCAGCGCCAACTGATGAGCTGCACTGTGCGCAATATCCTCTGCCGGGCTTTTGTGGCCCCGGGTGTGGTGACGGTCAATGCCGTGGTGAGCTACGATCCTGCAACCATGACACTTATCTCCGCCAAATCATTTGAGAAAGAAACAGCATCGACAAGCCACTTTGACGGAATCGTCATCAATGGCTTGCCGATGAATAATGCTGACTTGACCGTGACGGTCAATGGATTCAGGGAGCGGTTGGCTGAGATAGCCGGCCTTATCGAAAAGAGCGACCGGATTATTCTTCAGCCTCTTTCGTAGGCGCTTCGCCGTCAGCTTCGGGAGCTGTTTCGCCCTTCTTATCGGCGCTTTCGTAAGCCTCCACGATACGCTGCACGAGCGGGTGGCGCACTATATCCTTCTTGCCAAACTCGATGCGGCCTATGCCGGGCACACCCTTCAGCACACGTAACGCCTGCACCAGACCCGAACCTACGGAGCGGGGGAGGTCGATCTGCGTCACGTCGCCGGTGATGATCATCTTGCCGTTCATACCCAAGCGGGTAAGGAACATCTTGATCTGATGAGTGGTGGTATTCTGCGCCTCATCGAGCACGATCACGGCATCGTTGAGAGTGCGGCCGCGCATGAATGCAAGCGGCGCAATCTGGATAACCTTGGTGTCAAGATACTC
Source organism: uncultured Staphylococcus sp. (assembly GCA_964477665.1). Taxonomy (GTDB): domain Bacteria; phylum Bacteroidota; class Bacteroidia; order Bacteroidales; family Muribaculaceae; genus Duncaniella. The sequence goes on from CAYZFG010000012.1 coordinate 25,219, forward strand.
CTTGAGCTTGACCGCCGGAATCATATCCTCCAGAGCATCGTAGAGCGGCTGGAGATACGGGTCGATCTTATCCTTCATGTCGCCGGGAAGGAAACCGAGCTTTTCGCCCGCCTCCACGGCCGGACGCGAGAGGATAATCTTCTTGACCTCGCGGTTTTTCAGAGCCTTGACTGCAAGTGCTATGGCAATGTAGGTCTTACCCGTACCTGCCGGACCGAGGGCGAAGGTAAGATCATTGTCGCGAAACGACTTCACCATCTTGACCTGATTGGCATTACGGCCCGAGATAGGCTTGCCGTTGATGCCGTAGATTATCACATCGTCGAGCTTGGGCTCGTCGGGGGTCTTGCCCTTGACGATGTCGAGGATCACATCCTCGGTGAGCTTATTGAACTTGGAGCAGTACTCTTCAAGTTCCTTGATTTTCTTTTCAAATTCGGCCGTCTCGGCATCGTCGCCTATCACCTTTATCACCGAGCCGCGCGCCGTGACGCGGAGCTTGGGGAAGAGGTTGCGGATAAGCTGCATATTGGAGTTGTTGACTCCGTAGAAACTTACGGGATCGACCGAGTCGATTATAACTATACGTTCTATCATTTTTTACAGTTGATTCAAGAGTTAAGGCCTATGTCCATTTTGGTCCACAGGCATGAAGGTATCAGGCTCCACAGCGAGGTGACGACGCGCCATCGCCAGTCGACCGTGGCCACACGCTTGCGCTTGAGCACGGCAGCTTCGATGAGCTTCGACGCATATTCCACATCCATTTCCATGATGTAGTCAGTAGCGCCGTCGAGCAGGGGAGTGCGGATGAAGCCGGGCCGGATGTCGGTAATGGCCACATCCACGTCCTGCTTGCGTGCAAGCTGTCGGAGCGCTTCGAGGTAATTTTGCTGAAAGCGTTTCGACGCGCTGTAAGCCGCGGCCACGCCAATGCCTTTAGTGCCCGCTACCGAGGTAATGGCTGCGATTTGTCCCGGGGTGGTCGCTGTGGGGCAGTCGCGATAGTAGCGGTAGGCGGTGGCGATTATGCGGGCGAAGCCCACTACGTTGGTTTCGAGCATGTTCATCTCGCGACCCATGTCGAGAGCGGGATTCTGGAATCCCACGCCTGAGGCCAGAAGCAGTATGTCCATGCCTCCGAGCCGCTTCACCAGACCCAGCAATCGCTTGCCGGCGTCGCGGGCCGTCACGTCGATGATTTCGTATTCCACCATCGCGGGGTTAAGGTCGCGGAGTGCCTTCAGCGGAGCTTCGGAGCGGGCTGCGACGCCCACTTTGAAACCCATGTTGATGAAATCGCGCGCCACGGTGTTGCCTATGCCCGATGATGCGCCTACTATGACGATGCGTTTTGTCGTTTCCATTATTCAGTTGAATCAGTTGATGAAGAATTATTGTCTTCAATATCAACCGATACGGCCCGCTTTTTGTTTAGCGGCAAGGTGTAGGTGATCATAAGATTTCCGGTGAGCTGGCTTGAGCGCGTGCCGTAACCGGGAATATACATAGGTCGGCCATAGGGCGATTTCGATTCATGGGCTATCCAGTGGAAGCCCACGGCCCAGCCGAGCGAGAGGTTTTTTACGATTTTCACGTTGAGCCCCAAGAGCAGTTCGACATACCCTGCCGTAGCGCTTCGGCGGGGGATGGAGAAGGTTGTCGAGGTGTCCCAGTAGCCATCGTCGACGGTCACATTGTCGATCGAGTAACGGTAAGGAGTGAAGCCGTAGCGGAGTCCTGCGTAGAGCTGATAGGCTTCGGAGGAGTTATAAAGGAAGTTGTAGTTGGCGCCTATCTTGAAATAGGGAGCCATAGGGGTTTTAAAAGTGAAATTGGAATTGGAGGGGGTGACACTAGCCATGCCTATGCCTGCCTCGAAGTAGGGGAAATAGCGGTTGTGGATCGACAGAGCCGCCCACACGCCGCCCAGGCCGTAGTGCTGGCCGAAGATGCGGAGCGCCGCATCCCACAGATTTACTCCCACCTGCAAGCCGTTGATGGTAGGGTAGATCATCTTCGGGGGAGCCTTGATGGCGGTGGAGTCGATATACTCGCGGCCGGTGATGGTGTCGACGAGGATGGTGTTGCCCTTGGCATCGAGCTGCTCTACCACGCCGGCGGGCCTCACCGAGTCAGTCTTCTCGCGATACGACGTGCCCGCTGAAGGCACGCCCACCGGGGTGATGCGTCGCTGCGCCTCGGCGGGAACAGCCATGACGAGCAGGGCTGCCGCTAATATAATAATGTGGAGAAATCGGCGGGTCATCGTTTATCTCCTTTCCCGGCGGAATTGTCGCGCAGATATATGTGGATGGTCTCCACGTCAAAATTTGTGATAAGTGAGTCTACCAGCTCCACGCGCTCGATTACGCGGGTAGTGTATTCGAGTTTCTCGATATGGTAGCGGTACATCGCGCCGCAGTCCTCCGAGGCAAACCATGGAGTGGCCGTGTATTCCATCGTGATTTCATCCACGGCTACAGCGTCGGGGTCGGTGACATCGCCCGAAGTGAAAGTGAGCTGGTAAGTGGTAGAGTTGTCGCGGGCACGCAGCGGGAGATATATCTGGCTGAGAGTCTGTGACGACGTGTAGAGGAGCGAATCGCCCGGCGCACCCACGCCCATTACCGAGAGGCCCGTCACTGATACGGCATTGTCAGTAGCCGCCGAGTAAAACCCTGCCAGCGGCAGCGAGTTGCGGTTGCCTATGCAGCCGGTGGCATCACATGCGGTGAGCATGAGTGCGGCGGCGGCCGATGCGAGGAGCAGGCGGAGCGGTGTCAGAATTTTCCCCATCTGACGATTTCGGTTAAGTTTTTACGTTTCTTGGGAGCGGGAGTGATACCGTCGGCCGGATAGCCGAGCGGGATGAGGGCAATGGGCTCCACATCATCGGGCATGTTGAAAGCGCGAGCTACGGCGGCAGTGTCGAAGTTGCACACCCAGCAGGTGCCCAATCCGAGCGACGCGGCGGCAAGGCACAGATGCTCTACGGCGATGGCTACATCCACGTCGGTATGGTCCTTGCCGTCGGCCTGACGGTGCCAGGCCTCGGAATGAAGTCCGCAGGCTACGATGTAGACCGGCGCTGAGGCAAACCATTCACGATGGTAGCTCGCGGCCACGGCTTGACGCAGCTCCTCAGTGTCGGCCACGGCAAACATCCACGGCTGGCGGTTGCAGGCCGAGGGCGCGAGGCGGGCGGCATCGAGCACCGAGAGCAGCAGCGACGGCTCCACGGCGTCGGGCTTAAAGGCTCGACACGAGAAGCGGTCCTCGCTCAGGGCATAGAATTGGGGATATGTATCGAGATGTTTCATCTGATTTCTTCTTTGATTTCGTATTTGTTGCGGTCACTGGAATTGCGCACCACCAGTTCGCCTATGAATCCGCCCAAAAACAGCTGGGTGCCGAGTATCATCATCGTGAGTGCAAGATAGAAGTAGGGCGAGTCGGTCACGAGGATGTAGGGGTGACCCGAATGCATGTAGTAGAGCTTCATGGCACCCACCACTATGATGGCGATGAAGCCTATGATGAACATGAGCGAGCCGAGCAGACCGAAGAAGTGCATGGGCTTGGCGCCAAACTTCCCGGTAAACCACAGCGTGGCAAGGTCAAGATAACCGTTGACGAAGCGGTCGAGGCCAAATTTCGTCGAGCCGTACTTGCGGGCCTGATGGTGAACCACCTTCTCGCCTATGCGGGCGAACCCGGCATTTTTGGCAAGATAGGGGATATAGCGGTGCATGTCGCCGTAGACCTCGATGTGCTTCACCACCTCGTTGCGGTAAGCCTTGAGGCCGCAGTTGAAGTCGTGGAGATTCTTGATGCCCGATACCAGTCGCGCCGTGGCATTGAAAAGCTTGGTGGGGATGGTCTTTGACAGCGGGTCATATCGCTTCTGCTTCCAGCCCGACACGAGGTCATAACCGTCGGCCGTGATCATGCGGTAGAGTTCGGGTATCTCATCAGGGCTGTCCTGAAGGTCGGCATCCATGGTGATCACCACGTCGCCCTGAGCGCGGGTAAAACCGGTGTGGAGGGCCGGCGACTTCCCGTAGTTGCGGCGGAAGCGCACCCCTTTCAGCGCGGGGTTGCGGCGGGAGAGAGCGGTGATGACGTCCCACGATTTGTCGGTCGAGCCGTCGTCGATAAACAGTACCTCGTAGCTGAAACCGTTTTCAGCCATGACGCGCTCTATCCACTCGGCGAGCTCGGGGAGCGATTCTTCTTCGTTGTAAAGCGGGATTATAACCGATATATCCATAAGGTGAAAAAGTGAGATTCGTGAGTAATGTTATCGTTTGTTGCCTCCCAGCAGCGATATGATGCCGCTGAGCACCATAGACAGCAGCGAGCCCGAGACTATGCCTAAGAGAATGAACTCCACTACCATGTCGATAGCGCGGGGCACCATGCCCGAGTCGAGAATCTGCTGAGCCATATCCTTTGACTGGCGGAGAAACTCGGTGGACTTATCTATCTTCATGTCAGCTAAAAATTGCAGCTGCGAAGTGAAGAAATCGGGGTTGATCCATCTCAGATAGATGAAAAGCATGGCGCAAGCTATGGTGCTACCGCAGGCAAATATCACGAGCCCCTGCATCCAGAGCATCGAGAAGCTCGACGCGGCTCCCAGGCGGGCGGCGTAGCGCTTCATCATGATGAATATCACTACCGGCACGCCGGCCATCATGATGAGAGCCGGAAATCCGAGCAGGCTGAACTGTTGCGAGAGGACCGTGGCGTAGAAAAGTACGGTGAGATATATTCCGAAAATGAGGCCGTCTTCGGCTCCGCGACGGTAGGGTGACTGTATCATTTATGAGGTGATGATGAGCTTGGTTTAGGTGGTCGCGCGCAAGTGCGCGGCGTTATTAATGTGCAAAGTTACAAAAAATCCCCGGCAGGAGCAAGCGTTTTAATGAAATTGCATGGGTAATATTTAATTCCGGTCATGGAATTTTGAAATTGTGGAAAAATTTCGTATCTTTGCCGACTGAAAAAATAATCGGGTCGTCCGTATGGCCCGTCAAACTTAATCGAATATATACCAATGATTAAAATCACTTTCCCCGACGGCAGTGTACGCGAATATGAAAAAGGCGTAACTCCGTTGCAGATCGCCGAAAGTCTCAGCGCTCAGCTGGCACGCGACGTACTCGCCGCATCAGTCAACTCTCAGGAGTGGGACGTGACACGTCCTATCGAGGAGGATGCCGAGGTGCGTCTCTACAAGTGGGATGATCCCGAAGGCAAGCACGCTTTCTGGCACTCGTCAGCCCACCTTCTCGCCGAGGCTCTTCAGGAGCTTTTCCCCGGCGTGAAATTCGGCATCGGCCCGGCTATCGAAAACGGTTTCTACTACGATATCGACCCGGGTGAACACAACATAACCGCCGCTGACTTCCCCCGCATCGAGAAGAAGATGCTCGAACTTGCCCAGAAGAAAAATGCCATCGTGCGCGAGGATATTTCCAAGGCCGATGCTATGAAGCTCTTCGGCGACCGCGGTGAGGAATATAAATGCGAACTTATCTCGGAGCTTGAGGACGGTCACATCACCACTTATACCCAGGGTGCGTTTACCGACCTCTGCCGTGGCCCCCATATCGCAAATACCGCCCCCATCAAGGCTGTGAAGATCACTTCGCTCGCCGGCGCTTTCTGGCGCGGCGACGAGAAGAGAAAGCAGCTCGTGAGAGTCTACGGTATTACTTTCCCCAAGAAGAAGATGCTCGACGAGTATCTCGCCCTGCTTGAGGAGGCTAAGAAGCGTGACCACCGCAAGCTCGGCAAGGAGATGGAACTCTTTGCATTCTCGCAGAATGTAGGTGCCGGCTTGCCTCTGTGGCTCCCCAAGGGTACCGCACTTCGCGACCGTCTGGAGCAGTTCCTCCGCAAGATTCAGAAGCAGTATGGCTACCAGCAGGTAATCACTCCCCATATCGGAAACAAGAATCTCTACGTGACCTCAGGCCACTATGCCAAGTATGGCAAGGACTCGTTCCAGCCTATCCACACTCCCGAGGAAGGCGAGGAGTATCTGCTCAAACCCATGAACTGCCCTCACCACTGCGAGATATTCCGCGCTCTTCCCCGTAGCTACCGTGACCTCCCTCTGCGTCTGGCCGAGTTTGGTACCGTATACCGCTACGAGCAGTCGGGTGAGCTCCACGGTCTGACCCGTGTGCGCGGTTTCACGCAGGACGATGCCCATATCTACTGCGCCCCTGATCAGATTAAGGGCGAGTTCCTCAAGGTGATGGACATTATCTTCTACATCTTCAAGGCTCTTAAATTTGACAACTTCGAGGCTCAGATCTCGCTCCGCGACCCCGCCCACAAGGAAAAATATATAGGTAGCGACGAAAACTGGCACCTTGCCGAGCAGGCCATCATAGAGGCTTGCGAGGAAAAGGGACTCAATGCCCGCACCGAACTCGGTGAGGCCGCTTTCTACGGCCCCAAACTCGACTTCATGGTCAAGGATGCCCTGGGTCGCCGCTGGCAGCTCGGTACCATTCAGGTCGACTACAACCTTCCCGAGCGATTTGAACTCGAATACACCGGCAGCGACAATGCCAAGCATCGTCCCGTGATGATTCACCGCGCCCCCTTCGGCTCGATGGAGCGCTTCGTGGCCGTGCTTCTTGAGCACACCGCCGGCCGCTTCCCCCTGTGGCTCGCCCCTGACCAGGTGGCAGTGCTTCCCATCTCGGAGAAGTTCAACGACTACGCAGCCCACGTGGCAGCCGAGCTCGCCAAGAGCGACATCCGCGCCGTGGTCGATGACCGAAACGAGAAAATCGGCAAGAAAATTCGCGACAATGAGCTCAAAAGAATACCCTATATGCTCATCGTGGGTGAAAAAGAAGCAGAAAATGGTGAAGTTTCTGTAAGAAAACAGGGCGAAGGTGATAAAGGTTCGATGAAAATTGCTACCTTTGCAGACGAATTGACTCGCGAAGTCCAAGAAATGATAAATCAATAACCCCTCTGAATGGAGAAAAAACCTTACATGCCTCCCAGGCCCCGTCCCGCAGCCGGTAATAATAACGGTGGCCAGCGCCGCGGTAACAACCCCGGCCGTCCTAACGACAAGGACCCCTACGCTATCAACGATCAGATACGTGCCCGCGAGGTGCGACTGGTGGGCGATAATGTGGAGACAGGTATCTATACCATCCAGCAGGCTCGCGCCATCGCCGAGGAGCAGGGTCTCGACCTTATCGAGATCTCGCCCAACGCGGCTCCTCCGGTGTGCAAGATCCTTGATTATCAGAAGTTCCTTTACCAGCAGAAAAAGCGTGCCAAGGAGCAGAAAGCCAAGGCTACGAAAGTGGTGGTGAAGGAAATAAGATTCGGACCGCAGACTGATGATCATGACTACAACTTTAAGCTCAAGCACGCAATAGGCTTCCTTCAGGAAGGTGCAAAGGTGAAAGCCTACGTGTTCTTCAAAGGCCGCTCTATTCTCTTCAAGGAGCAGGGTGAGGTACTTCTCCTCCGCTTTGCTAACGACCTTGAGGAGTATGGCAAAGTCGATCAGATGCCCGTGCTCGAAGGAAAGCGCATGATCATAATGCTCAGCCCCAAGAAAAAATAAAGAAATCCCGCCTCACGTGTGATGCAGGAAATCAATATAACTCGAATTAAAATCTTAAAAAACTAAACAATGCCCAAGATTAAGACTAATTCCGGTGCCAAAAAGAGGTTCGCCCTTACCGGATCAGGAAAGATTAAGAGAAAACATGCTTACAAGAGCCACATTCTTACCAAGAAGACCAAGAAGCAGAAGCGTAACCTTACTCACTTCGCTCTCGTTTCAGGTTCTAACGAGAAGGCCGTAAAGGAACTCCTCGCCATGAAGTAAGCCTAAGGCTTCAAGCATATTTTTTCCCGATTAATTCGTGATTTATAATTTCATTTTTTAACCGAATGGTCAGCACCCAAGTGCAAAAGCCGCTGACATTCACAAATTATTACTTCAATGCCAAGATCAGTAAATCATGTAGCTTCAAGAGCTCGCCGCAAGAAAATCCTTAAACTCACCCGTGGTTACTTCGGTTGCCGCCGCAATGTGTGGACCGTAGCCAAGAATACCTGGGAAAAGGGTCTCACTTACGCTTACCGTGACCGCAAGGACAAGAAGCACAATTTCCGTGCTCTCTGGATTCAGCGTATCAATGCTGCTGCCCGTCTTGAAGACCTTTCTTACTCTAAGCTCATGGGTCTTATCCACAAGGCCGGTATAGAGATCAACCGCAAGGTGCTTGCTGACCTCGCCCTCAACAATCCCGCCGCTTTCAAGGCTATCGTTGATAAGGTGAAGGCTTAATAGCTGAAGATTAAATCGGTTAATTTCAATTTGAGGTTTCACTGCTCAGTCTGCAGTGGAGCCTCTTTTCATTTTAAAGCAATGAAGATTTTATTACCGGTCGCAGCCTTAACCGCGCTCACTGCCGTGGCGGGCGAATTGCCCGCGCGATTCAATGGCCTGAGCGGTGCGCCGCTTCGGGCAGCCGTGGCTGCGGATTTTGCACCGATCACTCCCGCACTTGAAGCTGTGGATATGAAGGGTGGAAGCTATGTGTCAGGCTATTTCGATGTATTTAGCGGTAGCACTGTGGATGCGACTCAGTGGCGATACGGTATGATCGTTCCGCAGGAATGGATGGCCACTGAGGCTCTTGTGGATATGTATAATGTGCTGCGGCTCAGCGATGAAACAGATGCCGTGAGGAGGGATTTGCCTCTTGGGAAAGTCGACGAAGCGACGTATGACAATGGTATATGGCGTGCGGGAACAGCTGCCATCGCGGGTCTGCCTGTAAGTTTCTACGAGCCGCCCACTGACTTTCGCGGCGATTTCGCGCGCGTGTTCTTTTATTACGTGGCGGTTCATTCGCCCGTCGACCTCACACCGCGCGGCTACATGATGCTCGACGGCACTGTATATCCGGCATTCACGCCCTATGCTCAGGCCACGCTGATGGAATATCACCGCGCCGACCCGGTGAGCGATGATGAGCGCCGGCGTATGGAGGTAATAGCGGCGAAGCAGGGCAATAGGAATCCTTTCGTACTCTATCCGGAGTTGGCTGAGTATCTGTGGGGCGACCGCGCAAATGAGCCGGTAGTGATACCCGGCGCGCCGTCGCCATTGCGCGGTACTTATGCGCTTGGTGATGAGAAGATTGACCTTGTGTCAGAATATATTCCTGATGATGCCGAGTGGACTGTCGACGGCAAGAAGGTGACCGAAAGTTATCTCGTGCCTTCCAGATTAGGACTTGGCAATCATTCACTCCGCTTCACATCCCCCTCGGGAACCGCAGGAATGTTGACTATCAGAATAGTAGAATGATGAAACGACTATTTTACATATTATTGCTCTGCATTGCGACAGTGGCTTGCGACAAGACTGAGACGCGTAATGATGGAGGCGGCGTAGATGTACCTCCTTCCGGCGTAGGCACCGGCCAGCGACCGGGAGTGGGAAATCCTACTGATGAGGATGTGCTCCTTGCTGATGCTACGCCCCGTTACATAAGCGCGACGCGCTCCATGCGTGGCGACGAACCGGGAGTGCTCGTATCCCGCACCGCCTCGGGTGATTACCTGTTGGTGAGTCTTGACACACGCGAGCGTGTCGACATTGCAGTTGATGCCGAAGGTGCTATAGTGAAGATAGCGGAGGACGGAAAAGAAATTCGCCCCGACGCAGTCACTGTGGTGGCCGACGACGGGACGACTATGTGGATGGTGGCTGAGACTTCAGCCGGAAATATTGCGATAGTGTTGCCTCACTTCTGAGCCAACTCCTGACGCAGAAATTCAGCGGTGGGCGAATCGGTGGCGGCTACCTCTTCAGGGGTACCTACGGCGATAATCTGACCGCCGTTTTTACCTCCGCCCGGGCCCATGTCCACCACGAGGTCGGCACTCTTTATCACGTCGAGGTTGTGCTCGATTACAATCACCGTATTGCCCTTAGCCACAAGGCGTTGAAGCACATTTAGAAGCACGCTTATATCCTCGAAATGCAGGCCTGTAGTGGGCTCGTCGAGTATGAAAAGAGTGCGACCGGTATCGCGTTTCGATAACTCGGTGGCGAGTTTGACGCGCTGGTTTTCGCCGCCCGAGAGGGTGGATGAGGGTTGGCCGAGCTTGATGTAACCCAGACCTATTTCCTGCAACACCTTGATTTTGTTGATGATAGACGATATACCGGCAAAGAACTCTACAGCCTGATTTATAGTCATGTCGAGCACATCGGCTATCGACTTGCCCTTGAATCTCACTTCGAGAGTCTCGCGATTATAGCGCTTTCCGCCGCAGGTCTCGCAGGTCACGAGCACATCGGGGAGAAAATTCATTTCAATGGTCTTATAGCCATTACCGTTGCAAGTCTCGCATCGGCCCCCGGCGATGTTGAATGAGAATCTACCGGGACGGTAGCCGCGAATCTTGGCCTCGGAAAGATTGGCGAAAAGGTCGCGTATGGCGGTGAATACTCCCGTGTAAGTAGCAGGATTAGAGCGAGGTGACTTGCCGAGCGGCGACTGATCCACGGTCACCACCTTGTCGATATTCTCCAACCCCTCGATCGAGGAATAGGGGAGTGGTGCGGTAGAGCTGCGGTAAAACTTCTGGCTGAGAATAGGCTGGAGCGTAGCATTGATGAGCGACGACTTTCCGCTGCCCGATACTCCCGCCACGCACACAAAAGTGCCCAACGGGATGTCGAGCGTCACGTCGCGAAGATTATTGCCCGTGGCGCCGCGGAGTATCAGATGCTTGCCGTTGCCTTCACGTCGCTTCTCGGGGATGGCGAGAGCGCGATTGCCGTTGAGGTAGCTTGCAGTGAGCGTGTCAGACTTCAGCATCTTTTTGGGCGTACCGGCAAATACCACCTCGCCACCCTTTCTTCCTGCCTTGGGGCCGATATCGACCACGTAGTCAGCCTCAAGCATCATGTCCTTATCGTGCTCGACCACGATGATGGAGTTACGCGCGTCGCGCAGTCGTTTTAGCGAATTGATCAGGCGGAGGTTGTCGCGCTGATGTAGGCCAATGGAAGGCTCGTCGAGAATATACATTACGTTGACCAGTTGGCTGCCAAGCTGCGTGGCAAGGCGTATGCGCTGACTTTCGCCGCCCGAGAGCGTGGCCGAGCCACGGGCCAACTGTAAATAATCCAGTCCCACGTCAACGAGGAAACTCAGTCGGGAGCGTATCTCCTTCATGATTTCGCGGGCGATGATGAGCTGAGTGGGCGAGAGGCGCTCTTCCACCGTCAGTGACCACTCGTAGAGCTCGCCTATATCCATTCGGCACAGGTCAGCGATGGTCTTGCCGTCGATGTAATAGTGAAGCGCTTCCTTATTGAGACGGTCGCCGTGACACTCAGGGCACACCGCGCGGGTAAAAAATCCCTCGCTCCACTTCTTTGCGGCCGCCGACGAATCCTCATCGCGATTCATCTCGATATACTTCACAAGTCCTTCGTAGAGCTGGAAGTAATTATATGTAGCCATGGTGGCGTTTTCTATAGACAGCCGCTCATTAGTGCCGTTGAGAATATCATTGAGAGCCTCCTCGCTAAGCTGCGAGATGGGAGTCTTGAGAGTGTGGCCGTATTTCTTGCATATCGCGTCGATCTGCCAGAAAATCATCGAGTCGCGAAACTTGCCGAGCGGAGTGATACCGCCCTGATAGATCGAGAGCGACGGATTGGGGATAATCTTCTCGCGGTCAATGAGATTGACCGTGCCTAAACCCTTACATACCGGGCAAGCACCCAGCGGTGAGTTGAATGAGAAATTATGAGGAGCGGGGTCGCGGTATGACAGGCCGCTGACGGGGTCCATGAGCGTCTGCGAAAAGTGGCTCACCGAGTCAGTGTCCACATCATAGATCATCAGCTGCTTGTCGCCCTGCTTCAACGCATCGGCCACAGTGGCATCAAGGCGGGTAAGATCCTTGTCAGAGACCTTCAGACGGTCAACTACGAGTTCGATGTCATGATTCTTGTATCGGTCAACTTTCATTCCCGGCACGAGGGCGCGTATCTCGCCGTCGACCCTCACATTGAGAAACCCTTTCTTGCGGAGTGACTCGAAGAGGTCTTTGTAGTGACCTTTGCGATTCTTGACCACCGGGGCGAGGATATAGACCTTATGCCCGGCAAACCGCTCCACGATGAGGCTCACGATCTGCTCGCGCGAATATTTCACCATGGGCTCGCCCGTGAGGTAGCTCACAGCCGTGCCGATTCGGGCGTAGAGCAGTCGCAGGAAGTCGTAGACCTCTGTGGTGGTGCCTATGGTGCTTCGGGGATTGCGGTTGGTGGTTTTCTGCTCGATGGCTATGACCGGGCTCAGACCGGAAATCTTGTCCACATCGGGGCGCTCAAGGTTGCCTATCATGTTACGGGCGTAGGATGAGAACGTCTCGATATAGCGGCGCTGACCTTCGGCGAAAATGGTGTCGAAAGCGAGCGACGACTTTCCGCTGCCGCTCAGGCCCGTGATGACGGTAAGTGTGTTGTGTGGTATATCTACGTCGATGTTTTTGAGATTGTGCACGCGGGCTCCGAGCACACTCAATTTATCATTGGTTGCTATGCTGTTCATTTTTGCCTTTCATGTGAAGGCCGGGACGATCAGTCGATAGTCCAGGCCGGATTGTAAACGGTAATGTCTTGTTTCTTTCGCGAGAGCGACTTCTCTACAGGGATACGCACCTTGTAAGCCTTGCCCGACTTGTTGGGCAGGCTCTTGGCACGAATCCACTGGTTGTGCTCGCGCAGTGTAAGGTAGTCGATACCCTGCTTCTTAGCCCAAGTGGGCCAGTCCTCCACGGGATAATCCACCGTCACGGTGCGGTATTCCACGGGCTGATAAAGCTGCGACTTGTAGAGGTTGAAGCCATAGGCGCGGGGATTTTCCATGATGAGTTTGGTAGCCATGATGCGGAATATATAGCGCATGGTTTCGTCGGCGAGATAGAGGTTGAAAGCCGAGCGTTGCTGCTGCTTTTCGAGCTCGGATGAGATGCGTCCCATTCCGCCATTATAGCTCGCGGCGACTGATTCCCAGTTGCCGTATTTCTCAAAAGCCTTGCGGAAGTAGCGGCACGCGGCCTCGGTGGCCTTCTCGGTATTATATCGCTCGTCGACGTACTCATTCACCTCCAATCCGTATTGCTTACCTGTCTCCGGAATGAACTGCCACAGTCCGGCAGCTTTAGCCGCCGAGTAGGCACGCGGATTCAGTGTGCTCTCCACGCAGGCCAGATAGAGGAGGTCGGCGGGAATACCGTTGCGCTTCAGGATGGGAGCAAGCTCGGGGAAAAGCTTGTTGGCGCGCTTGATGGTCAGGAGTGTATTGGTGTGGGAATATGACATGCCGGTGAGTTCGCGGTCAAGTCGCTCGGCCATCATTGTATTATCGAGATCCACGGCCTTGCCGCAGAATGTCATTTCTACAGGAGTGTAAGGAGCCACGACAGTCGAGAACACGGCCGACGCATCGCGGGCCGAGGCTGAAAGCGCCGCTAAGGATAGTGAGGCTGACAGTAGAGTCGTATATATAATGTTCATGTTATCTATAGTTTACAATGTTGATGTCGCCCGAGAGATTATACTTTTTATCGTCGGCACCCCGGGCTTTGATTACGTAATAATATACTCCGGCGGGAACGAGTTTGCCGTTGTAGCGGCCGTCCCAGCCTTGCGACGGATCAGTGAACGAAGCCATTTTCACTCCGAGTTTGTTGAAAATATGACATTCAAATTCCACTATCGACGAGTAGCTTACCTTCCACTCATCGTTGACCCCTTCGCTCGCTCCGGGTGAGAAAGCGTTGGGACAGAGAAGTGACGACTGACCTATCGACACGGTGTAGACTGAGCCGGTGTAGTCACACGTGCCGGCATCGTTGGCACACACGAATCTTACGTAGGTAGTGCCTTGCTCGCGGAAAGTATAGCTCGTCACCGGGTCAGAGATGCGGAGCTGTATGTCGTCAAAATCAGGGTAGGTGGAAAATTGCCACTCGGTAAACACCGCGGCGTCGGTCACCACGGCATAAAATTCTACCTCGGCCGGAGCCGAACCGCCCAGACCGTCGTTGCCGCTGCCTGTCTCGTTGGAATTATCGCGTGACTCCTGGGTGGCGGAAGTATAGGCTTCCACGGCTGTCGGCTGCATGGTCGACGAAACTACCGTCTCAGCCATACCCCATTGGGCGAGGAATCGGTCGCCTTCAAGCACAAATTCAGTGGCGCAAAGCGGAGCCGGAGCGTGGATTACCGGAGAGAGATGAGCGAAATTCACGTCGGCCTGATCCACGCGGTAAGTTTTCGACGAATCATCGAGGGTCATCGTGGCGTAGCTCAGTGTGATTCCGCGGTCAAGCTCTACGGCGCGACCGTTGATGCTGTAGTAATTGATGGCAACCGCCGAGCCCGTAATGTCGAGCGATACCTGGCCGCAATCCTGCTCGGCGCTCGGCGCGATAGCCGTCACGCCGTAAGGATGCGTGGCGTAGTCGATTATGTAGAAATAACAGCGGGCATCGCCGTCCTCTATTATGAAGCCGCGGTCGCCCGACTTAAGCGTGACCGACGACGTAGCACCCGCACGCACCACACCGACGACCGGTTCGGCAAATCCTCCGCCTAGCGAGCCGTATTGCTGCCATGTGGCCGATGTGTTGCCCTGTTGTGATGTATAGCTCACCGTGACTCCGGCAGCATCGTAGAGCACATACACCGCATCGAGACCCGTAGAAGCAGCGGGCGTTTCGGTGATGACGCTGTGGGTGTTTCCCGTGAATGAAATCTGTGCCACGGCCTGCGGAGCGGCAGCCAAGGCCAATATTGCGAAAGAAAATATCAGGCGGTTCATGAAAATCCGTAGTGAAAAGACTTAATTTACAAAGATACGAAATATTCCCCTGATTTCCGTAACCGTTAAGAAAAATTATAATATTAAAGAAGATATGAAGCCATTCCCGATAATCCCCATCCGGTAGTTTATTAGGAAGTTTATTAGGAAATTTATTAGGAAATTTATTAGGAAATTATTCCTTGATTGAGCGGTTGACTTTCCAATATCCGGTCTTGGTGCTTCCTACGCGCTCAACGACGGAAGTTTGACACAATCGAATGAAAAAATAATTTAATGAATTGTTGCACAGTT
>CAYZFG010000013.1:0-39812 GCA_964477665.1 uncultured Staphylococcus sp.
ATTGCGCCGCCGGCGCCGCGGGAGCCGTAGATGGAGGCGTCTTTGAGCACTTCCACGCTTTCTACGTCGTAGAGATTGATGTTGTCGAAATCATATACCACTACGCCATCTACCATGAGCAGCGGTTCTGAGGGGCCTACGAATGAGTTCACGCCGCGTATCTGCACTCTGCCATTGTTCTTCATCTCCAGGCCCGGCACGAGGCCAATAAGAGCCTCCAGGAGGCCGTTGCGCCCCGTGGCTACAAGCCGCTCGCCCGATATGCCGGTGGTGGGGCTGTTGTATTCGCGGCGGCTCACGTAGCCGAATCCGAGATTGACAAGCTCCGGATCCTCAGCGGCGTTCTTTATACCGCCCTCCTCGGCCACAACTATGCGCATCGAGCGGGCGCTGTCGACCGGAATTACGTAGGTATTCTTCTTGATAACGAGGTGGATAGAATCGCCCGGAGCCACGTCGGTGAGCCCGAAGCGTCCGTGACGGTCGGTCTTGGCATACTTTCGCGCATCGGTCACATATACCTTCGCTCCCTTGACGGGAGAGAAGTCGGAGCGGGTCACTATGCCGTTGAAAGGTGTCGACGCTGCAGCCGTAAGAGCAGCCACAGCGACAAGTAAGAGTATCGGGCGCATGGTTACTTTTCCTTAAGCCACGAGCGGAACTGAGTCTTGATTTCGTCGACTACATTGATTACGTAGTCGCCCGTCTTTTCAAGCGTGCCTATGATGTCCATGTAGTAGATACCTGCCTGATATTCATAGCGATGCTCGTTGACATTCTCCACATTATCGGCGCGGAACTGGTTGCGGAGATTGTTGGTCTCGCGCTCAAGATTGTAAGAGGTGATGATGTCTTTCTCGCGCACGTTTTCTATATCGCTCAGCAGCAGAATCATATTGGTCATCGCGGCCTCGACGGAGATAAACATCGAGTCGACGTTGGTGTAGATATCCTCGCTGAACTTCACGTGATTTTCCTGCTTGCGGCTCATGATCTTGGCCACGCCGTAGCAGCTGTCGGCTATCGACTCGATTTCGCTCACGATGCGGAGCAGCGACGCGATGCGGTGCTTACCCTCATTAGAGAGTCGGCCCTCGACTACGCGGTTAAGATAAGCCGCGATTTCCAGCTCCATGCGGTCAGAAATCTCCTCATATTTCTCTATACGCGAGAACTGATGAGAAAATTCCTCGCTGCCATCCTTGGAGTGCACGATATTTTGCGCCATGCCCACCATGCGCTGCACGCGCTGAGCGTAGACCACTATCTCCTTCTCGGCCTGCGAGATATTGAGCTCGGCGGCGTTCATGAGACCGCCCGAGATAAACTTGAGCTGGAATTCCTCGTCTTCCTTGTGCTTCGACGGCACGAGTCGCTCTACGATCTTCACGTAAAGCCCCGTGAACCATATCATTATCAGGAGGTTGATGATATTGAATACCGTGTGGAATACCGAGAGACCTATCGACACGCTCTGCTGCATGGCGGCCACCTTGGCTACCACGGGATGCGCTACCGGCAGGGAGTTGTCAAAGAGATGATTGTAAATTTCAGGATCAGTCTGCTCGATGGTGTTGACATAGCTCTGGAGCTCGGCGGGATCCCCCTGACCGAAAGCTTCGGTGAGCCACTCGGTGAGCTCCACGAAGGGGAAGAATACGGCCAGCGTCCACAGCGTACCGAGGCAGTTGAAGAGCAGGTGACCCATTGCCGTACGTTTCGCAGCCACATTACCGCCCATCGACGCCATAAGGGGAGTGATGGTGGTACCGATATTGGAGCCGAGCACCAGGGCGCACGAGAGGTCAAATCCTATCCAGCCCTTGGAGCACATGATAAGCGTGATGGCAAATGTGGCGGCCGACGACTGAATCACCATCGTAAGCACTATGCCCACTAAGAGGAAGATGAGCACTGACCAGAAGCCCATGGAGGTGTAGCGCTGCAGGAACTCAAACATTTCCGGATTGCTCTGCAAGTCAGGTACATAGGTCGAAATCATGTCAAGACCCATGAAAAGGAATGCAAAGCCTATGAAAAACTCGCCTATCGACTTATTGCGGCTCGAACTCGTAAAGAGCAGCGGAATCGAGATACCGATGAGCGGCAACACGAATGCCGAAATGTTGACCTTGAAGCCGAAAAGGGCGATCACCCATGCCGTGAACGTCGTGCCGACGTTGGCACCGAAGATCACCGCCATTGACTGAGCCAGCGACATAAGGCCGGCATTCACGAAGCTCACCACCATTACCGTCGATGCCGACGAGCTCTGGATAAGTGCTGTGATAAGAATACCGGTGATAAGTCCCGTGAAGCGGTTGCGGGTCATTGCCGAGAGAATGTTGCGCAGGCGGTCACCGGCGGCTTTCTGGAGGCCTTCGCTCATGACCTTCATTCCGTAAAGGAACAGGCCCACCGAGCCTAAGAGGCACAGGAAATCTAAGAAGCTGTAGCTCATGGATATAAACGGTTGGTGTGGGTAAAGTGAGGTGTTACCGATGCAAAGTTAATGTATTTTTCGGTATTTCAGTCATAATGTTTAAAAAATATTAAGGGGGAAAACCATGTTACACCGGCGTTACTTAGTGTAATAAATCTGTAACTGCTGTGACAAAATAGTTAAATCTGACGCCTGTGGTAAGGATTTTCACTATCAGTGTAGTAACTTTGCAGTGTGAAAAAGAAAATCGTCATATCGTTTATAGTGCTTATTGTAGCCGTCGTCGTGCTCGGGGTGCTCATATTCGTCCAAAACAGTAAGTTTCAGGACGGTGTGAAGTTTTGCGAAAACCCCACCGAGCGCTCGGCTTTCTATCCCGTCAACGGTGGTATGATCACCGTGGCCCCCGACGTCAGGATGCAATTTGACTCCGCTTCGCCCGTGTCCACCATCACCGCCTCTGACCTTGCCAAGCTAAAGGCGGCCGGCATGGATGTGGATTCCGTATCTACTATATATGTGGGCTTTGACCCCAACAGGAATCTCACCATGGCCACCCGTATCTATCAGCTCTCCATCCCGGCTCCTACATTTGAGGTTGACCCCACGCGCAGCAACTGCACCGCATTCTCGGTCGACTACACGTGCCCTGACCGCATTGAGCATGTAAAGTTCCTCCCATCGGCCGACAATATTTCCCATCTGGGTATGGACTTCATAGAGCATTTCGCTGTGGAATACTCGTGGGCTACCGGCATGATCATCCTCCACGACTCTGTTCCCTCGGGATTCCAGAAGTTCAGCACCATCGAGAAGGAAATTGCTCCGATCGACGTGATATTCAGCCCTGCCCCGCAGTATTTCCTCAATATGGAGGTCGACGGCCGCCCGAATGACTTCCTCATCGACACCTCGCTGTCGCGTATCACCATCAACGTGCCGGTCAACGACGGCGTGCGTGCCCGCGTAAGCTACCACGATCCCTATCGCTTCCGTGGCTCTTATGTGAAAGCTGACCGCGAACCTGACCAGCTCGTGCTCATAGGCGGTCGAGCCAAGTATCAGGACATCCACCGCAGTCCGGCTGTGGATAACGGCGAGGAGTATTTCTGCAATCCGCTCAACATGTTTGTCAACGACGTTGTGCTCGACTTCCCCCACGGCGACTTCTTCATACGCCGCGGCTCCCGCATGCTCCACAACCCCGGCTTCGGCACAGCCTCTGAGTAAGTCATAAGTCAAAGTTATAAGTTATAAGTTATAAGGTGAGTGGCAGGGCAACCCGTCGCTCACTATCATTTTCTGCCTCTCGCTGTGCAAAGCAGGGTGTAGGGACGTCGCTGTGCGACGTTTCCCGGTATTGCCGATTGTAACTTATTGCGTGACAGAATAATAGCTTGTCGCGCTTCCGGGAAACGTCGCACAGCGACGTCCCTACGACCTGCCCTTGCCCCTTACTTTGTCACTTATCACTATGACCTATGACCTACTTTGTCACTTATCACTATGACCTATTACTTTTTTTTGTATCTTTGCAGATAATTAACCCGATAACAAAAAAATACTAAGATATGTCACTCCAATGCGGTATCGTGGGTCTGCCCAACGTGGGCAAGTCGACCCTCTTCAACTGTCTCAGCAACGCCAAGGCCCAGTCGGCCAACTTCCCCTTCTGTACCATCGAGCCTAATGTGGGCGTAATCACCGTGCCCGATGCGCGCCTCAATCGCCTCGTGGAGATGTGCAATCCCCGCAGCGTGGTGCCCGCCACGGTGGAGATTGTCGACATCGCCGGCCTCGTCAAGGGCGCCAGCAAGGGTGAAGGCCTCGGCAACAAGTTCCTCGCCAATATCCGCGAGACTGATGCCATCATCCACGTGCTCCGCTGCTTTGACGACGATAATATCACCCACGTCGACGGCACCGTTGACCCCGTGCGCGACAAGGAAATCATCGACTACGAGCTCCAGATCAAGGACCTCGAAACCGTCGAGGCCCGCATCGCAAAGACTCAGAAGCAGGCTCAGACCGGCGGCGACAAGGTGGCCAAGCAGCAATATGAGGTATTGAAGAAATTTCATGAGGCACTTCTTCAGGGCAAGCCCGCCCGCACCGTAGAGCTTGAGACGGTGGATGATATTAAGTTTGCCCGCGAGCTCTTCCTCCTCACCTCCAAGCCCGTGCTCTACGTGTGCAACGTCGACGACGCTTCAGCCGTCGACGGCAACAAGTATGTCGAGGCCGTCAAGGAGGCCATAAAGGACGAAAACGCCCGGATGCTCATCGTTGCCGCCAAGACCGAGAGCGAGATAGCCGAGCTCGATACCTGGGAGGAGCGCAAGGAATTCCTTAACGAGATAGGCCTCGAAGAGTCGGGCGTGTCGCGCCTCATCCGCGCCGCTTATGCCCTGCTCAATCTCCGCACATTCTTCACCGCCGGTGCCGACGAGGTGCGCGCGTGGACTTTCGTCGACGGCAGCAAGGCTCCCCAGTGTGCCGGTGTGATACATACTGACTTTGAGAAGGGCTTCATCCGCGCCGAGGTCATCAAGTATGACGACTATGTGACGCTGGGCTCCGAAGCCGCTGTAAAAGAGGCCGGTAAGATGGCTATCGAAGGTAAAAACTATGTGGTGCAGGATGGCGACATCATGCACTTCCTCTTCAACGTGTGATACTCTCTGATGCAGAAAATCAGTAAGACCAACGCAGCCCGCCTGCTCGACCGCGCGGGGGTGGAATACACCCTCGTGCCCTATAATGTCGACCCTGACAATCTCGCCGCCGAGCATGTGGCCGAGGAGCTGGGCGAGGATATCAACTGCGTGTTCAAGACACTCGTGCTCCACGGCGCTCCCTGCGGCCACTTCGTGTGCGTAATCCCCGGCAATATGGAGGTTGACCTCAAGAAGGCTGCCAAGGTGGCCGGTGCCAAGAAGGCCGAGATGATTCCCATGAAGGAGTTGCTCGGGCTCACCGGCTATATCCGCGGCGGTTGCAGCCCCGTGGGCATGAAGAAGCCTTTCCCTACCTATTTCCACTCCACGGCCCTCGATTTCGAGAAAATCTATGTGTCAGCCGGTCAGCGCGGACTCCAGTTTGAGGTCGCTCCGCAGGCGCTCATCGACTTCTGCGGCGCCACCGTGGCCGACATTGCCTCACCCAAAGAATAGTACCCCCCCGATGGACTCCATAGGCAGCATCCTCGCGCTCACCACTTTCGGCGAATCCCACGGCCCGGCCATGGGAGGCGTGCTGACGGGTGTGCCCGCCGGAGCCGCCATTGACCTCGACAGCCTTCAGGAGTTTGTCGACCGTCGCCGCGCCTCGGGCTCTCATGCCACGGCACGCCACGAAGCTGACCGCGTGGAGATTCTCTCGGGTATCTTCGAGGGCACTACCCTCGGCACCCCTATAGGCTTTATAATCCGAAATTCCGACGTCCGCTCGGCCGACTATACGCAATGGGCCGACGCCTACCGCCCCGGCCACGCCGATTATACCTACGAAGCGAAATACGGTATCCGCGACTGGCGGGGAGGCGGACGAGCCTCAGCCCGCGAGACTGTGGCTCGCGTAGTGGCGGGCGGTATCGCCATGCAGATTCTTGATACAATGGGTGTTAAGATTTCTGCCACTATCGCCCGGATAGGCACCGCTACCGATGCCGAAGATATGAAGCGCCAACTCGACGCCGCCCGCGCTGAAGGTGACTCGCTTGGGGGTATCATTACATGTAATATATCCGGAGTGCCCGCCGGGGTAGGGGAGCCTACGTTTGGCAAGCTCCAGTCGCGCCTCGCCGCTGCCATGCTGTCAATCCCCGCCGTCAAGGGCTTTGACTACGGCATGGGCTTCGCCGGCGCCTCGATGCGTGGCTCGGAGGTGATAGATACTTTCCTGCCCGATTTCTCCACCGCCGCCAATCATTCCGGAGGCATCCAAGGTGGTATCTCCAACGGCGCCGATATATATTTCCGCGTGGCTTTCAAGCCCGTGGCTACCATGATGCGCCCCATCGACACCGTCGACCGCCACGGCAAGCCCGTCACCGTGGAGCCGCGAGGGCGTCACGACGTGTGCGTAGTGCCCCGCGCGGTGGTTGTGGTCGAGGCCATGGCTGCGCTCACTATCCTCGATGCCATCCTTCTCAACCGCTCTTCGCGCCTATGACCGCGCCTTACCGTGACTACGCCGCTTTCCTTGCCTCCCATTTTCCCGGCAAGATGCAGAAGATAGCCGTAGATGCGGGCTTCTCGTGCCCTAATCGCGACGGCACTATCTCCACCGGCGGCTGCTCTTACTGCTGCAATGCCTCATTCAATCCCGCCTATTGCCGCTCGATAGAGGGCGTGGCGGCGCAGCTCGAAGAGGGGAAGCGGTTTTTCGGGAAGAAATACCCGGCGATGCGCTATCTCGCGTATTTTCAAGCATATACCTCTACTCATCGCCGCTCGGTCGAGGAGCTTATGGCTCTCTACCGCGAGGCTATGACGGTAGATGGTGTCGACGGAATCATCATTGGCACCCGGCCCGACTGTGTCGACGCGCCTCTCTTGCAGGCTCTCACGTCACTCCCCTGGGTGATGATGGAATATGGTGCCGAGTCGAGCCACGATACCACGCTCCGCACCGTCAACCGCGGCCACACGTGGGCCGACGTCGAGCGGGCTGTAGTGATGACCGCCGAGGCCGGCGTGCCCGTGGGTCTCCATCTTATAATGGGCCTTCCGGGCGAGACTACCGATATGATGCTTCAGACCATCGACCGCGTCAACCGTCTCCCGGTCGACGTGGTGAAGATACATCAGCTCCAGCTCCTCCGCGGCACCAGGCTTGCCGCTCAGGTAGAGGCTGGCGAGCTTGACATTCACCGCTTTACGCCCGACGAGTACCTCGACCTATGCGCCGAAATCGTCAGTCGCTTGCGCCCCGACATCGCCATCGAGCGATTCATCTCCCAGTCGCCGCCCGATATGCTGCTGTATCCCCGCTGGGGACTGAAAAACTACCAGTTTACCAATCTTTTACACAATAAGTTGAATGGACAAGAAGACAATATGGGATCTTAACCGCGCCGACGTCGCGCAATTTCGCCGCAGCCCCAAGATGCGGCTTACCGTGGTGCTCGACAATGTAAGGTCGCTCAACAATATCGGTGCAATATTCCGCACCTGCGACGCGTTTGCTGTAGAGAAGCTCATGCTCTGCGGCATCAGCGCCACGCCCCCGTCGCCCGAGATTCACAAGACCGCTCTCGGTGCCGAGGACTCGGTCGACTGGGAGTATTTCGATACCACGTCCTCGTGTGTCGACCGCCTTCAGCGCGTGGGCTACACGGTGTGCTGCCTGGAGCAGGTGAAGGGCAGCATAATGCTCGGCGACTTCATCCCGCAGCCCGGCCGCCGCTACGCTCTCATCCTCGGCCACGAGGTGGAGGGTGTGGATCAGGCGATAGTGGACCAGTGCGACGTGTGCCTCGAAATCCCTCAGCGCGGCACCAAGCACTCGCTCAACGTCTCAGTGTCGGGCGGCATAGCTATCTGGCACTTTTTCAGCGCTATAGGCGTGTAACTTTGATAATAATACAAAACACAGTCATACTCTATGAAAATCCTTTCCACCCTCCTTCTTTCAGCGCTGTCGCTCACGGCAGTCGACGCTCTGGCATGTACCAGCCTCATCGCGGGCAAGGACGCTACCGTCGACGGCTCGGTTTTCGTGACCTATGCCGCTGATTCCCATACTCTTTACGGCGAACTCTACAATCGTCCCGGCGGCACTCACGCCCCCGGCGAGATGCGCAAGGTATATGAATGGGACACTAATAAGTATCTCGGGGAGATTCCCGAGGCCCCCGTCACCTACACCACCGTGGGCAATATGAATGAGCATGGCCTCACTATCTCCGAGAGCACGTGGGGCGGCCGTCCGGAGCTGGCCGATACTACCGGCATCATCGACTACGGCTCGCTCATCTATATCACCCTTGAGCGTGCCAAGACAGCCCGCGAGGCTATCAAAATCATGACCGACCTCGTGGCCGAGTACGGCTACCACTCTGAGGGTGAGTCGTTTTCCATCGCTGACCCTAATGAGGTGTGGATCATGGAGCTTATAGGCAAGGGGGGCAAGGAGAAGGGCGCCGTGTGGGTAGCCCGCCGTGTGCCCGACGATTGCATTTCAGGCCATGCCAATCACAGCCGCATCCATCAGTTCCCTCTCGACGATAAGGAAAACTGCCTCTATTCGCCCGACGTGATCGACTTTGCCCGCCGCCAGGGTTACTTCGACGGCAAGGATGAAGATTTCAGCTTCTCAAGTGCCTATGCCGTGCTCGACAAGGTCGCTACCCGCGGGTGCGACGGCCGCGTGTGGAGCTTCTACAATAAGTTTACCCCCGGCATGGAGCGCTATCTCCCATGGATTCTTGAAGCTAAGGGCGAGGTGCTTCCCCTCTGGGTGAAGCCCGGCCGCAAGGTGAGCGTCGATGACATGAAGTGGATGATGCGCGACCACTTTGAAGGTACGCCCATGGATATGACTCAGGATATAGGCGCCGGCCCCTACAAGGTGCCTTACCGCTGGCGTCCCATGACCTTCAAGGTCGACGGGAAGGAGTATCTCAACGAGCGCGCCATCGCCACGCAGCAGACCGGTTTCTCGTTTGTATCGCAGATGAACTCGGCTCATCCTGATCTCATGCGCGGTATCTTGTGGTTTGGCGTCGACGATGCCAATACCTGTGTCTACGTCCCCGTCTACAGCTGCGTCACCGAGGTGCCCCACGAGTTTGCCCACGGCAACGGCGACATGCTCAATCTTTCGTGGGACTCGGCTTTCTGGGTCAACAATTACGTTGCCAATCAGGCCTACAACCGTTATTCTCAGATGATTGACGATATACGCCGCGTGCAGTCGGCTCAGGAAGATACTCTTACTTCCGAAGTAAAAATGCTTCTGGCCGAGGTTCCGACTCTCGACCCCGATGCCGCCCGCTCGCTGCTCAATGACCACACCAAGATTGCCTCGCGCCGCTACGTGAAGGCCTACCGCAACCTCGGTGACTACCTCCTCGTGAAGTACCTCGACGGCAATATCAAAAAGGAGAAAGACGGCAAGTGGGAGCTCACCCCTGAGGGTCTCCCCGTGTACCCCGACTTCCCCGGCTACGACGAGGAATATTACCGCAACATAGCCCGCACCACAGGCGATCACCTCCGGATAGATTAGTCCCGGAGGCGATTTCGCCCTGTATTTTCAAAGATATAGGTCATTTTATTTTTGTATTCAGGTTTTTTATACTATCTTTGCAAAAATAGGATACGAAGCATACTTACAAGTACGTTGACCTATCATCTTATACCAGTTCTCACACGTTTTTAACTATGATTTTTAACATCCTCGGGGTATTCTTTTCCTGCTTCTTCTTCACCGGAGTGCTCATACCCCAGATTCTCTTGATCGCGTTCCGACGCAAGCTTTTCGACGAGGTCGACGAGCGTAAGATTCACAAGGGCTCCATCCCCCGACTGGGTGGATTTGCCTTCCAGCCGGTAATCATGTTCTCGATTATCGCTGCGCTCGGTATAAACGTATATCTTAACAATGACGCTCTTCTCGCCCAGTATATCAACGATGCTATCCTCCTCATCGCCACTTTCTGCTCCCTCCAGCTGCTCTATCTCGTGGGTATAGCTGACGACCTTGTGGGTATCAAGTATCGCGCGAAATTCGTGGCTCAGGTCATCTGCGCCCTCCTGCTCCTTGTGGGCGGAGTGTCCTTTACTGACCTTCACGGCATCTTCGGCATCTACGAGTGGCCGGTATGGATAGCTTACCCCTTTACTATAGTGGTGATGGTATTCATCATCAACGCCATCAATCTTATCGACGGTATCGACGGCCTCGCCTCGGGACTGAGCTCCATAGCTTGCCTCATCTATGCCGTGGCCTTCTTCCTGCTGGGCGAATATGTCCTCTCGATGCTCGCGGTGGCCACGCTGGGTGTGCTGCTCCCGTTCTACTACTTCAATGTGTTTGGCGACGCTGAAAAGCACTCCAAGATATTTATGGGCGACACCGGTACGCTCACCATCGGCATCCTCCTCTCGGTACTCGGCACCAAGCTCTTCAGCTACGACGGTGACATCGAAGGTATCGACGTGGCAGTAGTGGCATTCTCGCCGCTGCTCGTGCCCGCGTTTGACGTTGTGCGAGTGTATATGTACCGCATCCGCCACGGTGTCAATCCCTTTAACCCTGACCGTAACCACATCCACCATCGCCTCCTCGCTGCCGGCTTCTCGCAGCGCACGGCCATGGCGATTATCGTGCTCACGTCGCTCCTCTTCACAGTAGCCAACGCTGCAATGTCGCTCGTGATCAACATCAACCTTATCGTGATCATCGACATCGCCGTATGGCTCTTCCTGATGTACTACCTCGTGTTCCGCACCCGTCGCCTCAACGCCGCCCGCGAAAAAGCCGCAAAAGGCACCAAGCAGCCGGTCGTTAATTAAGTCATAAGTCAGAGTTATAAGTTATAGAGTTATAAGTTATAAAGTATAAGTGGCCCGCCGTCCCGCAAGGATGGTGGGCTGCTATATATGGAGCGGGGGTCGCTGTCCCCCGCCGCCGCGACCACGGCGAGGGTTACATGCCCCGGCGGGGCAACATCTTCTCAACCCCGGGTGCTCGTCACCCGGGGACTCTGCAGTAAAGCTATCGCGCCCCGGAGGTGGCGCAACCTTGGAGCTTCAGTACAACCCCTCCCGGGGTTGGTATCAGTATATTGTATTTACCACGGGTGGCAAGCACCCGCGGTTGAGAAGATTGCTACCCCCTCCGGGGTGCTTTTGTCTCATGAAATTGCGTTGAGATGCAATTTATAGGTAAAGAAAACGTCGCCCGGGGACATTCTGCAACTTTACAACGTCAGCTTAAATGTCTCGATGAAATCGTTGATTGCCGGGGTGGTCTGCTGCACGTAGGCTACGACTTCGCGGTCGTTCCACGTGTGGGGTGAAGCCTCGCCTTGATTGATTTCGATGGCAAGGGTGAAGAGGTCGTTGGACAGCGCGTCGCGTATCTCTTTGAGAAGCTCAGGCATCGTGTGAACCATCAGCTCCTGCTGCTTGTCATTTTCCACCTTCATGCGGTAGCTATGGTCGCCTGTGCGCTCGGGAAATGACGCGCGCATGGTGTTGACGAGAATCTTCTCGGCGGGGCGGCGATTCATGAAATCTTGCCAAGCGTGGCGCAGATCCTCCTCGGTATACGCATCAGTGCGCGTGGTGACTGCTGCCGCAGTGGTTGCCGCGGCAGAGGTCGCGGCTGCGGCTTGCTGACGGCCTGAGATGGAGAAAGATGCCGGTGTGCGACCTGCCGCGTGGCCCGGACGCGACGGCATGGGAGCCGGTCGGCGTGGAGCTGGTGGAGGTGTGACGGGCGCAGGAGCCGGAGCCGGAGCCGGGGGCGCCGCGGGAGCGGCGGCGGCTTGGTGCTGAGGCGTGGGTTGTGGTTGAGGAGCTGAGGTGGGCTGAGTAGCCGTAGGGCGGGCGATAGGTTTTAACTGCCCCTCTCCGTCGCCTGCTTTAGGGGAGGGGCCGGATAATTGGCACAGTTTGGCGAGCGTCAGCTCGATGAGAAATTGCTTGTTAGAGGCCTCGCGGTAGTTCAGGTCAGCCTCGTTGCAAAGTTTCATGGCCGCGAGCAGGAAGTCGGGCGAGCATTTCTGCGCCGTGGCCGCCATGGCTGCGCGGGCTTCATCGTCGGTCTCAAGAAGCACTATTGTCGACGGGTCGCGCGCCACCATGAGGTCGCGCAGATAGTCGGCCAGTCCGGCTATAAAGAAGTGGGAGTCAAATCCGCGGTCGCGTATCTCCTTGTATATAAGCCATGTATCGGTGACCTTGCCGTTAAGGAAGCAGTCGAGAAGTCGGTTGAAATAGTTGTAGTCGAGCACGTTGAGGTTCTCGATTGCCGACTGAAACGTAATGTTTCCCCGCGACGAGGCTGCCACCTGGTCAAATATCGAGAGAGCGTCGCGCATCGCGCCGTCGGCCTTGCGGGCTATCACGTTGAGTGCCGCCGTCTCGGCCTTAATACCCTCGCGCTCAGCTACTTTCTGCAAGTGGCCTATGATGTCGCGCACCGATATGCGGTTGAAGTCATATATCTGGCAGCGCGAGAGGATAGTGGGGATTATCTTATGCTTCTCGGTGGTGGCGAGAATGAAAATCACGTAGTGGGGCGGCTCTTCGAGGGTCTTTAGGAAGGCATTGAAGGCCTGCGTGGAGAGCATGTGGACCTCGTCGACGATAAACACGCGGTAGCGGCCCGACGACGGTGGTACCTGCACCTGCTCCACGAGCTGGCGCATATCGTCGACGCCATTGTTTGACGCCGCGTCGAGTTCTATGATATTGAGCGAGTTACCTTCGTTGAAAGCGCGGCAGGAGTCACATTCGTTACATGCCTCGCCGTCGGGCGTAGGATGCTCGCAGTTGATGGTCTTGGCAAATATGCGCGCACACGACGTCTTGCCCACACCGCGTGACCCGCAGAAGAGGTAGCTGTGGGCCAGGCGTTGCGACGCGATGGCATTTTTGAGGGTGGCCGTCAAGGCGCCTTGTCCCACCACGGAGTCAAATGTCGAGGGACGGTACTTTCGGGCCGATACTATGTATTGTTCCATGGTTACAAATATAAGCAAAATACTTGAAAACCCGCGCCGCGGGCGTGTTAAAAAAATTGGTATAGCCGTAAGATTGAACACTCCGGCCCTGCGGTGCGTTCTAATAATGAGTTATATAAGTTTCCTGATTAAAACGCATTTATTTATGAGACCTCTATTCACCGACATAGCAACGCGCAAGTCGACCTCGCAGCGTCGCCGCGCCACTACTCCTCTTCGTTTCCGTAAAATCACAACGGCCGACGTCGATAAAATCTACGACCTCCTCTCCCGCTACGCCACCGCAGGTACCTGCGACTACACAGTGGGCGGCATCATGATGTGGGTCGATTACTTCAACTACTCTTTTGCCATCATCTACGATACGCTCTTTATCAAGGGCGTAAGTGAGGAGGATGCCTCGCAGGTGGCTTTCTCGGTGCCTGTGGGTGCTATGGAGCTGCGCGACTCGGTAGCTTTGCTCCGCGATTATTGCGCCGAAAACCGCATCAAGCTCCGCTTCTCGGCCGTGCCCGAATGTATGCTTCAGCCGCTGTCCGAGGCAGGTTGCGGCAAATCAGACCGGCTCGACGACTGGAGTGACTATGTATATGATATTGAGTCGCTTGCCACTTACAGCGGTAAGAAATATTCCAAGAAGCGCAACCACGTCAACCGCTTCATCGCCGACAATCCCGAGTGGAGCGTGGCGCCTCTGACGGCTGAAAACCTTCCTGCCGTGCGCGATTTCCTCGTGCGCCGTCATCTCGCAGCCGACAAGCAGGAAAGCGCCGCTTATGAGCAGCGACAGGTGATGCGCGTTCTTGATGAATATCAGTCGTATCCCTATGAAGGGCTCGTGCTTTCAGTCCCCGGTCGCGGCATCGTGGCCTTCGGTATCGGCGAGGTGATAGGCGACACGGTATTTGAGCATATCGAGAAGATGGACCACGAAGTGGCCGGCGCGGGCGAAATGATGTGCCGCGAGTTTGCCGCCATGATTCGCGACCGTCACCCCGAGGTGAAGTATGTCAACCGCGAGGAGGATGCGGGAGACCCCGGCCTTCGCTACGCCAAGGAGCAGCTCCACCCGGTGAAGATGCTCGCCAAGTACGACGTCACCGCGGCGTAAACACCAGTCGGGCCAGCGTGCACAGAGTGTCGCCCGAGTCAATGCGGGCGGCATATACACCCTCTTCAGCCTCGGCTACAGCACCGTAGCGAGCCGTCTCGCCGTAGTGAGCCTCGTGCTTGAAAGCGATGTCAAACCGCTTCACATGGTTACGCTCATACATATCCAGCGGCCAGCAGTCGGTGATAAGATCGCAGTAGCGGCGGGTGGTGACGTGGCGGTTCACGTCGATATCTGACACGGCAAACGTATATTCATGCACTTCATCCCCTATCTCGGGCATCACGATCTTCCCTTGCGGAGCGATGGGGCAGGGGAGGTCGATTATGGCCCCGCTGAGCGGTTGCAGTGAGGAAAGGTCGCCGGGAGCGCGAGTCTCCATATTTATAGCCATCCATATGGTGCGGGCATAGCCCACGGGCTTGTCGGCATCAAGGTCGATGAGAGCAAAATTACGCTCGGAGAATAGCCGGTTGAGCGACGCCACCCAAGTGCGCAATCTGTAGCGGCGCCCCACGCGGGCCGGCTCGGTAAGCTCTACTGACACGCGACTGAGCACCCACGAAATCCCCAAGGAAATCATGTGGTCAAACCCCACGCCCAGTTCATTGGCATGGCCTGTAGCCGTGTCGATGATATACGTGGCGAGAGTGGATATCGACAGCTCCCGCTGAGCATTGCAGTCAGCCGCCGTCACTATAAAATCATAATCATAAGTCCTTTCCATACCGCAAAGTTACGAAAATCATCTTTAAAGTCAGTATGAGGAAGAAAAAATAATAGCGCCCTCGCTGCAAGGCGGGGGCGCTGGTATTGTTCTGACTGTGGGTCAGTGTGTTACTTTACGATAAACTTCTTGCCGTCGCGGATGTAGATGCCGGGCACGAGGTTGCCGCTTACGGGCTGGCCGAGGATATTGTAGGTGCGGCCGTCCTTGACACCGGTGATTACGGGGTCAGCGAGGATATTGTCGATACCGGCTGACTCAACGTTACCGCCGGCGTTCTGAGCCTCGGTGATGTGAGCCACGAGCGAGTTGAGGTAGTTCTCAAGGTTGGTGTAGCCGTTGGAAGCTACAGCTGCGCCGTCTTCACCGTTGATGGGGTCGAGACCGTTGGCGCTTTCCCATTCGTCGGGCATACCGTCGCCGTCAGTGTCGGCCTGAGCGGGCTCTGATTCGAGGGTAGGCCAGCCGGTGTGACCGTCGGCATACTTGATGGCGTCCTGAGAGTTGATGATACCCTTGTTGGTGCCGAAGAGGAATGTGCCTTCCTTGGTCTCCTGAGCGATGTAAGAGTCATACTCGTCGCGGTGGAGCGAAGCACCTGCATAGTCAACCACGCGGTCAAATGCCACCTGAGCAGTGTGGGTGGTAGTGGCGGGGAATGCGATGGGGGTAGAGCGGTTCACGCGGGCAGCGACATCGTCAGTAAACGTGCGGTCGTTGCCGCTCTTGTCGATCTGGTCATATACACCCAGCGTCCAGTTATCGGCGGTGACATCATCGTATACGGGATTTACGTTGCCGGTCACGTAGAGCTCACCCCAAGTGTGGAGCATGGCTTTCCAGCTATTCCAGGCTACTGTAACTTTGGCAGTAGTACCATTTACATCCACGTCTATGGTATTGTTGGCCATATCGATGTAATAACGAGTTCCCTTGATGGTTACATAGTTTCCGTTATTTACATCACGACCGCCGGAAACATTGGTGGCCGTTGTCTCGATACCTGTCTTAAAATAGAAATTGGTAGCGGTTCCGGTTTTGTCCAAACAGTAGTCTACGGTGCGGATGCCGGGAGCGGCGATACGCTTGCCCTTTGAGCCTGTGGGGCTGTAGGGGCCGGGTTTGTAGTAGTTGTTGACGATGTTGACGTTCATACCTTCACCGCCGTAGCAACCGTTGCCGCCGAAGTTGTAGATCACGTTGTTACGCAGGTCCATGCGCTCGTCGGTCTGAGTGCCGGGACGCGGGCCAAGGCGAGGAGTGCGCGACGAGTGGTGGGCGAGGAGGTTGTGATGATAAGATGCGCCTGCGCCTCCCCAGTTGCCGCCGTAGCCGTGGTTACCCTTGGAGTGGCCTGAGTTGAGGAGCGAGTGGGTGACGTAGCACCACTGCACGGTGATGTTGCGTGAGCCGTAGACTGAGAGACACTCGTCGATCGACCACGATACAGAGCAGTGGTCCACGATGATGTTGCGGGAGTCCATGCCGCCCAGTCCGTCACCCTCGTGGGCATTCTTATTGGTCTTGAGAGCCTCGTTGCCCAGGCGGAAGCGCATGTAGCGGATGATGACATTGGGAGCGGAGATGACGAAGGGATAGTTGGCTACGCAGATTCCGTCGCCGGGAGCGGTCTGACCGGCGATAGTCACGTTGCCGTTGCGGAGCTTGAGCTCGCTCTGGAGCATGATGGTACCGGAAACGTCAAATACGATCGTACGAACGCCTGACTGGCCTATTGCCCAGCGGAACGATCCTTCCTCATTGGTGTCATCGAGGGTGGTTACATGATATACTGCACCACCGCGACCACCGGTGGTGTACATACCGAAACCTTCGGCACCGGGGAATGCGGGTATGTCAGCAGTCTCCTCTACCGCCATGGCCGGCATTACTGTGGCCACTGCAGCAAGAGCTGTGATAAATAATTTATTCATTGTCAGTAAGTTTGTTATTTTTTTCTACGGGAAATTCTATGATTATCGCTTGATTACCTTGTCAGTCTCCACGTGACCGTCGCTGTATATGATGCGGCGGATGTTGAGACCCTGAGCCGGTTCGGCCAGACGCACACCCTGAATGTTGTAGTACTCGAAGCCTGTGATTTCCGCGTCGGCCACTTCCACATCGACGATACCGCTTGAGTGGTTAGCCACGGGATAGTATTCATCCACGGCATCAATAGCATCGGAATTCTGAGCCTTAGTTATATGTTCCACGATACCGTTGGCATACACCTCTACATTGGTGTACCAGCCGCGGGGATCGAGGGTGTAAAGGTTACCATCGTCGGGATCATTGGGGTCGAGGCCGTTGGCTGTCTCCCACGCGTCGGGCATACCGTCGCGGTCAGTATCGAAGTCGGCGGGACGCACCACCTGCTTGATGACGGGGAACGAAGGCACGCCGGGGTTCTGGGTGGCTGATTCGGGGTCGTTGACCCAGTCAACGATACCTTTTGTACCTGACTTGGCGTAAGTCTTTCCGTTGGCATCCACGTAGGGCACGTCACCGTTGTAAGTCACTGTACCTGTACGGGCTTCTTCCATGATACGGATGTCGACGGCGTCTTTGCTCAGTGAGGCGCCGGCATATTTGAGTATTTTGTTGTAGGCTTCAACAGCTGTGTGAGTAGTGACTTCGCCGGTAATAATGGGCTCGTCAAGACGCAGACGGACGCAATCTACGCCTGAGGCATTTTTTACATACTCAGCATTATCTCCGTAGAGATGTTTAGCATCAGGAATGTAGCGTTCCCCATCGATAGTTGAGAGACCTCCATCATATGACACACCGCTCCAGTCATAGTTTTCAGGGGTAGACGCGGCGGTGACGTAGTTGCCTTCTATAAAGTAGCGGCTGGCATAGCCGGTAAGATTGGCATTGGTTGAGTTGCCTGAGTTTCCCACCGATACCTGAGTTACGTTGGTCTTGTTCTTAGTGCCGGGGCCCGCCTTGTAGTAGTTGTTGACGATGTTAATTTGTCCGCCGCCGGGTCCTCCATAGGATCCGGCACCATTACCCCAGTTGTAGAGCAGATTGTTGCGGAAGTCAACATTTTCGGCCAATACGGTATTGGCGTAAAGATTCTTGTCGTAATTTGTCGATTCGTAGCGAGCGCCGTTGAAGCGAGGGGCTCGATTTTGCACGTGGGCAATTACCGAATGATGGAATGAGGCCGGTTTACCTCCCCATATACCTCCGTAAGAATGAGCTCCTTTGGTATGACCGGGATTGCACAATCCCTCAGCGATAAGACACCACTGCATGGTGAAATCTTTATTGTCATACCACGAGGCAAGTTCGTCGATCGACCATGAGGCTGAGCAGTGGTCGAGAATAATGCTGTTACGGTTTCGACCCCAGAATCCGTCGGCACCGTCGTTGACATCTTTTACTTGTGATCGACGGAAACGAACATAGCGGATTATTACGTTGTTGGCGTTATTGTTGAGGGTATAATAAGCCACGGTTATACCATCGCCGGGTGCAGTTTGACCAAGTACTGATACGTTGCTGTTGCTTATTTTGAGGTCTGATTTAAGTTCTATCGTTCCGGATACATCAAATACGATTGTGCGTGCACCGCTCTGAGACAAAGCCCAGCGTAGAGAACCTTCCCCTGAATCATTAAGATTTGTGACGTGAAGTACTTTGCCGCCGCGTCCGCCGGTCACATATCGACCGTGACCCTCGGCGCCGGGAAATGCCGGAGCCTTGTCCTCAGCCTGCATAGTGACAGCCGCCAGAGCGGTTGCTGCTAAGAGTAAAGCTTTCTTAATCATCTGTGATAATTGGTATTAGTGTTACGTATTTGCAAATAAGATGCCGCGTGTCGGGTCATTATCCCGGCGCGGACTGATTTCATGGGTGTATATTTGGCGCAAAGATAAGAAAACTTTTTGACTTTTTTCTCAATTTTTTACCCAACTAACGTTAAAACTCCCGCTTTTAACACAAAAATCCCCCGCCACACCGGCAGGGGAATAGATTATGTAGAGAGTCACCTTGTCAAAATGTCAATTTGTCACTCTGTCACCTTGACAATTTACCCCTTTATAACTTATCACTTATAACTTATAACTAATAACTATGACCTATGACTTAATAATCCAGCATCTCCTTAAGCCTTGAGGTTACCTCAAGTTTCTCATCCTCGGTCAACTCGCCTATGCAGCGGCCAAGCCGCGCTTTATCCACGGTCTTGATCTGGTCGAGGGCAGCAAAGCTGTCGTTTTTCAATCCGCTTTGGTCCGAAGCCTTGACAGCCACTCGCGTGGGGATAGCCCGCGCCACCGACGTAAGCGGCACGATGATTACCGTGCTGAGGAAATCGTTCATCTCGTCGGGCGATACTATTACGCATGGGCGAGTCTTTTTCATCTCGGCCCCTACCGTAGGATCGAGGCACACCGGGAATATCTGAAATCGCTTCATAGTAATTCTACGGCTTCAGAGTCAATCACATCCGGCAGCAACGGAGCATCCTCACCCTCAGCAGCATAGCGGGCGAAAGCGCTTGCCCAGCCGGCTCGCTTTTCGATGGGCTTTGATATGATTATCTTATTGTCGACATACTCGATTTTCACGGGAGAGCCCTTGGTGAAGCCCCCCTCATTGGCGATATACTTCGGGATAATTACGCCTACCGACGTACCCACTTGTGAAACTTTTGATAACATGGCGGTAAATTTATAGTATCAACGACGCAAAGATACAATTTGTTGCCTAATATTACAATAATATTATAATAAAAAATCCCCCGCCACACCGGCAGGGGAATAGATTATGTAGAGAGTCACCTTGTCACAATGACAATTAGTCACTTTGTCACCTTGACAATTTACCCCTTTATCACTTATAACTTATAACTTATAACTTATCACTTATCACTTTGACCTAACCCCCTCTCCATCTCCAGGGCGGCGAAGATGAACGGGCCCACGCCCTTGGGGTCATTGTCGCGCACAGGCTCGCTGATGTAGTACTCAAAAGTACCGTTGCGGCCATCCTTGCCGCCCAGACCGGCCACGGCGCAGCACTGAGTCAGCGAAATGGTGCCGTCCTCGTTCTCCTTGACGAAATTCTTCAGCATGCCCTCGTAACCCTTGCGGGCAGTCTCGGCATACTTACCGTCGTCGAGCAGACCCAGGCGCGAAGCGCGCAGAAGATTATATACATACATCGCTGAAGCGGTCGCTTCGAGATAGTTACCCTCGCGGCCGGGCTGGTCGAGCACCTGATACCACAGCCCCGTCTCGGGGTCCTGATACTTCAGTATGCCGTCAGAAATGCTCTTGAGCAGGGCGATGAGCTCGGGGCGGCGTGGATTGTCGGCCGGAAGCTCTTCGAGTACATCGGTCAGAGCCCAGATATACCATCCCTGAGCGCGGCCCCACGCATGCTTTGACTGGCCGGTGGTCTTGTCGGCCCAGAATTGCTCGCGGGCCTCGTCCCATGCGTGACGGTAGAGACCGGTCTCGGGGTCATACGCATTGCGGGCGATGGCGAGGAACTGATTGGCGATGTCGTCATACACGGCCGTGCGCTCCTCGGGGCTCAGGAAGCGGTTGGCATACTTGATGTAAAACGGCTGACCCATATACAGTCCGTCGAGCCACACCTGATGGGGATACACCTTCTTGTGCCAGAATGAGCCCTCTTTCGTGCGGGGGTGCGACTTCAGCTGGCTCCAGAGCGTGTCGAGCGCCGTGCGATACTTCTGATCGCCGGTGATGTCGAGCGCGGCCATGAGCACGGTGCCGTTCTTCAGGTGGTCGATATTGTACTCGGTAGGCTTGTATTTCCATATCTTGCCCTCGGCGTTGACCATAGTGTCGGCATAGGCAAGGGCATAGTCGCGGAAAGCGGTGTCGCCGTAAGCATCGGCAAGGGCGAGCATGGCGTCAAGTTCCACGCCTATCGCATACTGCCACTTGGGAGCCTTCACATAGTCGAGCTGCCAGCTCTCGGGCCAGCGCACCATCTCGCTCTGCGCCATGCGCTGCGACACGGGAGCATACTCGGTCACCTTCTTGCCGTTGATGGTCACGTTGGCCAGCAATACGTCGCGATACTGGCCGGTAAAGGAGTTACCCTTAGCCACATTGTCCCACACGCAGTTCTTACATTCTATATTATATACGTTGCAAGCGTCCTGAAGGCCTATGAGCATCACACCGTAGCGGCTCTTGTTGCAGTCCACGCGGTCGAGATACACGTCGCGTATCACCGGAGGATACGAGCGGTCACATGCCTCCTTGGGCTCGTAGTCCACATTTATCTTCAACACGGCCTCGTCACACTGGCCCACCTTAATATCGCGCGCGTAGATATGCTCTATCACGCCGCCGCGGCAGGGATTGGTCTTGATGCGTATTACTCGCTCCAGGTCAGGGCTGTCCATGGTGCAGCGCTCGGCAAAGAGATTGCGGAAGCCGCCCGAGATCTCGCTGCCCACCACCACGCCGCCGTGGCCGTTTTTCATCACGCAGTCTCTCACGATGAAGTTCTCGCTGGGACGTCCGTCCACGCGGCCGTCGCGGTTGCGGCCGCTCTTGATGGCGATGCAGTCGTCGCCGGTGTCGAAGTAGCAGCGCTCTATGAGCACGTTTTTACACGACTCGGGGTCGCAGCCGTCGCCGTTGGGGCCGTCGTTCTGGATATGCACCCCGCGCACGGTCACGTTTTCACACCACAGCGGATGTATCACCCAGAAGGGCGAGCGCAGCAGCGTGACGTCTTCGATGAGCACATTCTTGCAGTTGACGAAGTTGACCAGCTGCGGGCGCATGCCCATGCCGTCGCCCAGCACTCGCTTCTCCGCCGGAGTGCCGTTTTCGTTCCACTCCTGAAGCAGCGGGCGGCCTATCTTCTGCGATATGATGCCCTCGGTGTAGCCGTAGACGGGCTTGCCGCACATGCGCCACCAGTTGTCGTTTTCGGCGGCGCCGTCCACGGTGCCCTTGCCTGTCAGCGCCACGTTTTCAGCGTCGATGGCGTAGATGCAGGGCTGATAGTTGTAGCAGTCCATGCCCTCCC
This sequence comes from uncultured Staphylococcus sp., assembly GCA_964477665.1. Taxonomy (GTDB): domain Bacteria; phylum Bacteroidota; class Bacteroidia; order Bacteroidales; family Muribaculaceae; genus Duncaniella. Next base: position 22,019 of record CAYZFG010000013.1, read on the forward strand.
AGCGGGTGAACACGATGGGAAATTCCTTGGGGTCGGTGGTGAAGAGCAGCGTGGCGCCTTCCTCCAGGTGGAGGTTGACGTTGCTCTTGAGGGTGATGGGGCCCGTCAGCCACTCGCCGGCGGGGATTATCACCCGGCCGCCACCCTGCTTGGAGCACTGCTCTATCACATTATTTATTAATTGTGTATAGAGATACCCTTTTTTCTTGCTTCGCTTGCCGTAGTCGAGGATGTTGTAATCCTTGGCGGCAAACTCCGGAGCCTTGATCTGCGACTCGATTTGGGGATAGACGGTCTTCCACATTTCCTCAGGGTCAGCACCCCGCGCGGAAAAAAATATTACCGCCATCGAAAAAATTAACAGTACTTTTTTCATGGATATTGAAACTAATTTTGTATATTTGCACAAAATTACCAAAAACTCTAAGATACCACCAAAACTTTCACATTTTTTATATAATCTTTCAAAATATGCTGAACGGTATTTACGTTATACACATTAATGTCGCTCAGCGGATTTTTTGACCCTTTTTATAAAATTTTCATATACCACAGCTCTTGCACAGTAATTCTCTTTAACCTAAAAAAACAACTCTCAACCTCAGAAACTAAAATTTTCACATCTCAAAACAAAACTTCACAATTAACAGAAAAGAAATTTTTTTATTAATAACACAGTGACATCATGAAAGACAATGTGACAAGTCATTTTCAATGGCTGAAATTGTTCTCGCCGGCACGCCTGCTGAGGACAATGATGATTTTAGCGGTCCTTTGCGCAGGATTGCCTGTCTTCGCCCAGAACATTACCGTTTCCGGTACTGTCGAGGATGAGACCGGCGAACCCGTAATGGGCGCTTCAGTGGTTGTTGACGGTACTTCTAATGGTATGGCTACCGACCTCGACGGTAACTTCACCATCCCCAACGTATCGCCCAAAGCCAAGCTCGTAGTTTCTTACATCGGTTACAAGACCGAAACCGTAGCTGTCGACGGACGCACTAATATTAAGGTGGTCCTCAAGGAAGACTCCGAGGTCCTCGACGAAGTCGTAGTAGTAGGTTACGGTACTATGAAGAAAAGCGACCTCACCGGTTCGGTTTCTTCTGTCGACACTGAAAAACTCAACGCCAAGGGTGCTCCCTCGGTGCTTGAAAACCTTCAGGGTACTACTCCCGGTGTGAACATCACCAAGTCTACCGGTCGTACCAACGGTGGTATCAATATCGAAATCCGTGGTCAGTCTTCTCTTAACTCTTCTACAACTCCTCTTTTCGTTGTCGACGGCGTTATCTGCGGTGACATCGACTTCCTCAATCCCCAGGATATCGAGCGTATCGACGTGCTTAAGGACGCTTCTTCGACCGCTATCTACGGTTCGCGTGCATCTGCAGGTGTGGTTATGGTGACTACAAAGGGCGGCACCAACGTTAAGAAAGATAACAAAGCTACCATCACTTACGACGGTTACTACGGTATCAACCACGCTACCCGCATGCCCGAGTTCTCCGATGGTCCCCAGTACGTCCGCCAGCGCGTGATGAAACTTCAGGAAAAGGTCCTTATGGGCGGTGCGATGCCTACCAATACTTTTGCTTCGCAGACTGTTTTCGGTCAGTCTTACATTCAGGCTGTTGCCGCTGACTTTACTTCTCCGCTCTTGCTGAAGGAGATGATTGCCACCGGCGAGACTTACGACTGGCCCAGCCTCGTTACACGCAACGGTAATCAGCAGAACCACTACGTGGCTATCTCAGGCGCAAGCGATACTGCCAACTATCACTTCGGCGTAGGTATCAACTCTGAAGATGGTATATATAAAGGTGACGATAGCTCCACATATTCGTTCAAGGGATCGGTTGATGCTCGCGTCAACAAGGTCATCAGCGGTGGTTTCAACTTCAACCTCGCCTATATGCAGAACTCTTACGCCAACGATAACGGTATCGCCAACGCTTATCGTTCAAACGTGTTCATGATTCCTTACGATGAAGAGGGGCACATCATCATGAAACCGGGTGCCGCTCCCACTCTGGGTACCGACGCCAACCAGTTTACCGACCAGGTTTCTCCTCTTCTCGAGCTTCAGAACTCTACTCATCGTCGCAAGACCTATCGCGCCATCGGTAACGTATATCTGCAGTTTGACATCATCAAGGGTCTCAATATCAAGACCACTTTCTCTCCCTCGTTCACCCATTATCGCGACGGTGAATTCTATGGTTACGAAAATCCTGATAACCCCGGTTACACTTTCGCCGGCACAAGCATGAGCGCCAAAGAGGACGGTACCTACGAAGATTACTCAAAGGCTACTGTCAAGACTTCGACTAATCTCGGCTGGACTTGGGATAACACCATCAACTTCAACCGCACGTTTAAAGACATCCACTCACTCAACCTCCTCGGTCTCTTCTCTATGGAGAAAGGCAACACCGAAACTTATGAGATGCAGTCTATCAACCCGATGACCGGTACCGACTGGTGGAATCTTAACACGGGTGATGCTACCAAGCAGTATGTAGCTTCAGGTTATGGCGAAAGTTCCATGATCTCTTACGCTCTCCGCGGTAACTACTCTCTGATGGATCGCTACATGGTGACTGCTACTGTCCGTTGGGATGGTTCGTCGAAACTTGGTAAGGACTACCGCTGGGGTACTTTCCCCTCTGTGGCTCTCGCTTGGCGTCTGAGCGAAGAATCCTTCCTCCGCGATGCTCGCTGGATCAACAACCTCAAGCTCCGTCTCTCTTACGGTGTGTCAGGTAACAACAAGGGTGTAGGCAACTATGCTACTGTTGTCGGCTTTAACGGCCCTGTTTACTATCCTTTCGGTCCCTCTTGGAATACCGGCTATTATCCCGGCTCAGTGGTCGACGCAGGTCTCCAGTGGGAAAAATCTCACGAGTATAACGTCGGTGTTGACTTCGGTTTCCTCAACAACCGTATCATGGGTAGCGTTGACTTCTATCAGAAGAACTCTAAGGATCTTCTCTACAAGGTTAATCTGCCTCTTGAGTCAGGTGGCGGCACGCTGACCACCAATATCGGTAAGGTCCAGAACCGCGGTGTCGAAATCGCCCTTACTACTGTCAACTACACTGACCGTAACTGGGAGTGGACCACCACGTTCACCTTCTCTCACAATCAGAACAAGGTTAAGGAAATCAACGGTTATGCTGATGAACTCATAAACGGTGCTACAGGCTCGCTCTTTATCGGTAGCTCTATCCACACTCTCTATGGCCTTGAAACCGGTGGTATCGTATCTGATAAGGATATGGTGGTTCCCGATCACCAGATCGCAATCGACAAGGGCTTTACACCCGGTGAAACAGTTAACCAGGCCGATTACTACTATGCTTGCTACGGTCTTCAGGAAGGTAACGTTTATATCAATGACCTCAATGGCGACGGTACTATTGATGACTACGACAAGATTAAGTATAACGGCGATCCCCGCTGGACCGGTAGCGTGACATCTAATCTCTCCTACCGTCTTCCCAAGAACGGCGGTATGTTTGACTTCTCGTTCAACATCTACGCCAAGCAGGGCTTCAAGGTTTATTCTCCATTCATGGGCGGTGACCTCTTCCGTCATGACCAGCGCGCACGTAACTCTATCGCTCTTGACTACTATCTCCCCTGCGGTGCTCTCGTAGGTGCCGACGGTATGGCTGATGACGGTACTTTCATCAATCCCGAATACATGACCTATACCTACTATGGTAGCGATCCTACTATGGGTGGCAATTCCAACATGGGTGCAGGTGCGCAGATGTCGTACTGGAACGATACCAAGAAGTTTGTCGACGGTTCTTTCGTAAAGGTTAAGAATATCACTCTCGGCTATACGTTCTCCAAGAATCTCACCAAGAAGTTCGCTTGCCAGAACCTCCGTCTTTACTTCACTGTAGCCAATCCCTTCGTATGGTCCAAGTATAAGGGCTTCGACCCCGAATGGGCTACTGCTGCCGGCAAGAACGACGGTCCTTCTATCGTTTCTTACCAGATCGGTGCAAGCATCAAGTTCTAATCTTAATTTTAAAGACTCTTAATCACAATGAAATATATCAAATTTTTGTCAGCTGCCGCAGTCTGCATGATGTCATTGACCTCGTGCTCTGACTTCCTTGATGCTGATAACAAGTCAACAGGTGGTAACGACGCTGAAAAATATTTCTCGTCTAATCCTGAATTGTTACTTCCCACCGCCTACGAGTCACTTCGTAAATTCGGTGTGCAGGTTGCCATCCACGATTATGGCTGTGACCTCTATATGAGTCCCAAGCTTGGTGGTGACAATGATTATGCCAAATTCCAGAACAACGCTGAGGATGGTACGGTAAAGAGCTATTACTCCAATGCCTATAAGACAATCCAGTATGCCAACGCTCTGGGACACTACGGCGGCGAAGGTTCTTCCTTCGATCAGGAAGGTCGTTTCCTCCGCAACTATATGTACTACTTGCTGTCGCAGCAGTTTGGTGGCGTGCCTTATTTTACCCACTATATTCAGGATGCTACTCGCGAATATCCCCGTATGCCTCTTGATGAATTGTATGGTAATTGTATCGCCGATCTTGAAGACCTATATGCTACATCCGCATTACCTGCGCAGAATCACGAAGGACGTGCTTCAAAGCAGGCCGTAGCTGCTCTTATTGCCAAGTTCTATCTTGCAAAGGCTTGGGATATTGATACAGAACTTACCGATGCCGGAGCCGGCACTTACAATGTCAAGAATACCGATGCTTTTCAGGAGGCTGCAAAGTGGGCCGAAATCGCTATCAATAACGTTCAGCTCACCATGCCCTTTGAAGATAAGTGGAGCCCATTTAACGAGGGTAATGCTGAAGAGATCTTCTCGATTCAGTATGAGCGTCAGGGCCTTTTGACCGATGCAAGCTCTTCAGGTAACTCTTTGCAGACCCAGTATTCAGCCTACTTCGGTGACTGCAAGACCATTTCTCTTAAGCCCACCAAGGGTGGCGGTGACATGCAGTCGTTCAAGTCTATGCGTCTTTTCGAGAAGGGCGACCTCCGCTACGATGCTACTTTCATGACTACCTTCTACAGCGCGAAGCGCATCACTGCCGAAATGTCGGAGTGGGGTAAAGAAGGTTACTATGCCTACTATAACTGTACTCCCGATGAGCTCGCTAAACTCCCCATCGCTCTGCAATTCTTCCCCTACTGGATGACCGATGATGAATGTGAGGCTTGGCTTGCCGCTCATAAATCTCAGACTGTCAAGGGCGCTGCTCACCCCACTATCAAGGGTAACACTATTTACGGCCTCAATACTCCCCGTGCTGCTCGTATTGATGACGATAACATGACCACGCTCTGGGATTTCAACGAAGACGGCACTGTATCAAAGCGCACCGTTACCACCGAGTCTTTCTTGACTTCTGGTTCAGGTTATCAGGGCGTATGTGTCAAGAAGTTTGATGATCCCGAAACGCCTCAGGCTACTGCCGACAACTCCTATCGTGACATCGTACTCCTCCACGTAAGTCAGATGTATCTCACTGCTGCCGAGGCTTATTTCATGGCCGGTAATGAGGCTGCATCGCTTGCCAAGCTCAACGACGTCCGCAAGCGCGCTGGTCTCCCTGCTCTCGCTTCGTTTGGCGCTTATCAGCCACAGTACAGCATTTCTTCTACCTGGGTCGACAAACCCATTGACCTTATCCTTGACGAATATGCCCGCGAGATGTATGGTGAGCAGACTCGTTATTCCGACCTCCGACGCACTAAGCAGTATATCCGTTACAACCTTGAGTTCAACCGCAACATCAGCTCTCTCGCTGAGATGCAGAACAACAAGGGTGAATTTAAGTGGTATCGTCCTATTCCCTCCGACGAGTTCAATAATAACACTGCCCTTACACCCGAGGACCAGAACCCCGGCTATTAATTCTTACTTGTTTCAATCAACTAAAGCCTAATAAGAAATGAAAAAGATACTTTTTAGCCTATTTGCCATCATGGCTCTGGCGTTCACGTCTTGTGATAACAAGGCCGGTCTTCCGGGACCCGGTGATCCGGTGAATATAGCCGGTAAAGTTCAAGGTGTTTATGAGGGTACCTGGACCCGTAGCGATGGAACTGATGAACTTGTCGCAGATGGCGAAATTAACCTTGTTCAGGTTGACGATCAGTTCTACATTGTCAATGTAGTTTCAAAGGTTGCTGACCCCACATTCTACGCTTTCAAGAATACCCGTGTGAACGATAAGGGCAAAGATGAAGATTATATCGATTATAAGGCAATGGACCTCAGCGCCAAAGCCAATATTAATCCCCGATATGTGTTTTTCAATGTCGTGGCATCTGATTACGGCAATGAATTCAGCGGCAAAGTTGTTGGAGATAATATTTCCATGAGCTTTAATTCTGAAGTGAAACTCGGACGTAAATCCTACATCTTCTCTTACACTTTCAGTGGTACCCGAAAATAACTTCGTCACTTATTTCGGCATCCCGGTTCTTACCGGGCCGGGATGCCATCACTATTTCAATTCAACTTTTTATTTAATCTTTTAATCTTAAACGAAATGAAGAAAAATTTACTCTTCGCCGCTGCTCTCTGTGCAGCTTTCACAGCATCTGCTGCTGTTGAAGTAGGTTTCATGAGCTCTGAGGAACTCGGTCTCGGCAACAAGCCCACCCTCGCTGCCGGTACTCTCCTCTGCGAAACTGAAAACGTAGCTATGTACCTCGAAAACGAGCAGGAATGTTCAGCTCAGAACCCCGACTTCAACGGTATGAAGTATCTCATTGTTAATGGTGAACCCGTAGCGCTCGTACAGGGTATCGGTGGTAACAGCAATCCTGCCGGTGTAAACGTTAAAAATGGCCCTTCTCAGGGTGGTTGTCAATACCACATCACCGTTAAGAAAGACGGCTGGTTGATCGTTCCTTCTAAGATCTCTTCTAACAAGAACTTCTACGCTTACGAAGGTACTTTCGCAGGCCAAATGAGCCTCCTCGCCTATACTCTTGGTATGGAGATTGATAACGCAGATTATCCTGATATTCACGAAGCTGTTTATACTCTTCCTGCTGATGCTGACGGTTACTTTGATCTGAACTCTCCCGATGCTGAAAAGTATCTCCTCGGTGGTACAGCTATCGCATGGCCTATCCGTATAGCTACTCAGAATCCTGAAGGTGCTGCTGCTGGTAACGGTACCGGTGCTATGATCTTCCCCGTGTATGCCGACGCTGTTGACTACTATGTTTTCGCTACCGGTTCTAAGATGAACACTTGCGGTTTCATCTTCGTTGAGTCTGATCCCGCAGGCGAAGCTCCTGCAGTTACCGTTTACGGCCCCGCTCGCTCTGTTGAAAACAAGGAAACAGGTGAAGTTACTAACTATGATGCTAAGTCTTTCGCTATCACCGGCGATCTCCAGAACCCCGGCGAACTTGGTGGTATCGACAACATCATCGTTGACGCTGCTGCTGACGTTAACGCTCCCATGTACAACGTACTTGGCCAGCGCGTTAACGAGTCTTACAAGGGCCTCGTTATCAAGAACGGCAAGAAGTTCATCAACAAGTAATTCTTGACCCTCCCATTCCCCTATACGGCGGGACGTCACCACGACGCCCCGCCATTTTTCTACCCTCACCCGGAGACAGACAAAAAAATTGCGCCCGGCTGCGATTTTCGCAGCCGGGCGCATCGTTTCTGTCTGTCTCCGGGTGGGGACTTACACTGCGCTCAGCAGGTAGTAATTTTTCTTGCCGCGCTGGACCAGGATATACTTATCGTTGAGCAGCAGATCGGTAGATGATTCTGCGTAGGGGTCGGTGACTTTTTCCTTATTGATGGAAACGCCGCCGCCCTGCACCATCTTGCGCATTTCGCCTTTGGAGGGGAATACGGGGGCATACTCCGTGAGCAGATCAGCGAGCTTCACGCCCTCTTCGAGCGCTTTGCGGGGAATGTCGAAGCGGGGCACACCGTCCATCACCTGCAGCAGCGTATCCTCGTCGATGCGGTGAAGGATTTCGCCGGCCTTGTTGGAGAAAAGTATTTGCGAAGCCTCCACAGCGGCCTCATAGTCCTCGCGCGAGTGTACGAGCACGGTGATTTCCTCAGCTAAGCGGCGCTGCAGTGCGCGGCTGCCGGGATCGGCTTCCTGCTGCTTGGCGAGCTCGTCGATGACCTCGCGGGGCAGTGTGGTGAAGATTTTGATATATTTCAGCGCATCCTCATCCGATACGTTGAGCCAGAACTGATAGAACTTGTAGGGCGACGTGTAGCGCGGGTCGAGCCATACGTTGCCGCTCTCGGTCTTGCCGAATTTTCCGCCGTCGGCCTTGGTAATCAGCGGGCAGGTGAGGGCGTAGGCCTCGCCGCCTATCGTGCGGCGTATAAGCTCGGTACCGGTGGTGATATTGCCCCACTGGTCAGAACCGCCAAGCTGCAGGCGGCAATTTTTCTCTTTGTAGAGGTGGAGGAAGTCATAGCCCTGGCAGAGCTGGTAGCTGAACTCTGTGAACGACATACCCTCGCGTGACTCACCCGAGAGGCGCTTTTTCACCGAATCCTTGGCCATCATATAGTTGACTGTGATGTGCTTGCCCACGTCGCGGATGAAGTCGAGGAATGAGAAATTTTTCATCCAGTCGTAGTTGTTCACGAGCTCGGCGGCATTGGGCGCATCGCTCTCAAAGTCGAGAAACTTCGCGAGCTGCTTCTTGATAGCCTCCTGATTGTGGCGGAGCGTCTCCTCGTCGAGGAGCTTGCGCTCCTGGCTCTTCATCGACGGGTCGCCTATCATGCCTGTCGCGCCTCCTATCAGTGCGAGCGGCTTGTGACCGGCGCGCTGGAAGTGGCGGAGCATCATCACGCCCACGAGGTGGCCTATGTGGAGCGAATCGGCCGTAGGGTCGATACCTAAGTAGGCCGTGGTCATTTCTTTTTTGAGCTGTTCTTCAGTGCCGGGCATCATCTGGTGGATCATGCCGCGCCACGTGAGTTCTTCAATAAAGTCCATGGTGGTTATATCTAAATTGTTATACTTATTTCTTGCCGCCGTCGATGGTCACGATATTGCCGTCGGGCAGATGGGTGAGGGGCGTCACCTTGATGGAGCGGAGCGACGACTTTCCGCCCGAGGGGGCGCTGTCGTGGAAGAAAAGATACCACTTGCCGTCGACCTCGGTCACGGCCTGATGCGTGGTCCAGCCCACAACGGGTGTGAGGATCGTGCCGCCGTAGACGAACGGTCCGTAAGGACTGTCGGAGGTCGCGTAGCATATCAGGTGAGACGAACCGGTGGAGTAGGTCAGGTAATACTTACCGTTGTATTTATGTATCCACGGCGCCTCAAAGTAGCGGCGGGGATCCTTCTCAAGCATGCGGTTGCCCAGCGAATCGGTAATCACTATGTGGCGCATCGGCTCGGCAAGTTGCGTCATGTCAGGGGTCAATTTTCCCACGCGCGGCCCGAAAGCCACGTCGTCCTTGGCCGGACGGGGCGCCATCTCACGCAGTATGTTATTGTCGTCATATCGCTGATTCTGGCCGCCGTTAAGGCCGCCGAAATAGAGGTAATAGTCGTCGCCGTCGCGAAATACGGCAGGGTCGATGCTGTAGCTGCCGCGTATGGGGTCAGGCATTGCCTTAAACGGCCCCTCAGGCCTGTCGGCCACGGCCACGCCTATGCGGAACAGGCCGTTCATGTCCTTGGCCGAAAAATACAGGTAATACTTGCCGTCCTTCTCGGCCACGTCGGTAGCCCACATCTGGCGCTCCACCCAGGGCACATCCTCGATGGAAAGCACTGCTCCGTGGTCAGTCACCTCAGCCGTCATGGGGTCGCCCGAAAGCGAGAAGGCGTGATAGTCCTTCATGTCGTAGTGGGCGCCGTCGGTGCCGTCGGTCACGGGCGAATCCCAGTCATGCGACGTGTAGATATACACCTTGCCGTCAAATACATGCGCGGCCGGGTCAGCCATATAGTCGGCCGGCCACAGATAGCGCGATTCCTGCACTGCGGGCTCGCCTGCCCACGCGGTCGCCGCCATCATGGCCAAAGCTGCGGTAAAAGCTGAGATGATTTTCATAGAGATACGGAGTGGGTGGATAGGGGAGTTATTTCAATGCCTCCACGGCCACGCGTATGCGGGTCATGGCTTCGCGTATGTTATCGTCGCTCGTAGCGTAGGAGAGGCGCAGATAGCCCTGCATACCGAAGGCAGCGCCGTCTACCGTAGCCACGTGGGCCTCTTCGAGAAGATACATGGCCAGTTCGCCCGAGGTGTGGATCACGTTACCCTTGGGCGTCGTGCGGCCGAGCAGACCGGTCACGCGGGGGAAGAGGTAAAATGCTCCCTGAGGCACGTTGACCTGCCAGTCGGGAATCTGACGCGCGAGCTCCACTATCAGGTCGCGGCGGCGGCGGAATGCCTCGCACATTTCATGCACGCACTCCTGCGGCCCGTTGTAAGCCGCCTCGGCAGCCTTCTGGGCAATCGACGAAGCGTTGCTCGAATACTGTCCCTGGAGCTTCGACACCGCCTTGGCAATCGCGAGCGGAGCCGCGCAGTAGCCTATACGCCAGCCGGTCATCGCGTAGGCCTTCGATACGCCGTTGACTATTATAGTGCGGCCGGCTATCTCGGGGAAAGAGCCCAGCGACGTGAAGCCCTCAGTGAAGTTGATATGCTCATAAATCTCATCGGCCAGCACCATCACCTGCGGATAATCCTTCAGCACGTCTACCAGGCCGCGCAGTTCCTCGGCCGAGTACACGCTTCCAGTGGGATTTGACGGCGAGCATAGCATCACCATCACCGTGCGGTCAGTGATGGCGGCGCGCAGCTGCTCGGGAGTAATCTTGAAGTCGCGCGAGATATTGGCCTTGATTTCCACAGGCACGCCCTCGGCCAGCTTCACCATCTCCACGTAGCTTACCCATGCCGGCATGGGGATGATCACCTCGTCGCCGCGGTTTACCGTGGCCAGTATCACGTTACACAGCGCCTGCTTGGCACCGTTGCCCACCACGATCTGCTCGGGGGCAAACGTCAGGCCATTCTCCTCGCGCAGCTTGCGGCATATAGCCTCGCGCAGCGACATGAAGCCCGGCACCGGAGTGTAAAACGTAAAATTATCGTCGATAGCTTTCTTGGCCGCATCCTTGATAAAGGAAGGCGTAGGGAAGTCAGGCTCGCCCACCGACATGTTGATCACATCTACACCGGCAGCGCGGAGTTCATTGCTTTTTTGGCTCATAGCCAGAGTGGCCGATACGGCCAGCGACTTAACGCGGTCAGAAATATGGGTATTCATCTTCAGAAAAATTTTTTACAAAGGTAACAAGAATTATTGAGATTTGCCAACGTGCGGAGTCATTCATTTATATCGTAGCGGGTCAGTTGCGCGAAGCCCGCACTGACTTCTTCAATCAGTTGACGGCATCGGTAATCCGTAATCTTGATTTTATTGCCCACGGCGATGAAGTCGCTCAAGGCCGGGTGGCCTGTGCCGTTGACCGAAGTGGCGTGCTCGCCGTTATAACCATCAGTGCACAGCGTAAGGTCATAGGCCGGAGCAAGTCGCCATTTCCATGTATTAGAATCCTTGTCTCTCACTACATAGAAACTGAAATTTTTGCAGTGATCATCTTTATTGTCAGTGAGATAGTTAAAGATCATCCGTCGATACATCTGCTCTACATCTTCGCGATTTTGCGTAATATATCCGGTAAGTGCCAGAAGATTAGAGTAATCCATAAAAGGCTCGCGGAGTGAGATTCCCATCAAGCTGCCGGCTGTCGACGTATGTATTCTATTGCCGTCATTATCTATATCGAAGCGCCGGGAAGCGAAATACCGCTCGTTGATAAGCCGAAAGTCAGGCACAAAGATCCCACATTTTCTTGCGGCCTCATTGTATCGCGCCTCCTGCAACCCGATATCTTTCGGGTCGTAAGTGTGACGGAATTTTACTATCCAGTGCCCATCGGTATCCGTGAATACGGCTTTAGGACGAGCACCTCCGCTGTTGGCGCTATTATATAGTAGCAGTCCCGCATCTTTATCCTGCTGTTCCTTAAGGACTTCAAGCGCAATCTCCTGAAGACGGTCAAAATCAGTGACAGTCTCTTCTCGCCCTATGTTTATAGCGGGCGAATAGGCTAAGGCTCCCATGCCATTGTCGCCCACTAATGCGAGCCGGTCAAGTGACGATAGGTCGGAATCATTTATCCCGTTGCGCAGTAATGCTTTATGGAGTAAATAGCGTCCGTAACCGTCGGGGAGGCTGTCTTCAAACACACCGAAATTGCCGTCAAACGGGTGCGGTTTTGCTACGAACAATCCCGGTTTAAGCGGCAGTTCGAGCGGTGAAATGCTAAATCCGTCTACCAGCCACGATTTGTCGTATTCAAATGTGTTGACCCGGTCATCGGGCGTGAGCGAGAGCACACCTACAGGCTGCCCGCGAAACATCACTTTAAGTTTTTCGGTCCTTTTCATATCTTTTTTCTATATGCGCGTTTATCATTGCGTTTCCGGCGTATAAGGTCGAGCTCGGCCATAGTGTCGTACTTGGGGGCGCCAAACAGATTCTTTACTTCCGATGTATAGCCCAGAGCCATAGCGAGTTTGACGAGCGACTCAAATGCGATGAGCCCCTTCTGCTCAAAGCGCGCCAGCGTGGAAAGTGGCACGCCCGACAGCTCCGCCATCCGCTGCCGCGTGATATTTTTCTCAACCCTGCGCTTGCGGAAATTCCCGGCTACCTGCATCATGATGTCGTCGGGATCGTCAAATGTAAAGTTGTCTAATATTGATAATATATTATTACTATTCTCGATTATTTCCATAATACTGCTAATATGATAATACAAAGATACGAAAAAAATGCGAGATACCGAAATTTATCGTAAGGTAGTGTACGATTCCTAAAAATTTGCTACCTTTGCAGTAGATATTTTATAAAGAAAGCAATTCACGATATATGCTAAATAAAATCAACGAGTTAAAGGCTGAAATCGATGCCCTGCAGGCGGCTGCTGCCGCTGATGTGGAGGCTCTCCGCATCGCTTATCTCAGTAAAAAAGGTAAAGTGTCGCAGCTCTTCAATGAGTTTCGCAACCTCTCGGCTGACCAGAAGCGCGAGCTCGGTCAGGCCATCAATGAGCTGAAAAATCATGCTACCGAGCGCATCAATTCGCTCAAGGAGTCTTTTGAAAACTCCGCCGAAGCTGATGCCGACATTGACCTTACCCGCTCCGAGGCTTCGCTCCCTCTGGGCACGCGTCACCCGCTCTCGCTGGTGCGAAACGAGATCATCTCCATCTTCTCGCGCCTGGGCTTCACCATCGCCGAAGGGCCGGAGATTGAGGATGACTGGCACGTGTTCTCGTCGCTCAACTTTGCCGCTGACCATCCCGCCCGCGACATGCAGGATACTTTCTTTATTCAGCGTAACCCTGACGTGCTGCTGCGCACCCACACCTCGTCAGTGCAGAGCCGCGTGATGGAGACCACAAAGCCCCCTATCCGCATCATCTGCCCCGGACGCGTGTATCGCAACGAGGCTATCTCGGCCCGCGCCCACTGCTTCTTCCATCAGGTGGAAGCGCTCTATGTGGATGAAAACGTGTCGTATGCCGATCTGCGCCAGACGCTTCTCTACTTCGCCCGCGAGATGTTTGGCAACGATACCGAAATCCGCCTCCGCCCCAGCTATTTCCCTTTCACCGAGCCCTCGGCCGAGATGGACATCTCGTGTAAGATATGCGGCGGCAAGGGATGCGCGTTCTGCAAGCACACCGGTTGGGTAGAGATTCTCGGCTGCGGTATGGTTGACCCCAACGTGCTTGAGGCCTGCGGCATCGACTCCAAGAAATACAGCGGCTTCGCCCTGGGCATGGGTATCGAGCGCATCACCAACCTCAAGTATCAGGTGAGCGACCTGCGCCTCTTCTCGGAGAACGACGTAAGATTCCTCGACGAGTTCAAGAGCGCCCGATGACCGTCGCCGAGCGCTACAGCCGGGTGATCGACCGGTTTCAGCGCGCTATGCCCGTGGCTGAGACCGAACTTCACTACGAGAACCCTTTCCAGCTTCTCGTGGCCGTGATACTCTCGGCACAGTGCACCGATAAGCGCGTCAACATCGTCACCCCGGCTCTCTTCAAAGCATTTCCCACTCCTCAGGCCATGGCAGCCGCCACGGCCGAGGAGATTTTTCCTTATATCAGCTCCGTATCGTTCCCCAACAACAAGACCCGCAGCCTCCTGGGCATGGCGCGCCGTCTCGTGGAGGAGTTTTCAGGCAACGTGCCCGACGATATGGACAGCCTCCTATCGCTCCCCGGCGTGGGGCGCAAGACGGCCAACGTGATTCTCTCCGTGGTCTACAACCGCGCCGCCATGGCCGTGGATACCCACGTGTTTCGCGTAAGCGAGCGCATAGGCCTCACCACCCGCTCCCGCAACCCTCTCACCACCGAGCGGGCCCTCATGCGCCACATCCCCCCTGAGATCGTCCCCAAGGCACATCACTGGCTCATACTCCACGGGCGCTACGTGTGCAAGGCACGCAAGCCGCTGTGCCACGAGTGTGGCCTCACTGACCTCTGCCGCTACTACGCTAAGGAATCGCAGAAGAATGGATAATACATTTCTCTTTCTCATCGAGGTGCTCGGCACCATCGCCTTCGCTATAAGCGGCATCCGACTGGCTGCCCGCAAGCACTTCGACTGGTTTGGCGCCTACACCATCGGACTTGTCACCGCCATAGGCGGCGGCACGCTTCGCGACGTGCTGCTCGACATCCCTGTATTCTGGATGCTGACGTGGTGGTACCTCGCAGTCACGGCCATATCGCTCGCCGTGGTGGTGATGTTTCGCAAAGTGCTCACCTCCGGCTCCCGCTCGCTTTTTATCTTCGACACCATCGGTCTGGCCCTTTTCGTGATGATAGGAATACAGAAGACCCTTGCCGTGGGCTATCCCATGTGGGTGGCAATAGTGATGGGTATCATCACCGGCTCATTTGGCGGCGTGGTGCGCGACATCATGATCAACGAAGAGCCACTCTTCTTCCGTAAAGACATCTACGCTACCGCCTGCCTCGCCGGCGGCCTTGTCTACTGGTTTGCCGACATGGCCGGCCTCTCACCCATCGTGCAGCAGACAGCTTGCGCCGTGGTCATCATCATCCTCCGCTACGGCGCCCTCCGCTACGGCTGGCACCTCCCCGTCCTCTCCCAATCCGACGACGAAGTCAAGTCATAGGTCAGAGTTATAAGTTATAAGTTATAAAGTGGAGAGCAGATATGGAGCGGGAGTCGCTGACCCCCGCCGCTGCGACCACGGCGATGGATGGTGCGCGACTACGGCGATGGATGGTGCGCGACTGATATGGAGCGGGGGTCGCTGACCCCCGCCGCCGCGACTACGGCGATAGATGGTGCGTCGGTCGTAGGGACGTCGCTGTGCGACGTGTCCTGGAAGCGCAATAAGCTATTATTCTGTCACGCAACAAGTTACCATCGGCTCATCTCCGAAACGTCGCACAGCGACGTCCCTACACGTCATCGTCATTCTTGAAAACTACTTTTGTAGTTAAAGAGAGTTAAATCGCGTGGATCTTTTTGGAACTACAAAAATAGTTATTACTTTTGCGATATAAAACTACAAAAATAGTTATGGCAAATACAAAGAAAGACAGTCTCACCCCAAAGGAAGAGGAACTCATGCAGTTGCTCTGGGAGCACGGACCTATTTTAATAAGCAAGCTCGTGGAGCTTTATCCTGACCCGAAACCTCACTTTAATACGGTGTCAACTGTCGTGCGCCGTCTGGAGGCAAAAGGTTTTGTGGGACACAACGACATCGCAGGCTCTTTCCACTATTATGCCACGGTCGAGAAGGAGTATTTCCGCAACCGTAGTTTCGGCAACTTCATAAAAAATTATTTTGGAGGAAGCTATTATGGCGCGGTATCGGCACTCGTGGCCGACGACAAAATTTCAGCTGATGAGCTGAAAGAACTGCTTGATCTAATAGAGAAAAAAGGAAAAGTATAATATTATGGGCGAATTTTTATCATACTCGATTACGAGCGGCTTACTGATGCTCGCGATGTATCTGGCTTACAGACTATTCCTGGCTAAGGATAATCAGCATGATTTCAACCGAGGCGTTCTCCTGATGATATATTTCCTTTCGTTTGCCACCACTCCGGTAATGTCAGCCTTAAAGTACATGCTGAGAGCTGACGCTGCGCAACGCTTCAATATTAGCGACCTGAAAATCACTGACGTAGAGTTGACCGAAACTGCACATCCTCTATGGGGCAAGATACTAATTTGGGTATTTATAATCGGAATGGCCATAGTGACTTGCAAGACTATATTCACATGGATTAGACTTATCCGAATAATTAAGTCGAGCAAGAAAATACAGTGTGACGGTTACATATTGGCTGTTACTGACTGCGAGCGATATGCCCCGTTCAGCTGGATGCGCTATGTGGTGATAAGCCGCAAGGATTATGAGGTAAACAGCGGGTCAATATTGGCCCATGAGATGAAACATGTCGCCGCGCACCACTGGGTGGACCTTCTCATAGCTCAGGCAGTATGTATCGTCAACTGGTTCAACCCCGCAGCGTGGCTTATGCGCGACGAGCTGATGCTCGTGCATGAGTATCAAGCAGATATGGCAGTCATCGATCACGGCTTTGACCCGCAACAATATCAAATGTTATTAATAAAAAAGGCTGTCGGCTCCAGATTCCCGTCCTTAGCCAACAGCCTGAATCATAGTAAACTTAAAAAACGTATCACCATGATGTACAAAGAAAAAAGTGGTGCAGGGCATCGATTTAAAGCCCTCGCACTTGTGCCAATGCTCGCCATGGCACTCGGTGTGGCCTCAGTGCCGGCAGTACGCGCTGCTGTAACTACTATCAGCAGCAGCGAGATTTCAACAAGCGAAGTTAGCGAAAATACTTCGCAAGGCAAAATTTCCGGTCGGAATTTCCGCTTGACGGGTATTTCGGTTAACGGTACGGATGTGACAGTCGACGTAAAAGGAGAAAACCTCGGCAATCATATCAATGTGACCGGCGGCAAGCTCACCACCGACAATATTTCAGTCGATGCTAAGTCATTGCAATGTCAGCTCGTGGATGGTGTAGCATGTATAACTGCCGTTTTCAGCGCGCTCGAACAATCTGATAATCAGACCATGACTCTCAATGTAAATGGCCGGGACATTTCATTCAATCTCAATAATACCCTTGCCAACTCTGACATCAAAGTTTTAAAAGTGAAAAGTTTTAAAAAGCAGGGTAGCACCGATGAGGAAGCACCTGACGCAAATGTCACCTCCGAACCGAAGAGTCAAGGAAGTTTCGACTATTACATAAACGGGAAGAAGGCAAGTCAAGAAGAAATGAACGCTCTTAACCCACACGAAATCAACGCTATAACCGTCGACAAGAAAAATAACGCTATCAGAGTAGAGTTGAAGTAGAAACAGCCCATCATACAGCCATTGAGAGAGGGTGCCTAATGTCACAGGCACCCTCGTGTCATGTTATCGAGCGCGGCGAAGAAAGCTGCGCGACAAATATGGAGCGGGGGTCGCTGACCCCCGCCGCCGCGACCACAGCGATGGATGGTGCGTCGGTCGTAGGGACGTCGCCGCGGCCTCCGCGGCGGGGGCAAGGTAATGGAAAATTGAAAATGGAAAATTGAAAATTATTGTTCTAATCTAAATTTTAAATTCTTCATTCTAAATTCT
>CAYZFG010000014.1:0-39675 GCA_964477665.1 uncultured Staphylococcus sp.
AGCGGCAGTTTGCTCAGATGCTTCTGGATGCTCCCGATATGAGAGTTGATAAAACGGCCATCTGTGCATCCCTTTGGGGCAATAAAAGCAACGCGGAAGAGTCGCTTTACACTCTTGTCAGACGCACCAAAACGGCTCTTGCCTCAGCCAATATCGAAATAATATGTAATCGTGGCGAATCTTACCAGCTGCGTATAAGTGATTGAAATACTGCATTGTCAGTATTTGTCAGACAAATGTCAGACAAAATTTAGGGTCTGATTGCGGATTTTTTACTTGCTTTGCAGAAAAATTCGCTTCAGCATGAAAGAATTACTTTTACATCTATTATTGGCTTTGCCTTTCATGGCATACGCCCAACAAGAAGTCAAGACTGACTCCATAGCCACAAATCTTGACGAAGTAGTGGTTACTGCCGACACGCAGATTGAAACCGCTAAGAAAGTTATCCTCCGGCCGACCAAACTGGAGAAGAGGCACAGCACCAACGGCTACTCGCTCTTGGAGAATATGAATTTGCCGGATTTCAATGTAAACGCTTCGGCAAAGACCATTTCAACTGTAGCCGGTCGAGACGTAAGAATACTTGTCAACGGTATTGAAGCTGACCCTGACGAACTTGCCACTCTTGCTGCCTCCGATATTGTGCAGATCGACTACCAACGCAATCCCGGTGGTCGCTATGTCGGGAGCGGTGCCGTGATGAATTTCATCACCGGGCAATATGATTATGGCGGCAACGTCTATCTTTCCGCCGATGAGGGATTGGCACGGCAATATGGCAATTATATTGGGATGGTAAACTACAAGAAAAATGCCTTGACACTGACTCTCACAGCAAATGGCAAATGGGATAATTTCTCGCAACTGAATAGTGCCGATAATGTGTTTATGCTGAACGATGGTGTGTTGAACCAATCGGTTGCACCAATCGAGGGCAAGAACCGTACAAACTCCCAATACGTCAATTTCAAGGTTGCACACGCCACGCAGAACCATTCTTTTGATGCTTCGCTCGCATTGACAAGAAGCGCGACTCCTAAAAATTTCTTACAGGATAACATAACTTACAACGGTCTATATGATTTCACTTCGACCGCAACCCGCAATAGTACGGAGCGTGGTCTGTCGCCTGTTCTGAAAATGCACTACAATCTTTTTCTCCCCGGCGGACATACCATTATGGCTAATGCGAATATTCGGCACGGCCACACAAACTTCCAAAGTAACTACCTGGAAACGAATATCGACGAGATTCAGAACAATACCAAGGAGAACAACTTATTGGCAGGCGTGACCCTTGGATATTTCAAACAGTTTGCAAGTGGACTCAGCCTCGGCACAACGGTGGATGAATATTACAATTATTACCACGATGTTTATTCGGGTAGTTTCACAAGCTGTCAGACATTGAAGAACAATCACACAATGGTTATGCTTCATCTCGACAGGAACCTGCCATTTGGATTGTCCTACTTTCTGTCAGCAGGTATAACTAACCTTTATTCCACTATCGGCGACCATAACGATAACCAATTTGCTCCGATGGCGTTTTACGGCGTAACATACGCAATAAATCAGAAACATACACTTTCAATTACGGGAAATTATGCTCATAGCATCTATAACCCGTCATATAAGAATGATGCTGTGATTCGGACTTCTTTCTTTGAGGCAACCATGGGAAACCCAAACTTGGGACAGGTTAATGCCATTCAGAACTTTATAAGCTATAATGGACGTGTCGGGCATTTCGGTGTGTCGTTCACATACGATTTCTTGAAATACTTCGACAACACCTCCAACCGATACTTCGCTGATAATAATATTATGTATCATCAGCTTATAAATGATGGCAACTTTTCCTATAACAAACTGATATTTGGCTTGACTGCCACTCTTCTTGACAACAAACTCCGGATGAAAGGTAACGCAATCTTCAGCATGAACCGCTTCGACTCTGAGTACCGCCCGGCAAAAAGCAATGACTGGAGAGCTGATTTCAGCGCATCTTTCATGTTTGGAGACTGGCAGGTAAAGGGAGAGTATGCGCTTCCGTACAATACACTCGGTATCGAGGGGACAAAAATTCACAATCCTGCTCAATATGGACTCTCGTTGAGTTGGCAGCATGGCAGCTGGGCTGCGGAATGTTGTGTAGAGAACTTCCTTGATCGTCGCATGGTTACAAGAACCAATGCCAATTACGGTGTCTATCAGTCAATATCGGAATTGCTGAGCGATTTGAAAGGTCGGAATATCAGCGTGTCCGTCACCTACACACTGCCTTACGGCAAAAAGACGGATAAGGAACGTATAGAAACCGAATCGAAAATTAACTCGGCAATTCTGCGCCCATTCTGAGATGGATTCAGAAGTTTCAAATAATTTTTGTAATATTGCAGTCGGAAAGACATCTGCCTCTCCACGACATTTTGACAATACCGACAATATAGTGAAATCCTCCAACTTCAATACATATTTCGATAATATCGACTCCGATTTTTGGCGCAACCTATGTGTCGAAAAAGGAGTATTGCGCCATTATGAAAAAGGAGAACTGTTTGCCGAGGAAGGTCATATTGCCAAATATTTGGGCTATATCAAGTCAGGCTCCCTCAAATATGTAGTATATGCTCCTGACGGCACCGAAAAGGTTATCGGTTTAGAGTTTGAGGGGGAGTTTGTCGCTGATTTTCCATTCTTCCTGCATGGCAAAAAATCGCGCGTCTCGATTGTCGCGGTTACTCAATGTGAGATTTATTGTATCTCGGCTCGGGAAATTGGTATTTTGATGGAATCGGATGCTGACTTATACAGAATTATCGCCGAAACCAATATAGCACTGTTTGACACCATATATAACCGATATATCAACCTATATGTAAAATCCGCAAAACAACGATACGATGAACTTGTAGAAAGGCACGAGCACATTTTCTCGATTTTCTCCCTTAAAGACATCGCCTCTTTCCTTAACATCACCCCTACATATTTGAGTAGGATAAGGAAAACGGACAAAAAATAGTGAAAAATCATCGACTCTCAACTTAGTTTGAGAGTTTTTATTTTTAATGGCTGTAACTTTGCACATCCACTAAAAATAAGACATTACTATATGAAAAAGTATCTTTTAATCATCGTAGCTCTTGTCTCTATCTGCATTCAGATCTACGCACAGAGTTATGATTTCTATAATTTGGGCAAAATCTCGATATGTCCAAAAGAGAGGACTAATTTTAGTTCTCAACATTCAGAGATATGTATTGAGATTGAGAATTTTAATAGACTACCCCGGAACGCGAGAGTTAGGAAAACAACAAGCTCTGATGTCAAATTCAAGGATGTAACCGTTACGCAACCGGGAACTCTTGCATCAGTGCTTGGCAACGAGATCAATGAGATTGATTCCCTTGTTGTTCGAGGACCGGTCAATGCAGCGGATTTTCATACTATGTGGAGCAGTAGCTTCTATGGTGGTTTGACTGTCGTTAACCTTGAAAATGCGATAATAGATGGCGGCAAACTTCCAAAGAATGCTTTTTGGTATCAGTCGGAGCAGTTTGCTCCGGGTTCTGAGTACATAGATTGTATACCTCTTCGCAGAATAATACTTCCCGATGGATTGAAGGAAATTGGTGAAAGTGCATTTTGTTATGCCATAGATCTCACTGAAGTAAACTTTCCATCTTCTTTAAGAGAGATCAAAAAAAGATGCTTCTCCGATTGCATCAGTCTGAATGTCAATCCTCTTGTTATTCCTGAGGGAGTAGAAGAAATTGGATATATGGCATTTGCCAACTGTAAGGCATTGACGGGTAAGACTATAATGCCGTCAACATTGAAGAGAATCAATGACGGTGCATTTTTCTCAAGCAAAATCACGGAATGTAATTTCCCCGAAGGACTTGAGGAAATTGGCGATGTCGCTTTCTATGCGACTCGTCTGAAGGAGGCAATCATTCCGAATTCTTGCCAATCTTTCACGGGAAGCGATCATTTTGGATTGTGCTATGAACTTGAAAAGGTTCATTTCCCCGAAGGGCCGACATTAATTCCTGAAGGGTTTGTTGACGACTGCATCAAACTCACGGAATTTATTATGCCAAACAGCATTGAAGAAATTGGGTATGGAGCTTTCTGGCAGTGTGGAGCACTTCAAGAACTTCACCTCTCCTCGAACTTGAAGTCCATTGGCAGAGAGGGTATATATTATTGTAAGGGGTTAAAGACAATCTGTTTCCCATCCACATTGGAGACTTTGGGAGCAGAAAGTTGTGAGAATTGGAAATGCATTGAGAGTATCTATTGTGCGGCAAAGATACCGCCAACTTGCATAGTTAGCGAGTTAAACCCCGGATGGACACCATTCGGGAAATATGGCGAAGATTTTATGAATCGCACACCTCAGAATACTCCTGTATATGTACCTATCGGATCCGCTGATTTATACCGCAACGCTTGGGGATGGAGTTATTTCACCAACTTTATTGAGACCGACGAATTCCCTTCTGCCGGTATATATGATGCTGTAATCAGCGAAAAAACACAAGACAACTCAATCTTTGATTTATTCGGTAGAAAGGTTGACGCACCAGTTCCAGGTAATATTTATATCATAAACGGCAAAAAAACTATTTTCAAATAATCGTTATGGAGTTGCGGCACCACCGCCACGCTTTCGTGACCGGAGCCTTGGTCTCCGCAGTCCGGGTTGGCTCGGTCAAGCCTCACCCTGCTTTGCGGTCAATCGCATAACTCATACGTCCTCTCGGTTATCGCTTTGCGCTTTGCTCCGCAAAGACTCCGCCGAGGTGAGTGGCGAACATTCTTTGCGGAGCAGATACAATCTTCCTTTTTTGACAAGTAAAATAGAATATTATCTGACAAACCCTTGGCGGCTAACGTACCCGGAGGTACTGATTAGTCAGCCGCTTATTTCAGATAACTGTAAACTACAGAGTGTGTTAGCGATGTCATATCCATTTTTGATGCTCTGATATATGGTATAAATCAATTAAATAGATTAAGATAGAGAATAAAATCGCCATATTTAGAGTATACAAACGACTAAATATCAATGGGTATTACATTTGAAGAAGTGGAGCAAGCTTTTACAAGCAAATAAATAATTTAAGGTGGAGAAAGATAAGTAAGAAACAGACTTTTTTCGTATCTTTGGCGAAAATAATAAAAGAGATATTATGTCGGAAGCTGAAATGAATGACTATCGTCTCACGTCGATGGACGAGCCGGGCGATGAACGTATGGCTCAGATAATGCGTGAAGTTGCCGAGGAGGCCCGAGAAAGCACCCGCCGTGCCGCTGCTCGTGTGGCTGCCGGAATAGAGGCCGCTACGCACGAAGCGCAAGAGAAATGGGGAGAGGCTATAAATAGAATCAAGAATGGCAACTACTGAGCATCTACCCGTTCTGATTGTGATAGCCGGACCCAATGGGTCGGGTAAGACTTCTGTGACCTCAAAAATTCTTCATCACGACTGGATAGAAGACTCAGAGTACATCAATCCTGATATTGTTGCCCGCGATATATTTGGCGATTGGAATGACCGCGATGCGGTACTTAAAGCGGCAAATTATTGTAACGAGTGGCGCGAGAGATGTCTTACCGAACGGAAAAGCCATATCTTTGAGACGGTGATGTCGGCCGGAGATAAGATAGATTATATAATAAGGGCTAAGAAAGCGGGATTCTTTATACGGTTATTTTTTGTATCCACTACATCTCCAACTATAAATGCCAAGCGTGTCGCAAATCGAGTTTTGAATGGTGGTCATGATGTTCCCATTCCCAAGATTATTTCTCGTTATGATAAGTCTATAGCGAACTGTCAAATACTTGCTCCAATTGTGGATCGACTCTATGTATATGATAATTCGGTAGAAGACGTTGAGGCGCAATTGTTATTTCGCATGAGTAACGGTGAGATTGTAAAACGTTATACTTCGGATTTACCCGATTGGGCAAAGACAATATTTTCTAAGGGATATGAAATTGAGAAATAAATGTTAGGAAATCGCTACGGTTCTTTTTGTTCTTTTCTTGCGGGGAGGGGGATTTTGGGGTAACTTTGTGATCGGAAACTAAGAATGAAAGGTTTATGTTACCGCAATCGATTATTGATAAGATACTCGTAAAGTATGGCAAGGAGCAGATTTATTCTGCCGATTGTGCACCGCTGGCATCGGAGATAGGGGTGAGCGAAACTACGGTGAAGCGTATGCTCGGACTCGTAGGGGAGAAGTCGGCCGAGAGAAACCGCACACCCCACGTCAGCACAATGGATATTCTTGCCAAGTGGCTTGGATATGACAATTACAAGGCTCTGCTCCGCGAGATAGGCGAGCAGGACTTGTCGTCGGAATTCACAACGATTGAGAGTATCGACGTGGCGACACTCGAAGTGGGCACACAGATTCAGCTTAAATATGACCCGTCGCGATTGATAGTCATGACATATCTTGGCAACTATGATTTCATAATTAATGAGTCGAAATTCAGCAAGTTGCGCAAGGGAGATCGCATTACGGTCACTCACCTAGTGCTCGGGCAGGAACTGATAGTAAAGCGTGTAGAGCGCGACGGTATAGTCCACGGCGGCTATCGCGGAGCTAAAGACGGTGGCCTGACTTCACTGGAAATTATTGCGTGATTTCCACGGTGCTGTCAGCGGGTTGTGTAGCAGGCTGTAATCCGTATTGCATGAATTGGTTAAGCAGCTTATTTGCTTCGCTTTGATTGGCAACAGTGAGGATTTCGACTTCTACCTCAAGAGGAGACATGTCGGGATGCGCGGCTTTATACTGCGCGGTGAGGTCGTAGATTCTTGACGAATAGGAGATGGACATAGGCCCCAACATATCGAGATACCGGTCTTCAGTCATAGTCCCTTCCGACAATGCTGCCAAAGCGTCCTTGACCTCCACGATAAAATCAGCCAGAGCAGCGTCAATCTCCTTCGGGGTAATCAACTCTTTCTTGCCTGATTTTACAGCTGGCGTGACCGATACCACTTCTTTTGGAGTATCAGTGACGAGCTCAGCTATTTGCGCTGTAATAGTGTCGGTCATTCTTGCGGTATCGACTGCTTCCGCCACTGTATCACGTAGCGAGGATTTATAACTCAGAGAGTAGGCTGCAAGTCCACCTAATAAACATAGACTAATTATCACAGCCCCGGCCACAGGAATACGGGAATGGCGGTGAAGTACCTTACTGAGACTATCAACGGTAGCACTGCCATTGCCGCACTCACTCCTGAATTTACTGAACTTACGCTTAGGAAAACTTGTGACAGATTCTGCAATGTAATCCATAATGCGGCCGATTGCCTCGAAGTCTTTCCTTACGGTAGGCTTTTCACCATGTGGTAAAGGTGTGCTGTAGTCAGACGAGCCCCCATGAGTGAGGTCAAGAGTATCGCTGTAAGATTTATCCAGGTCAATGAGCATCACGCCGCGGTCAGTGTGGCGGAGCAAGATATTGGCCGGCTTTATGTCGCAATGAATCACTCCCGAGCGGTGCATATATCCCACGACATCAAGCAGTTGGACAAAGAATCGTCGTGCATTATCCATGCTCGTGAAGAAAGCTTTTCCTTCTTCAGTCTTGAGGAAATCGCTGAGCGTAATTCCTTCGATGAAGTCCATTACGATATAGACTTCGTCAGCGCCTTCATGTAATTCGCGATATACCGGCAGGCCGTCGTGCTTCAACTGCTGCCCGATACTGAACTCCTTGCGATAAGATGCCAAGTAGGCGGGATGGCTGCAATACTCCTTACGCAGACGCTTTACCGCGACCCTAAGTCCGCCCAGTCGCATACGGTATATCGTACACGAAGCCCCTTCGCCGCATATATCATCGTCGGAAAAATTGACGAAAGAATGTGCCGAGGTATCAGAAAATTCTGAGGCAAAGCCTGATGATGAGCACTGAGGATCCATATTGCAAAGTTAGTAATAATCTGAACAAAAAGAACTCATGCCATACCAAATATTACCATTATCTTTGCGAGCAGAAAGAGAAAGCCGAATCGCTTTAAAGGATGTAGGCCCGAATATAAATAAGCATACCACAATGGCAACAAAAGTTTGGACAGTCAGACTCAAACAACACATCAAGGATGGACTTGAACCCGGATTTACCGTCTATATCACATCGCAAAACAAAGACTGGTATCTCCTCGAAAAATACCTGCTCGACAACGGCTACGGACACATAGGTGGGTGTGCGTGCGACAGCTATTGGGACTGGATGTAACGACTATCTTTAACTATGAAACACAATTTCAAAAAAATCGAGGAAGACGGCATCACCATCTATGACGAGAGTGATGACTTCTTTCCCGGTGAAGAACATATACTTGAAGTCGATGACGAAATTGACATAGAGTATTTCGAGCGAGCCTGGAACGAACAGCAAGAGCGCGAGGTTGCCGAAGCCCGGTCACAGCGTTGGGTATCAGTAAGCGTGATAGTGGGAATAATCCTCTATATTATTGCAGTATGTTACATCACCTGCCTGAGAGAGCTCCACTGATTCAGCCTTTATCTCATTAAAACTCAATGCTTCACCCCGCGCCATGGGGCGCTGAGTGAAGCATTGACTAAACGGTATACTACGAAAACTTAACTACCGCCGGATCACGTCTTTATTTCCCTTTCTTATTCATCCTTAAAGTTAGGGAGGCCTGTTTGGTAGGAATGCATCATTCTGCTAAGTATGTCTATCATATCTTCACACAGCCATGCCGGAGAAATTACGGCCAGTTTATCACGATGCCACAGCAATTCTTGCTTGAAATCATAAGAAGGCCTTACATATAAAGAGAAGTCGGTCCATTCATCAGTCTCATCCACGATTTCTTGGGAAGAATGAAGGGGTACCTCTTTTAAGTATGTATCCTGTGGGCTAAAAGCCCTTATAATAATCCTTTCCGGTTTGCCTTGCACTATTATTCCATAGCTATTTTCATAATATTCTTCAGGCGTAGGCAATGGTGAGGAATTTTGTAATATATCACCTATTTTGAAAGCTTTTATTCTTTCTATAGCAAGGGAAGTGGTGTAATCTTTACCATGCTGACGACCAACTAAATACCACCTTTGCTTGAAAAGGCGCAGGAAATATGGAAGCAAAGTAAATTCCCGCTCCGGTTGATATGGCGATTTGTAGGTTATGTTTACTTCGCGCCTATCTTTGCAAGCTTCGGCTAATTCTTTCACAACTTCAGATCCGGCCGGTGGGTTTTCAAGCATTATTACTTGATGCAAATCCGAAATCGAAGAGAGATTATGAAGACGAAGGGCACTCATGGTCCAACGGCTAATATCATCCATAGTGGATGTATCTATCCAATACTGATTGGTAGGCTTATAACATTCAATGTTAACATTAAATATTTCCTCAGCCAGATTTCTGTATCGTAAAAAAGTTCTTGGTGTAAGCCTTATTTCTTTATTATTAGCAGAAGCATGTTGCCACTCTTCTGTAATCTGCTGCAAAGTCATTCTTTCACGTGACAGTCTGTCGAGAAGCCATAAGCAGAACTTAAATCGGTCGGTCATAATCAGTATTCTTAATTTTCGGTTGGCATTTACTTAACATTTATATTTTTTGCAAAAATAATAAAACACTACGACTATTTTTGGCGAAGTATACATCTAAATTTGCGGTTAATTAAGTTTTAAGGCAAGCAGTCTCCCGTATGTTTCATTTTACATTGATAATCAAAAATAGATTTGGAAGAAATTGCAGATTTATATAACTTTGTATCGAGTGCCGGAAGGTATTCAATAGACATTGTAGACTGAAAGCCATTCCGATCCGAAAGTCAAAGTCTGGTAAACTTTATAACGGTCAGGAAAGAAATGGCAAGTGCGATTCCGCACCCCTATGCATAGGGCGTGGGACTGCTTGCTTCTTATTATCTGACCACGGTTTACCAGAGCCTGACTTTCGATAATTGGACTTAAGCAGTTTCGCGTCTTTTTTTATGCATTTATTGATGATTGTTAATAGTTTTATTTTTTTAATAACATGGATAATAATTTATTAGAAAAAGCCAATATGGCTATGAATCGCCTGAATGAAGTCTACAGCTCACCAACAGTTGTGGAGTTACGTAACAATGCTCCTCTTATTATTCAAACTTATAAAGAGCTGGCTATCATAGAAAAGGGTTTTCGCCATGAAATTGACATAATTCGTGAAGAGAGAAAAACTGACCTTGAAAAGTTCAAGCAGGCAGCTCCTCGAATACTCGATAATCTGAAGAGCATTCTTAATCAAATATTCCATCTTCAAGAAGAAGTAAGGGAATTAGCGGGAAGAATGGACGATGATCCCACTGCCCAGACCATTATCGACTATTCAGAACGTCATATAATTCAACTTCTCAACCTCTTCCAGAGCACATCATATAATCTTTTAAACAGTTGAAATACACAAGACATCCCATTCATCTAATTTAGCTATCAAATGGATATTACAGACAAGAATCCCGGAGATAAATTCAAAAAAATGCAGAAAGAAAATAATCTTCATGCCGATGAGCCAATGACTACTGAAGATGCATTATCTATTATGCAATCAGAGAATAATGATACCGACTCTCTCACCATTCGTCAAGAACAAGTCACTCAAAAGCAAGTTACCGGCACATTAAAGCTCGTAAGCCGCACTGAAGTGCTGTTGGGTGACTTCTTTAAAAAGCTTGCGGTGGTTGATAGAAAATTCAATCAATATGCTCAGGAATGCTTTAAAATGGCCGACCAAACAATGGAGGCTACCAAAAATCCGAGCGAGGAAGATCAGGCGCTTGCTTTAGCCTATATGGCAGCAGGAGTGGTAGTAAAAGGCGCAGGGGCTATTTGGACAGCCATTCAGACCGAGCAGCAACTTAGAGGCGTAATAAGCACATTTGCTGCCGAGGCTGAAGAAAAACTTCCCTATATCGAAATGATAAAGACCTTGGCCGATATGGGTTTCGATGTTGCATACTCAATGCTCCTCGATTCACCCACCGTTGACAGTGCATTGGAGTATTATGAAGTGTCACGTTCGCTTTGTTATACACTTCACTTAGCTAATTACCTTATCTCCGTTTATACTGAGTCATTAGAAGGGCGATTTACAGAGATGGCTTACCCCACGATGTATGCTGTCAATGAGGTACTGTTATCTGACCTTGCGAAAATCGAAGAGAAATATTCTGACGAGGAGAAGCTGATTGCTAACCGCGACGCATTGACTAAGGTGGTAAAGCGAATGAAGTCAGTAATGAATGGCGTGCTGGAATCGCCTGATCTCGTAGATGTATTAGTGGCTTCTGACGAGCAAATGATGGCAACAGCTATTAATATGGGTCTTCCCGATCTCGATAAATACAATGACGAAGATGTCGCATCATTGGATCCTACTCCACATTTCCCCTATGAGAATTTCGACCAATTTCCTGAATCGCTTGATTACGTATCTTCCTATTTTGACCTTTTAGATGGGGGCGACCATCATACTATCTCTCAAAAGGTAAAATCTAATCCTACACTTGAATCCGTAGCCGACTATATCGCAGAATTTAATAAGAATCAGACTCAATATGACTCAAGAGTGAAGCTGTATACGATTAATGCTTACTTGCTCGGAGCGGTCTTTTTCTTATTATGCTGGGATGTGTTTGATTGGAAGTGGTATTGGTCCTTACTTTCAGGAGTGGTGATGTTTTTTATTAGCCTTAAAGTAACGCCCTTCACCGATCTGCGTCAAACTTGTAGAATCAAGGCTATACTTCTTGAAAGAGACTTGTATAAGCAGACAATGCTAAAGGGTGGGTATACGGAAGTAATCAATTTCCATGAAATAAGGAAAAAGAATACATATACGTTTGCCGGTGCGATAATAGGTATTATAATTGGTTGTGTAGGAGGCCCTTTCTGTATGATTTCCGGATGTGTTTTGGGAGCATTGATAGGCTCAGCTATTAAGGACTATGAGGCCGAAGACGAAGATTGGAGGGACATATCGATAGGTTCCGGTTGGCCGGCAAAATTGTGGTGCGGTATTCTTAGTATAAGCCTTTTGTTACTCCTTATTTCTCTATTTTAAAATACCCATTTATTCAATGAGTTCCGCACAGTAGCATCTGTAATGTTATGGCGGAACTCATTGCTTTTTATCAATATCGTATCTTGGTGGCGGAGCCGTCCTTGAACGTGATATAAATGTTGCCGTGTATGGGCTCAGAGACTTTGCGACCGAAGAGGTCAGAGTAAGTTGCAGGTGAATCAGATAACACTGTGATGTCGAGAATAGCAGTGGTGGTGTAATCGAGGGTATTTACTTCCGACGGGAGTTTGCCCGGCTCGTACGCTACATATTGCGCGCTTATGGGCTTGCCGAGATAGAAGAGCGGGTGAGTGGAGTGATCGTATGTCACGCCATCTTCGTACTCAGCCTCCTCGGGAGTAGTCCATTCAGGGCCCGAATATATGTTCTCGTAGTCAGGCTTGGTATTGAAACTGTAAAGGATGTGTACACCCTCGGGATTGTCAAATTCTATCTTATCGCCGTAGTTGTAATCCTTCTGAATTGCATTATATTCGGGTGTGGGTTCGGGCGATGGTTCGGGATTACTTTTCCAAGTAATATCCCAAATCGAGACGCGATCGATGGTATACCGGTCATCCTTCCCCGAAGGACTATTATTGACAAATTCAATCACAAAATCACCTTCAAGGTCGATTTCGCTTACGGCATAATCATATTCTTCTTTTTGTACAACGGCGTCATTATAAAGCCGGTATGTGGCTACCACCTTTCCATCCTGAAGGATGTTGATAGTGACATCAGCAACCTTATCAGAGTAATAGCACATATAATGAAACGACAACTCGGAAATGCCACCTGAAATCTCCGGAGAAGTGATGGTGCCGGGCGAGTCGGCTTTACCTGAAAGAGTCGGCGCAAGTGTCTCATCTCCTATATTCTTGATGCAGCAGTTTACTATATGCCATCCGGCTGTGGTAGTAATATCCTGAGTATAGTTGGTATTTTCTTCGGTGAAGAATGAAGCGAAATCATCAGTGTTTTGAGCACTGAGATTTGATAATGTCAAGGTAAGTAGACTTAGTAGGGTAAGACGCATGATAATTAGAATTGATGTTATGATAATTAGTGTCGGCGACCGGCCGGCTGATATTTCCTTACGGGGAATTTGAGATTTTTGATTACCGGAGCACCGAGGGCGCCGTCCTCAACCGCAAGGGTGATTTTTTCTCCGATGCGATAGTTTCTATATTTGTCGAGCGGTACGTCGAGAACTTTTGTCCTGCCGTCGGGCAACGCGATTACGGCACGATATACCATGTATTTCTCTCCGCGGGTAGTGCGACCCCGGGATACGCGCTTCACCCGGTAATGCTCCTCGGAGTATTTGTCTGTGACCTCCACGGACAGTTGAGTAAGCGAATCACTGTCAGAACAATAGAAATTTACAGTGTAAAACACACCGTTGAATATCACGAAAAATACAGCTGTGGCAATCAGGGTGCAACTTGCCGATGATTTCCAGCCTATTATCCATTTAAAAGTTCCGCGAAGCAGAAATCCTATTATAAAAGCGGCGGCCAAGCACGCGCAAGCCGGCTTCCACCACTCCACAATCGTGCGTCCATATAGAGCCATAGCCATCGCAGCCGCTATGATAGCTATAAGCGCCAAGGTGATGGCTGAGATGACTCGGAATGTATGAGGACGCATGCAGGGCAGTTTATCGTAGTTTTCCCGAGCGAGCGAGGGTAATCATTTTCGGTCCCGGGATAAGATAAAACTCCACGCGACGGTTGGCTTTGCGTCCTTCACGGGTATTATTTGATTCTATCGGGGCCGTGTCGCCATATTCGTAGGGAATTACGATCTGGTCGTCGTTGACGGTATCGAGAAGATAATCATAGATAGAGCCGTTGCGCTTGTGGGCGAGCTCCATATTATAAAACTCCGAGCCGGTATTATCAGTGTGCACACCGTAGACCACTTTAAACATGTCGCCGGGATTGAGCAGCTTGATAATCGGGGCAAGGCGCGAGGGGGCGGTAGGGCTCAGGAGGGTATCGTTGGGTAGAAAAAGTTCGTCAGACGGAATCGTGATGAGTATCACCTCATCATCCCGCAGCAAGTCTACAATATACTTCTGCTTGGCAAGATCAGTTGCCACGCGATTCACGTAAGAAGTTACACCCGGGTGAGCTTTCTTGTCTACTGCCGGCAGCATAAGGTTGGAGTCGAGGTCGAGGTCCATAAACACGGCTTCATCGTAATCCTTGTAAGGATCCTCACTTTTACCTGACATACCCAGAGCGCAGGCCAGTGAAATCAATATGACAACAAGAAATCTCATGCCAGCGGGTCAAGAGAGTTTTCGTAACGGATTTCGGCGTCGACTATAGCACGGATGTGAGCAGGGTCGACGGGCGACTCAGCATCTTTGGCAAGGAGTTTCTTTACGTAAGCAGCGATCTTCTCAGCCACTACATCGTCTTCTTCTTCAACATCGTCGTCAAAGTCAACGTCAGTAAAACCATTTTCGTCATACCAGTCCCATACCATGTCGATGATATTGATAAGTTCATCGTCAGGATACGTCACACCGAGCTCCTTTTCGAGCGAAGCATTTATGAAGCGGGCAGCCGCGTTTTCGTCAAATTCATTCATAATTCAGTCTATTTTCAAAGTTCAAGCAATCCCTGAGGGAGATTCATCACACACGATTTTGCCTCAGGATCTATTTCCACTATCATCTCCTCGGCCACGGGAATAAATATATCCGTTCCGTCAGGCCGGGTGACGATGAAAAGAATATTATCGGTCTGATCGTTGACACCTGTTATCTCGCCGATCTCGCCGGCCTCGGTATCCGAGACCTTAAAACCCACCATATCCTCAGCGTAGAAGCCATCACCATCATTAGCGTCCTCAAAGTCCACGTCGTCTTTAAGGGCGTAAATAGTGTGGCGGGCAAGTTTCATCGCATCTTTCTCGTTGTCGATACCCTCGATTTTCAAGAGCACAGAAGCAGCGCCGCGGGGACGCACAGATTCAACGAAAAACGGCACAAAGATACCATCCATCTCCACGATGATACATTTCAATTCCTTGAAATCGATATCATCGTCGACCGAAACAGAAAGCTCGCCGTTGACGCCGTGAGGCTTATTGAGCGCAGCTATCTCGATTATGGATGACGGCAGAATCATTTTTTCTTCTTCTTTTTGCCCGTAGCGGGAGCCGGGGCTATCTTATAATCGTTGAGTGAATGAGTGTCAGTGGAGAGGCGGATAGAGCCGTGAGACATCTCGGCAAGATCCTTGAAGATCTTCGCATCATCCACGCCGTCCTTATTGACCGCCATCTGCAATTTCTTCATGTGATTGGCAATCATCATCACAAGCTCATCGCGCTCCTCGCCCTCAGGCATTGCTGAGGCTTTGGCCACCATGTCGACAATAAGCTTGCCGTAATGGCGCATGGGAATGAATGAGCCGGGATAATGCACAGGTTCGGGGAAAGTGTGAAGGCTGTCGGGCGACACCACCTCATAAGGATAATCTATATCAAGCTGAAACTCGCTCATTATAGCAAGATGATCCCATAACTTGGGAGCAGCCTCAGGGTCATCGCGCAAGGCGGGGAAAAGATTTCCCATCGCACGTATTATGGAGCGTGCACACACGTTGCGCTCTTCGCGGTCAGGTATCGACACGCAATATTCCACCATCTGGTGGATGTTGCGGCCATACTCGGGGAGTCGCAGCGGCTTGAGTTGAGTGTTGTAAGTCAACATATTCAGTAAGATTCTTCAATTAATTGTTTATTCTCGCATTTCATCACCCGTCCCGGGAATCTTGACACGAAGCTGTGATTGTGAGTAGCCATAATCACAGTGGTGCCCGAGCGGGAAATGGCATGCAACTGACTGACAATCGCTTCACCCGTAGCGGGGTCGAGATTGCCGGTAGGTTCGTCGGCAAGGATTATGCGTGGATTATTGAGCATTGCACGGGCAATGGCTATACGTTGCTGCTCACCGCCCGAGAGTTCGTGGGGCATCTTGTAGCTCTTATTGAGCATACCCACGTTGCGAAGCACCTTCTCAATGCGTTCAGCCATCTCAGTCTTGTCAGTCCAGCCGGTAGCCTGAAGCACGAAAAGAAGATTGGAATAAGCTGTGCGGTCGTGGAGCAGCTGGAAGTCCTGAAACACTATTCCCATCTCGCGGCGGAGGAAGGGAATCTTGTTACGCTTGATGGATGCCAGCTGATAGTCAAGCACGCATGCCGACCCTGAAAAGATAGGTACTTCGGCATACATTGATTTCATGAGCGATGACTTACCGGAGCCCACCTTGCCTAAGAGATATACAAACTGGCCCTCTTGAATCTTCAGATTCACGTGCTTCATCACCACAAGATCCTTGCGATGAAGTTCCACTTCAGAATACTCGATAATATTGCTCATGATTATGCTGAAATATCAGTTGCCCATTTCGGAAAGGAATTTGATTCTCACAAGCCTGATGTCCTCCTCGCTGTATTCGCTGCCGAGTTCCTTATAGGCTTCGTTGATGTCGTCGCTTTCGCTCTCCTTGAAATACTCGAAAATATCCTCCTGGGTATCCTCGTCGATTTCCTCGTCGATAAAATAGTTAAGATTGATTTTCGTGCCCGAATACACTATAGCCTCGATTTCATCAAGGAGCTCTGAATATTCAAGTCCCTTGGCACGCGCTATTTCGGGCAAGGGTATCTTGCGGTCAATGGCTTGGATGAGATAGATTTTTAGCTTGGATTTGTTGGCCACACTGCGCACACGCATGTCCTCGGGGCGCTCTATCTCGTTTTCCTCCACATGGCGCTTGATAACCTTTATAAATTCCTCGCCATGATGCTTGGCTTTACCTGCACCTACACCGGGAATATTTTGCAGCTCTTCAAGCGAGATGGGATACGTAGTAGCCATTGCTTCAAGCGATGCATCGTTAAATATCACGTAGGTAGGGAGTTTTAGTTCTTTGGCTATCTTCTTGCGCAGGTCTTTGAGGATGCTGTAAAGCTCGGGGTCAGCCGCACACGAAGCACCTGACTTAACTGTAGATTCTTCCGGCTCCTCATTAAAATCATTGTCTTCCACGATTTTAAACGAGCCCGGACGCTTAAGGAATTTCTTACCAGCATCAGTGACGCGAAGAAGACCGAAGTTTTCGATGTCGCGTTCGAGATAGCCGTTGATGACTGCCTGACGTATCACTGCGCCGAGCAACTTATCGTCGCTCTTTTCCTCGCAGCCAAATACTTCAAGCTCGTCATGATGATAGGATTTTATATCGGATGTTTCGCGGCCAAGCATAACGTCGATGACATACTCGGCCTTGAATTTCTCTTTCAGAGCCATCACCGTTTCGATGACGGCACAAAGTTCGTCTTTTGCTTCCACTTTTTTCTTGGGATTCAAACAGTTGTCACAATTACCACAGTTGTCTTCAAGAAATTCTTCACCGAAATAATATAGAAGCGACTTACGGCGACACACACTCGACTCGGCATAGGATTGCGTCTCAAGCAGCAGCTGACGGCCGATTTCTTGCTCGGCCACCGGCTTGCCCTGCATGAATTTTTCCATCTTCTGCAGATCCTTGGCCGAATAGAAAGTGACGCACACTCCTTCGCCGCCGTCGCGACCGGCGCGGCCGGTCTCCTGATAATAGCCTTCGAGTGACTTGGGCATCTCATAGTGGATCACAAACCTTACGTCGGGCTTGTCAATTCCCATACCGAAAGCTATCGTGGCCACGATCACGTCGACATCTTCCTGAAGGAAGGCATCTTGATTGGCCGAGCGGGTGGCGCTGTCCATACCGGCGTGGTAGGGTAGAGCCTTGATATTGTTGACCTGAAGTATTTCAGTCAGTTCTTCTACTTTCTTTCGCGACAGGCAGTA
This sequence comes from uncultured Staphylococcus sp., assembly GCA_964477665.1. Classification (GTDB taxonomy): domain Bacteria; phylum Bacteroidota; class Bacteroidia; order Bacteroidales; family Muribaculaceae; genus Duncaniella. The sequence goes on from CAYZFG010000014.1 coordinate 18,017, forward strand.
AATGATACCTGATTTCCCCTCGTGATTCTTGATGAAGCGGATGATGTCACGGTCAATATTGGTCGTCTTGGGCCTGACCTCATAGTAGAGATTCTCGCGGTTAAATGACGACTTGAATACCAGCGCATTAAGCATCCCGAGATTTTTCTTTATATCGTGCTGCACCTTAGGGGTGGCCGTAGCGGTAAGAGCTATCACGGGGCGCTGACCTATCTCATTGATTATAGGACGGATGCGGCGGTACTCGGGGCGGAAATCGTGACCCCACTCCGAGATACAGTGAGCCTCATCGACGGCGAAAAACGATATGTCGACACTTTTCAGAAACTCGATGTTTTCCTCCTTGGTGAGCGACTCGGGAGCTACATAGAGCAGCTTGGTGCGACCCTCGGTAATGTCGCTCTTTACCTGATCTATCATTGCCTTGGTGAGCGACGAGTTCAAGAAGTGGGCTACATGATCCTTCTCGCTGATATTGCGGATGGCATCAACCTGGTTTTTCATCAAGGCGATAAGAGGCGAAATCACTATGGCAGTGCCCGGCATCATAAGAGCGGGCAGCTGGTAGCAGAGTGATTTGCCACCGCCTGTAGGCATTAGCACAAACACGTCATTACCGTCAAGAAGGCTGGTCATGATTGCTTCCTGGTTACCTTTAAAAGCATCAAAACCGAAGTGAGTCTTGAGGGCGACGTGGAGAGCTGATTTGTTTACTAATGTCATAATCGGGTCGAGGGGGGATTCTAATTGTGATTCTTTCACTTGCCGCGCGGGCCGGTGAAAGAACCGCTGTGGGTTGTGAGGATGAGATGTTATTTGATACTATTCGTTGAAATAGGCATTACGAAGTTTCTCTTCGGCAAACTCGCGAGTTATCACGAGCTCTTTCTTGCCTGAAGAGGGGGATTCAAACATAGGGTCTATCATAATCGTCTCTACTATGGAGCGCAGACCTCGTGCACCGAGCTTGTACTCAATAGCTTTGTCGACTATGAATTCGAGCGTCTCAGGGGTAAACCGGAGACTGATACCGTCCATCGCAAAGAGCTTTTCATACTGTTTTACGATAGAGTTGCGGGGTTCGGTGAGCACGCGCAGAAGTGCCTCGCGGTCGAGGGGATCGAGATGCACGAGCACCGGGAGTCGGCCTATGATTTCGGGTATGAGACCAAACGACTTCAAGTCCTGCGGAGCCACATATTGCAGGTAGTTGTCGCGGTCGACCTTAGCGCGGGTATCTGTGCCGGTAAATCCCACCACGTGAGTGTTGAGACGGTGGGCAATCTTGCGCTCGATACCGTCAAAAGCACCTCCACATATAAAGAGAATGTTTTTGGTGTCAACGGCGATCATCTTCTGCTCGGGGTGCTTTCGGCCACCGTTTGGCGGCACGTTGACCACACTGCCTTCAAGGAGCTTGAGCAGACCTTGCTGCACGCCTTCACCCGACACGTCACGCGTGATGGAAGGATTGTCGCTTTTACGCGCAATCTTGTCAATCTCGTCGATAAACACGATACCTTTCTCAGCCTTGGCTACATCGTAGTCGCAGGCCTGAAGCAGGCGCACGAGCAAGCTCTCGATATCCTCTCCCACATAGCCGGCCTCGGTGAGCACCGTGGCATCAACTATGGCGAAAGGCACGTCGAGCTGACGTGCTATTGTCTTGGCTAAAAGAGTCTTGCCGGTACCGGTAGGACCCACCATGATAATGTTGCTCTTCTCGATATCTACATCATCCTTATCCTGAGCCAGACGCTTATAGTGATTGTATACAGCCACGGAGAGATATTTCTTGGCGTCGTCCTGACCTATCACATACTCATCGAGGAAAGCGCATATCTCGCGAGGAGTGGGAATCTTGTCCCCGGCCTTGCCCGATTTCTTTCCGGCGCGTGACTTGGATGCTTCCGCCTTTTCCATATTTTGGATATCCTTCACCATGGCGTCGATGCGATTCACGCAGTCGAGACAGATGTAGGCTCCATTAAAAATAGGGCTCGGCACCAACAGGTTGTCACCTGTCGGAGCCTCGCCGCAAAACGAACAGACGGGTTCAAATGTATTTTGACCTTTCTTTGCCATCAATTACTTGTTGTGTGACGGATAAAGAACATTGTCGATCATGCCGTATTCCTTGGCTTCGGGTGCTGTGAGCCAGTAGTCACGATCAGCATCGCGCTCGATTCTTTCAAGCGACATGCCTGAGTGGTCGGCGATAATCTTATAGAGTTCTTCTTTGTACTTAAGAATCTCGCGGGCTGTGATCTCGATATCCGAAGCCTGACCCTGAACACCGCCCAGAGGCTGGTGGATCATGACGCGGGAGTGGGGCAGAGCCAGACGCTTGCCATGGGCACCGGCCACGAGGAGCACGGCAGCCATAGAAGCGGCCATACCTATACAGATTGTCGACACGTCGCTCTTGATATGCTGCATGGTGTCATACAGACCCAGACCTGCGATAACAGATCCGCCGGGAGAGTTGATATAGATGGAAATGTCTTTACCGGGATCTACGGAGTCAAGATAGAGGAGCTGACCCTGCACCACGGTGGCAGTATAGTCGTTGACATCAGTGCTGAGGAAGATGATGCGGTCCATCATGAGGCGTGAAAACACGTCCATCTGAGCCACGTTGAGCTGACGCTCTTCAATGATAGTAGGCGAGATGTAGGAAGAGGTGACGGTAGACGGGCCTCCGGTTGCCGCCGACGTAGCATTCATGTACTGGTCGAGTGCCAGTCCATTCATGCCAAGATGCTTCACTGCATAGTTTCTAAAATCGTTGTTCATATTACGTTTTGGTTAGTTTTGATTCCATTGGGATTTCCCTGACCGGCTGACCGCGGAAATCTCAATGTAAAATTATAAAAAAAATTGATTAATGCAAAATAAAGAATTAAAAAATAAGTTTTTTATTGCCGGTTGTCATCGCATGATATAACAAAATTCATGCCAGAGAGGTCAAATGTGAAACAATCAAGGCGCCGTGATTGTTATAATTTCAGAAAATAGATTAATTATACTGACTGTTATGAAAAAGATTGGAATATTTTACGGCACTACTACCGGCAACACTGCCGAGGTAGCTCAGGAAATAGCAAAAGTGTTAAACGTAAAAGCCGACGATGTGAAAGATGTTGCCAAGACTGCACCTTCGGCCGTGGGTGACTACGATGTAATTATTTTAGGATCGAGCACTTGGGGCGACGGTGACATGCAAGGCGACATGGCTGAATTTATGGACGGTCTTGAGATGGTGGATCTCCGCGGCAAGGATGTAGCCCTCTTCGGAGTAGGCGACGAGCAGATGAAAGATACTTTCTGTAATGCCGTGGGCGAGATGTACTACAAGCTCCGCAATACCGGTGCCAACTTCATCGCAAAGTATAATGTGGATGGCCTGGAATTTAATCATTCTGAAGCCATGGTAGGCGATCTTGCAGTAGGTCTTCTCGTTGACACTACCAATCATCCCGAAATAACCGCGCGACGCATCAACGAGTGGTGCGAACTGATTTCGCGCGAAATCTGATAAAGGCAGTTTATAAGTTTACATAGACAATCCGCATGGAGTGTGACCGTTGGCGCCACAATCCATGCGGATTATTTTTCTTCTGATCTTATCAGTCTTTAAGGGAATAAGTGACAGTGGTGACTACGCGCACTCGCTTGATATAGGGCGTATTGTCGTCGCGGTCGTAGATCGAAAACTGACCCTGGTCAGCCGATACTATTTTATTGAGCTTGCTGTGGGAGTTTTCGGCAAACTGCTCGGCGGTGGTCTGGGCATTGGCTATTGCCTCAGCCATCATTTTTGGTTTCATGTCGGCAAACGACATGTACTCGTAGGTCAGGCGGGTGTTGTAAGTGCCTGTAGTTACGGCTATGCCCTCTTTAAGAAGTTCACCCACGCGATTGACGAGATTTCTCACCGTCTCCACATCGCCGGTCGACACGGTGAGACCCGAGGTAATGATGTAGCGATATTCCGGACGGTTGCTTGAATATTGGTTGGCATTCATGTCAGTGACTTCCGGCGCTACGATGGTAATATCACTGTCGTTGATGCCGTTGTCAGTAAGAAATTTGGTGATAACTTCGCGGGTCTGTGCGATTTTGTCGTAGAGAACAGGCAGACTGTTGCCGACTTCAGTAGTCTGAATAGGCCAAATCACATGGTCAGCCTTGACCTCGATTTCCGAAAGTCCCTTGACGGTAACTTTACGGTCTTTTCCGGCAAAATTGTCGATACCGCTTTTCAGGCACAGGCCGAGCACTATGAGCGCGAGTGCAATGATGGTTGATGGATATAGGTTCTTAATCATAATGAGTGAAATTTTAATCGGGAATTAGTATCAGTTGGATTTTGGGCGTCTTAAGCCACACTACCGTAGTGGAAAATAAATGAAAGAAGGCTTTAATGTCAGCGAAAGGGATTGTCTCGCTGTCAGTTTCAATAAGGCTTTCGTCTTCAGGGCTCTTTTCGAAATATGTCAAGATAAGATTCTTTTGGGAATCTATTCTGACGCTTTTAAGAGCAAGCTGGCGCCGTGCTTTAGGGGTGAGAATATGGCTTAAAATTACCGGCGTAAGAATCATGGGCACACATACCAGCAGATAAGTCACCGCAACTATAGCCCAACGCACATCCTTAAGTCCTGCGGCAAGTGCCACTATTATGACAAGAGGAATGAACAGCAGCCATCCTCGCGTGATCATCCATATCAGCATTGTGAATCGGAGATATGACGACGGAGCTGATATGAAAGGCTCGGTTTTCAATCCAGGAAGCGCTTTGTCAGACCTTCAAATTCATCTATGCGTCGGTCGCGCAGGAAAGGCCACCAGCGTCTTACCTGCTCGGATCGCTTGAGGTCAACGTCAACTACCACCATCGTCTCTTCGGTTTCCGATGCCTGGAATACGATTTCACCCTGGGGGCCGGCGATAAAGCTTGTACCCCAGAATTGTATGCCTCCGGTGACCTGTGAGGGGTCGGGCTCATGACCCACGCGATTGACGGTGACTACGGGCAGTCCGTTGGCTACGGCATGACCGCGCTGCACGGTCATCCATGCCTCGCGCTGACGGGCTTTTTCATCGTCAGTGTCAGTGGATTCCCACCCGATAGCAGTAGGATAGATGAGCATCTGAGCACCGCGAAGTGCCATCATGCGGGCGGCTTCTGGGTACCACTGATCCCAGCATACGAGTACACCGAGACGTCCCACAGAGGTGTCGATTGGCTCGAATCCAAGATCGCCGGGCGTGAAATAAAACTTTTCATAATATGCAGGGTCGTCGGGAATGTGCATTTTGCGGTAGCGGCCGGCTATCGAGCCATCTTTCTCAAATACTACTGCTGTATTATGGTAAAGCCCGGGCGCGCGCTTCTCAAACATTGATGTCACTATCACACAGCCGTGTTCACGTGCTTTCTCGGCGTAGAAATCAGTAGCTTCCGAGGGTATTTCTACGGCGAGGTCAAAGTTGGCTACATTCTCAGTCTGGCAGAAGTAAAGCGAATCGTGAAGTTCCTGAAGGACTATGAGTTGGGCTCCGGCCTCGGCCAAGATTGAAATTTTTTCGCCGAGACGTCGACGGTTGTCGGCAACGGAAGAGGTGCAATATGTCTGAATAATTCCTGTGCGAAGCATAATTTTACGTTTATTGGATAGGAAGTTGCATGGTGGCGCAGTGGAGCGAACCATGTTGCTTTATAAGAGCACGGCAGTCGATACCTATAATCTCGCGGTCATTGTATACACTACGGATAGCGTCGAGGGCACGGGTATCGTTGTCAGGCTGGCCATAAGTGGGCACAAGTACTGCCGAGGGGGTGACAAGATAGTTGGCATACGTTGCGGGATTGCCGTCGATGTCATCGGGAGAGGGGAGAGCGACAAGTTTAAAAGGGTTGCCGTCAGGAAGGCGGAATGACTTTAGTTGCTCTTCTATCGACTTAAGATTTTCATAGTTGACATTCTCCGGATCGTCGCATCCCACATATAATATATGGTGATCGGGGGCGAGACGGGCTATCGTATCAATGTGAGCATCGGTATCGTCGCCTTGAAGCGGGTTACATTCGAGCCAATAAATATGTCGGGCGCCAAGCGCCTCGATGAGCTGATTCTCAATTTCGCCGCGCGAAAGGTCTCCGTTACGGTTGGGCGATTCAAGGCAAGTGGCGGTAGTAAGAATAATGCCCTTTCCGTCGCTTTCTATAGAGCCGCCTTCAAGCACGAATCCTAAATGATTCTCTCTCGGGAGTCCCAAGAGGTGACATAGCCGTGAGGCGACAAGATTGTCTCGGTCAGAAGCAAATTTCAGTCCCCAGCCGTTGAATGCGAAGTCGAGGTAACGCAATGAACCGTCGTCCTCCTTTATAGTTATAGGGCCGTAATCGCGCGTCCAAGTATCGTTATAAGGCAGCCGGATGACGGTGAGATTAGGGTGGGTAGGGAGCGGATTGCAACCGTCGGGAGCAATGAGTATCACGCGCTCATGCTCAAGCAGGTGCGTGATGATTTCTTTATAGCAGGCTGTAACTTCGGGCAGTATATCCACCCAATCAGTATTCTCGTTGGGCCACGCCATGAGTATTGCCTGATGGGATTCCCACTCGGCCGGCATCACCCGAGTCATATTTTTCTTTTTATTCATCTTCAAATTCCCTGAGATTATCCCAGATGGATTCCCGCGAGTCGATATACTCCTCGCAATAATCGAGGAAGCCGCGCTTTTCCGAACTCCCCACTTCATGACACCAATCACGGTAGGCGCTATGCAGCTCGGGGTCTTCGTGCATCATCTTTTTAAATTCGGCTTCGGCGATGTCTACACTATCATATTGAGTGAGAATCTGCTGGAAGAGGTCGGTTATATCTTCATGCATGGTATTAGAGGAAATTAGGATTTAAACGTGAATCGCTTACCTTCGGGGAAATACTCCAGCCCGGCCTTGTCGAGAGCCTTATTCAATTCCTCGGGCTCTATGTCAAGGTCGTCACACATCTGTTCTACCGAGTCATAGTCATCACGAAGCTTCATGTTGAGATAGCTCAGCAGAATAGCGGGGTCGGAGGGTAAGGGCATATTCACTTGATAATAATAAATGTTATGAATAAAGTAGTAAGGTGGCCGCAAAGATAAAATTTTTTCTCAATTCTACAAAATTTTGTTACAAACCGGTTAAAAACCGCCGCAAAACGGTACCGTTTGTAGTTCTGTCTCACTCCTTTAATAAAAAAAGGACACCGCGAGGCGATGTCCTTTCATGCAGAGTAAGTGGAATAGAGGTCAGTCCATAAGCTTGCGGTAGCGGCGGCGGGTAGGTTCTTTGCCGTCGTTGTGGGCTCGCTTGTAGTCTTCGTAGTCAGAATACGAGCCTTCGTAGAATACCACATTTCCGTCGCCTTCAAACGAAAGGATGTGGGTGCAGATACGGTCGAGGAACCAGCGGTCGTGACTAACCACAACGGCGCATCCCGCGAAGTTTTCAAGACCTTCTTCAAGCGCGCGGAGGGTGTTGACGTCAATATCGTTGGTCGGCTCGTCGAGCAGGAGCACGTTGCCTTCCTCTTTAAGGGCCATGGCAAGATGGAGACGGTTACGCTCACCGCCCGAGAGTACGCCGATCTTCTTTTCCTGGTCAGCTCCGGTGAAGTTGAATCGCGACAGGTAAGCGCGAGCATTCACGTCGCGACCACCCATGCGGAACGACTCCACACCTTGCGAAATAACTTCGTATACTGACTTTTCGGGGAGAAGGTCATGGTGAGTCTGGTCCACATAAGCTATCTTGACGGTCTCGCCCACGTCAAAAGTACCGGCGTCAGGTTTTTCCATGCCCATGATGAGCTTGAAAAGGGTAGTCTTTCCTGTACCGTTGGGGCCGATTACACCTACGATACCGCCCTGAGGCAATGTGAAAGAAAGATCCTTGAAAAGCTGCTTGTGCTCAAAACCCTTTGTAAGACCCTGTACCTCGATAACTTTCGAGCCGAGGCGAGGACCGTTGGGGATGTAGATTTCGAGACGTTCTTCGCGCTCTTTCTGGTCTTCGTTGAGCATACGGTCGTAAGATGCCAGACGGGCTTTGCCCTTGGCCTGACGAGCTTTAGGTGCCATCCTTACCCATTCAAGCTCGCGCTCAAGAGTCTTGCGGCGCTTGCTTGCCTGCTTCTCTTCCTGAGCCATGCGCTTGGTCTTCTGGTCAAGCCATGATGAGTAGTTGCCTTTCCAGGGGATACCTTCGCCGCGGTCAAGTTCAAGAATCCATCCGGCCACGTGGTCAAGGAAGTAGCGGTCATGGGTAATGGCGATTACGGTACCGGGATACTGCTGGAGATGCTGTTCGAGCCAGTCGATCGACTCGGCATCAAGGTGGTTGGTGGGCTCATCGAGAAGGAGCACGTCGGGTTGCGAAAGCAACAGGCGGCACAGCGCCACGCGGCGTCGTTCACCTCCCGAGAGGGTGGCGATTTTCTGATCGTCGGGCGGACACTGAAGCGCATCCATAGCGCGCTCAAGTTTGGAGTCAATATTCCAAGCGTCGGCAGCATCGAGCTTATCCTGCAGCTCGGCCTGGCGAGCCATGAGTGCTTCCATCTTATCAGGATCTTCAAGTACTTCGGGGTCGCCGAATGACTCGTTGACCTTATCAAATTCGGCAAGGAGATCCATCACGGGCTGCACGCCTTCGCGCACTACTTCTATCACAGTCTTATCGGGATCGAGCTTGGGATCCTGTTCGAGATACCCCACGGTGTAGCCGGGTGAAAACACCACTTCGCCCTGATAGCTCTTGTCGATACCGGCTATGATTTTAAGCAATGAAGATTTACCCGAGCCGTTAAGACCGATGATACCGATTTTGGCACCGTAGAAAAACGACAGGTAAATGTTTTTGAGAACTTGTTTCTGAGGAGGGTAAGTCTTGCTGACGCCCACCATCGAGAAAATGATTTTTTTATCGTCGGCCATATTCGTATTATTTTTTAGGGGCGAAGCGCACGGGATAGTCCACGGCCACGCGCCCGCGTATCATATTATTAAGTTTTCCTTTTATAAGTTGCTTGCGAATGAGCGAGATGTGGTCGATGTACAGCTTTCCTTCGAGATGGTCACACTCGTGCTGAACTATGCGGGCAAGGAATCCTGATATTTCTTCCTCGTGAGGCTCGAAGTTTTCATCTACCCACTTGAGGCGGATATGCTCCACGCGGGGCACGTTTTCCGAAATGCCGGGGAGTGAAAGGCAACCCTCGGAGCGGGTCACAGTCTCGCCGTCGAGCACTTCCACCTGCGGATTGATGAGAGTGAATTTCCGTCCGGCACATTCAGGATATACATCTTTTACAGGGTCAGCGTCAATGACCACAATACGATCGTTGCGACCTATCTGCGGAGCGGCCAGACCCACACCTTCCGATTCATACATCGTAACCCACATGGCGTCTACGAGCTCTTTCAGCCCGGGATAATCAGGTGTAATATCGTTGGATATTTTACGGAGCACGGGATGTCCGTATACATATACTGGTAATTTCATTTTATGGTTGAGTGTTTAATTGTCGTGACTGGAGGTAATCGTTGAGAATTATTACGGCCGACATGCGGTCAATAGCGCCCTTGTCCCTGCGATCCATTTTCTTTACGCCCGAGTCAATCATGGCGCGGTGGGCGAGGACAGAGGTGAATCGCTCGTCGCTGAAAGTGACCGGGATGTGGGGCAGGGCTTTTCTTATCTGACCCACGGCCGGATTGATATAACGCATGGATTCCGAAGGCTCGCCTGTCATGGTGCGGGGTAGACCTATAATTATTTGGTCAACCTGCTCGCTGTGAGTGTAATCGGTAAGAAACTTTACGAGCTGGCCTGACGGAACCGTAGCAAGAGCGGTAGCCACGATCTGCAGCGTGTCGGTCACCGCCACGCCGCATCGCTTGCGTCCGTAATCTATAGCTAAAAGTCGTCCCATTTTCTGCAAAGTTACGAAAATTTACTGAAAATCGAACCATTTCCCCTCGAAAAGAGTTATCTTTGTACAACATTTCAACTATCAAAACATATCGTTATGAAAAAAGAATCCAAAAAATCCACTTCCCTCTGGGTAGCTATAGGTGCTATTATCCTGATAATCCTTCTGCTCGTATGGCTTACATTTGCTGACTTCTTCGGCGATACCGATGTGGCTGCTTTCATAGCTCCCATGCTCTGATTTAGTCAGCCTCAACCTTATAATCCGGACAGATTCCCGCGCCTGTAGCAGGCCAAAAGAGTCTTTCCGGATATTTTTGTGCAAAAAAAATACTGCATGCAATTTGCTAATAATGAGAAAATTTATTACTTTTGCACCCGAAATCGCAATCTCTGTCGGGACGTGCAGCCCGGCATATTGCATAAAATGTTAACATTTAAATATTTATCGAAATGGATTTAATTAAGATTGCTGAAGAAGCATTTGCAACCGGCAAGCGTTTTGAGGACTTTGCTCCCGGCGATACCATCACAGTGGCTTATCGCATCAAGGAGGGTAACAAAGAGCGTATCCAGCAGTATCGTGGTGTTGTAATCCGCATTTCAGGCGAAGGCAGCAAGAAGCGCTTCACCGTGCGTAAGATCAGCGACAACGTAGGTGTAGAGCGTATCTTCCCCATCGAATCGCCCTTCATTGATTCAATCACCGTCAACAAGCTTGGTAAGGTGCGCCGCGCAAAACTTTACTATCTGCGTAAGCTCACCGGCAAAAAGGCCCGTATCAAAGAGCGCAAGCCCAAAAAGATCAATAAGTAATTCGATAAAAAAAGCTCGGTCGCCGCATTTCTCGTTGAAGAGACAGCGGCGACTTTTTTATATCTACGACTGAACTTTTTTGCCTAATTCATAGTCTATTATGTATAACTATCTATTTATGATTAATTCCTATGGTAAAAAAGTTCTTCCTCACAGCTCTCTTAACAGGCGCTGCAGTGGTGACTGAGGCAGCCACGGTTATGCCAGAGCAAGCCCTGGAGCGCATCAGCCGCTCAGGTTTCCGTCAGTCGGTCGGAATGAAATCGCCGCCTCGTTATGCTCAGACTATACGTAATTTATATGTGTTCGATACTGCCGATGGTTTTCTGATACTCCCTGACGACGATAGAGCGCCGGCAGTGCTTGGTTATGCTGACTCGGGGAGCTTTTCTACCGAAGGAAATCCCGCGTTTAAGGAATGGCTTGAATTCTATAATAGCGAACTTGACTATCTCAAGACGCTTCCCGAGAGAAAATCTTCACCTGCTGCCCGCACAGAGCGTAAGGAGATTGAGCCTCTTATCAAGACTCTTTGGAATCAGGAGTGGCCCTATAATATTGACTGCCCGAAGGTTGATGGCCATGAGACGGTAACCGGATGTGTGGCCACGGCTATGGCGCAGGCTATGAAATATTACAACTATCCCGAGCGCGGTAAAGGCCAACATTCATATCACTGGAGCAAAGGTGAAGAGACACTCACTTTTGACTATGAGAATCATCCATTTAAGTGGGATCTTATGCTCGACACCTACGACCGCACGACTCCTTACGAAAATCGTCAGGCCGTGGCCGAACTCATGTATGGTTGCGGTGTAAGCGTGGATATGTATTATCAGCCCGGCGGAAGTGGGGCGGCTACGATTACCATGGGCATCCAGCTGATTGACATATTCGGTTATTCTCCCTCGATGTATCTTCCCGGGCGAGTGTATTACGGGCTCGACGAGTGGGAAAATATGATCTATGCTGATCTTGCAAAAGGCCAACCTGTATTGTACAGCGGTGCCGGAACTGCCGGCGGTCATCAATTTATATGTGACGGCTATAGCTCCGACGGATATTTCCATTTCAATTGGGGGTGGGGAGGCCTCAGCAACGGTTATTTCCTTCTCACGGCACTGAATCCCGATGATCTGGGCGTGGGCGGTGGTGCCGGCGGATTCAATTCGAGTCAAAGTGCTCTGCTTAATTTCCGTCCTGCGCAGGAAGGTGACGAAAAAATTTACCTCGTGACCAACAGCACAGCTTTTAAAAGCGATGTCGACGAGATTAAGGAAGGTCAACCTTTCCGTTGCACCGGCTCGTATTTTAACTACAGTCTCTACAGTTTGCCATCCGGTACGCGGCTCGGTATGAAATTTACGCCGGCTGATGGTGGCGACCCCATCTTCGTCCAAGGTCCCGACATGGGTGGTTTCGGTCCCGAATATGGGCGTGAAGACCTTCAGGTTACATTCCCGCATCTGGCCGACGGCACTTATACTATTACTCCCGCGCTGCATGCCGACGGTAAGTGGGTTGACGTAAGAATGCCCGTAGGTTTGCCCGCTAAGATAACAGCTGTGGTAAGCGGTGGAATTGCAAAATTCACCGACCAGGCCCCTGCAAATGTGGAGGTAGTGGATGTGAAGTTCCCCGAGATTATGTATGATGACCATAGTTTCCCGTTGATATTCAGCGTGAAAAATATGGGTGATCTCGAATTTTACAGTGATGTGACTCCTTATCTCACCGATGCTACCGGAAAGGTCGTGGCAAGTTCGGTATTCCGTCCTGTGGATGTGATGCCCGGCGAAACGCTGGAAATTTCCGACTATATGGCTACGTTTAAGGCAACAGGAGGAGGTGCTATTGCAGCAGGAGAATATAATCTCGTATTTAAAGACAGGACAGGTGTGGCGATAAGCACGCCCATAAGTCTTACAATCTCTCCCGCACCTGTAAAAGACATGGTTACATATACTGATTTCAAGATGGTTACACCTAATCCTGTATCAGATCCCGCTGATGTGGTTTTTGCAATTACAGTAAATTGCGAGGACGGCTATTATTACGGCGCACCGCATATCGACATATTCCACGGATGGGGAGGTGATGATATTTATTCCAAGGGTGCCGACGCCGTGTATCTCACTACAGGCGAGAAGAAAGTGATAGAATTTCACGCTGATCTGAGCCGCCTGGCCGACGGTGAATATTTGTGCACCGCTTATGACGGCGGCAAGGATATATCAGGTATAATCCACTTCAAGATTGAAAGTCAGGCAAGTAGCCTCTCAGAAGTTTCCACTGATGAAGAACGTGAAGGTACAGTCTACGACCTGAAAGGGGTAGAGCATCGTCGCCCGTTACAACCGGGCGTATATGTAGTAAACGGTAAGAAAATTCTCGTCAGATAATAGGAAATATTTGCAAAAATAGGGTAGAGGGCGTGACCGATTTCAGCGGTTCATGCCCTCTATAATCTTCTATAAATGAGTAAGATAGTACGCGATGTAAAGCATGAGGAATCCTGCGACAAGACTTGCTAAAGCGTAAAGGATTACTGTAAAATGCTCTGAACTATTGAATAAAAGGTAGTTTTCATTCATGAACGTGGAGAATGTAGTGAATCCGCCACAAAATCCCACGGTGAGAAACAATCGCAATCCGTCGCTCAAATTGCAGCCTTTATCCATGAATCCGTAGACAAGGCCAATGATAAAACACCCTAATACATTTACGATAAATGTTCCCCAGGGAAACATTGTGTGGCACAGCGCTTGCATTCCTTTGCTGACAAGGTAGCGCGACATGCCACCAAGACAGCTTCCAATTCCTACGATGAGAATATTTGCTAACGAAGTATTCATGATGAAATTTTTTGCAAAGTTAATGGAAATATTTGTAGGTCAATCAAAATAGTGTGACTAAAGAGCCAGCGTATCCCGAAATCGCAAAATCGCGATAAGTTCTTAGTGATAGGAGTGCATCCGCGGATATGAGTTAGCCTATAAATATAATGTTTCATAATTACTATTATGTAAAATTTCCGCGTACCAGAATTATTATAGAGTATTACCGGGATTAGTCGTTTTGGAATTGGACTTAGACTTTGTTATTTTTTCGGGCTGAGATGCTGTGAGTTTTTTCAAACGATTAAGCATTACAATTTAATGTATACGTGAACAAGTCCCGCAACAAAATCCTTCTTATTATAGAAATAATTTTAAGTTATGAAACAATATCAAATTGGCAATCTAAAATGCACCGTAAGCAGCGGCATAAACAATTCACGTATCGCCTATATTCTCTACCCTATGGATATGCTGAATCAATGGATTGATGATGCGGCTGAAAAATACGACACAACCTTAGTAGTTATCACCGGCATGGATTGGCAGAATGTGTTTAGCCCATGGCCTGCTAAAGGCGTTCCCGCCGGTGATGTGGATTTCAAGGGTGAATCGCCACAATTCTTATCGCTTTTGCAGACTAAAGTTTTACCTCAAGTAGAGTCAGCAATTGGTATTAAAAATAATGTAACTCGCAGTCTCATAGGCGTTTCAATGTCAGGCCTCTTTGCTCTTTGGCAGTGGATGGTATGCGACACATTTACAAGTATCGCCTCATTATCAGGCTCTTTCTGGTATGAAGGTTTTGTAGATTGGATGAAGCATATAAATATCCCGATTAAGACCGGTAGCGGATTCTTCCTGCTTGGAGATCAGGAAGCTAAAGCCAATGTCAAAGAATTTCAATCGGTCGCCGTTGATACCCGGGAAGTCATTACGATATTGCGAGATGCCGGCATTAAAGCTGAGTTTAAGAGTGTTCCCGGTAATCATTTTTCAGACCCGATACCGCGTCTTAATGCCGCAATGGATGCGCTGTATGGCTAATTAAGAAAAAAGATTATTGAGCCTAAAACTTTTTTATAACCCTGATTGTTATAAAGATGTAAAGACAATTACACTCACGTAACAATTATTTACCCTAAATACAAACAAATTATGGCTTACAAAATCGACGAAATTGAAGGCATCGGCAGCGTATACGCTGAAAAACTCGAAGCCGCCGGAGTAAAGACAACCGACGACCTGCTTGATAAGGCAGATACCAAAAAGGGACGTGAAAAACTCGCTGAAGAGACGGGTATTTCCGAAAAGCTTATTCTCAAGTGGGCTAACCACGCTGACCTATTCCGTATTAAAGGCATCGCCGGTCAATTCGCCGAGCTGCTTGAAGCCGCAGGCGTAGATACCGTAAAAGAGCTCCGTCACCGTGTGCCTGCTAATCTCCACGCTAAGTGCATGGAAGTCAATGAAGTTAAAAATCTCTGCAACCGCGTTCCCTCCGAGAGCGAAATTGCAAAGATGGTCGAGCAGGCTAAGGAACTTGAACCTCGCATCAAGTACTGATTATCAAGTCACCCGCGTCTTACGCTCCGGACGTAAGATGTCAATATAAAATTAGCAGTCCGCAATGTGAATCTTTTAGATTCCGATTGCGGACTGCGATAGTTTTGAGTTGATTGATTATTTCATAGCTTTCTTAAGCTTGTTGACTTCTTTCTTGTTGACCTTTACCTTATACTTCTTGTGAAGATCGGCCACCCAATTCTGCTCAAGCTGCTTCTGATAGTCTTCGGTTACAGCGCCACGCACATCGGCGGCTTCCTCAGGAGCGGGAATCACACGGCCATTGTAGCTAAACCACTCTATCCAGCGGCCTACGGGGGCAGGTTTCTCGCCGCCGAATGCTACATTGTCGAGGATGGCATTTTCACCCTGACCGGCTATGACCTTTTCAACCTTGATATTGCGGCCAAATTCCTTGCGAAGAGTCACCGATAGAGAATCGTCACCGATAGTGTTGTCGGCAAGGAATTTCTTGGCGGCAGTGGCTATTGAGTCAGAGGTAGCAAATATTACATAACCTTTATATTTTGGAGCTGACCAAGTGTATTTGTCGCGATGAGCATTGAAGAACGCTTCGAGGCCCTCTTTATCTTTGTTGCTCTTGTCCCAGATATTGCGATTGGATATTTCAAAGAGAAGTATACCGTCGCGATACTCATTCACGAGATTGCGGTAAGTGGCATTGTCATCACCTATGTGAGCCTTGAAGTAAGAACGGGTGCGGTCATTGAGACAGTTATTTGTAGCTTCTTCAAATGTAGTCCAGGCATCAGGGGTGGTGGCGCGGGTGTTCTCCCCTACCGTTTCCATCACTTCGGCTGCCGTAATATCATTGCCGTTTATGGCTGCAACTACTACGTCGGAAGCAGCTGCCTGAGCAAGCCCTTCAGCAGGAGTCGCAGCTGACTTGAGCTGTGCCTTTACTTTTTCAAGACCTTCAGGTTTAACTATAGCGTGATATTTCTTTTTAAGCTGATTGAGCTTTTCGATTTCAGGCTGACGCGAACGCTGGTCACGCTCAATCATAGCCTGGATAGCAGGACGGGCTTCTTCAAGAGTCTCAAGCGGCAGGCGCTCGATGCACTGGATGATATGCCATCCGTAAGAAGTCTTGACGGGTTCGGAGATTTCGCCGGGCTGAAGTGCGAAAGCCGCCTGCTCAAATTCAGGAACCATGCGGCCGATGCCGAATGCTCCCAAATCACCCTGACGCTTTGCGCTGCCGGGATCTTCGCTCAGGCTTTCAGCAAGCTGGCCGAAATCAGCACCGTTTTTCACGAGATTATATATCGAATCAATCTCCTGCTTTTTCAGTGCCTCCTCTTCAGGGGAAAGATTGCGGGTGAGCTTGAGGATGTGACGGGCATGCACGCGACCTTCATCGGGCTTCTCGGCTTCAACGCGTATGATGTGGAATCCGTAAGGAGCATCATCTATCACCTGCGATATTTCACCTACCGGTGTGGAATATGCGCCCTCCTCGAAGGGGAAAGGATACATATTGGGTGAAATAAACCCGTAATAACCTTTATTGTATTTCACATTGCGGTCAGATGAATACTTCATAGCCATTTCGCCGAAATCAGCACCGTTGATAATCGCAGTGCGTATACTGTCGAGGCGGGCGCGATTAGCAGCCTTTTCTTCGGCAGTCATACCCATGGGAAGCATAATCTGACTGATAGCCACGTGGCGCTTCATGCGGTCATAGGCTTCATTCACCAGTCGCTCTGCCGTGAGGGAGTCACGCATGTAAGGAGCGGCAAGCTCGTCGCAATAGCCCTTGAATTCTTTGTGGAAAGCGGCGGTGGTATCTAGGCCGGCAGCCTCGGCATCAGCTACTTTCAACTTATAGGTGATGAACATGTCGATGTATTCATCAAGAGACTGAGGAGTCTCCTGCTGGGCATTGTTTTTCTCAAATAAATACTGAAATTCGCTTACCGGTACTGACTTGCCGTTGACCGACATAAGTTCCGGGTCGTCGCTCTTGGCAGCCGCCGCGCATGCAAGGGCAAGCGATACTACGGCTACAGGGAGAAGTACTTTTTTCATTGATATAAGAAATAATTTACTAATCTATAAACGTAACAAGACCACGAATATTGCACGGTAATAAAAAAAGCTGTCGCCGGAATCTTGATTTAAGAATCCGACGACATGTTATTATCTTACAATGAGTATTTATCGAGGCATTGAGCTGTAGTTGGGCGCTTCGCTCGTGATTGCTACATCATGAGGATGGCTTTCAGCTACGCCGGCATTGGTGATGCGGGTGAACTTAGCCTCGTGGAGCTTCTCAATATTTGGGGCTCCGCAGTAACCCATACCTGAGCGCAGACCACCCAGCATCTGATAAACCACCTCGTAGAGTGAACCCTTGTAAGGCACGCGGGCTGCGATACCCTCGGGAACGAGCTTCTTTGTATCGGTCTCACCGGCCTGGAAATAGCGGTCTTTAGAGCCCTTTTCCATAGCTTCGAGCGAACCCATACCGCGGTAAGCCTTGTATTTACGACCGTTGAATATGATGGTTTCGCCGGGAGATTCCTCTACGCCGGCAAGCATTCCGCCGAGCATCACACTGTAAGCACCAGCGGCAAGTGCCTTGACAATATCACCCGAGTAGCGGATACCGCCGTCGGCAATCAGGGGTACTCCGGTGCCTTTGAGAGCTTTAGCGACGTCATATACGGCGCTGAGTTGTGGTACACCTACACCGGCAATTACACGGGTAGTACATATCGAGCCGGGGCCGATACCTATCTTTACACCGTCGGCACCATTTTCTACAAGGAACTTGGCAGCTTCGCCGGTGGCAATATTACCAACAACCACGTCGATGTGAGGATACTTCTCCTTGATGGCTTTCAGTACACCTATCACGCCGCGGCTGTGACCATGGGCTGTATCAATCACGATGGCATCAACACCGGCATTCACAAGAGCATCCACGCGCTCCATTGAGTCAGCAGTAACTCCCACTCCGGCAGCAACTCTCAGTCGGCCACGTGAATCCTTGCATGCGAGGGGTTTGTCCTTAGCTTTGGTAATATCTTTATAGGTAACAAGACCTATAAGGTGATTTTCAGAGTCAACCACGGGGAGCTTTTCAATCTTGTGGCGCTGGAGTATTTCTGCAGCCTCTTCAAGATTGGTCGACTGATTGGTAGTGATGATATTTTCGCTCGTCATCACGTCATCGACGGGACGCTGGAGATCGCGCTCGAAACGGAGGTCACGGTTGGTCACGATGCCCACAAGTTTTTTATTCTCATCCACTACAGGGATACCGCCTATGTGGTATTCTTCCATCATTTTGAGCGCATCAGCCACTGTGCTGCCCTTGAGAATGGTTACGGGATCGTAAATCATGCCGTTTTCAGCACGCTTCACGGCGTGAACCTGACGAGCCTGCTCGGCGATTGACATATTTTTATGGATTACTCCTATTCCGCCTTCGCGAGCGATCGCAATGGCAAGAGCCGCCTCAGTGACGGTGTCCATAGCAGCCGACACGATAGGCACGTTGAGAGTAATGTTACGGGAAAACTTGCTTGTAAGATTGACTTCGCGGGGAAGTACTTCCGAATAAGCCGGAATAAGAAGGACATCATCAAAGGTAAGACCGTCCATCTTTACTCTATCTGCAATAAACGACATAAATGATGTTGCTTTAAATTTATTGCGTGCAAAGTTAATCATTTTTTCGCCCATGGAGAATATCTATATTTATCTACCGGGTGAAATTAATGTTATTTTTTGTTAAAACGCAATTAACTGCGACTTCCATTCACAGTAAGCCGCAGTTAAAGGTAGAATATCGGGTATTATTCGAGTACGTAGCCGAGCACGTCATCTACCGTATCGACATACTTAAATGTCAGTCCGGCGATATACTCAGCAGGTATATCCTCAATGTCTTTTCGGTTAAGGTTACAAAGAAGCACGGTGGTAATACCGGCCCGCTTGGCCGCAAGTATCTTTTCCTTGATTCCGCCCACGGGAAGCACTTTGCCGCGCAAGGTGAGCTCGCCTGTCATGGCTATACCCGGTTTTACGGGTTTGCCCGTGGCGGCCGACATTATTGATGTGGCAAGAGTGATGCCGGCTGAAGGACCGTCCTTAGGCACAGCACCCTCGGGTGCATGGATGTGGAGTGAATGGGTTTCAAAGAAATCGGCAGAAAGACCGAATTTTTCAGCACGCGATTTCACTACCTGAAGTGCTATCATGGCCGACTCTTTCATTACATCTCCAAGATTTCCTGTGATAGTAAGTTTTTCTGCCTTGGCCGTGACGAATACTGATTCTATAAACAGAATCTCGCCTCCTACTGCTGTCCAGGCCAGACCGGTAGCCACGCCCGGAGTAGCATCGACGGCGTAACGTTCAGGCGTGTATTTTTCAATACCGAGGAGAGTCTTTACCATCTCGCTGTCGACGCGGGTGATTTCGCCCTCTCCGCTCATCTTTCTGAGGATGATTTTGCGGATAATCGAGGCTATGTTCTTTTCGAGTTGGCGCACTCCGCTTTCGGCAGTGTAGCTTTCCACAATTTTTGCGATAGCGTCACGCGTAAACTCTACATAGTGACTGCCTATCTCCTTGATAGCTCGGGGCACAAGATGGCGCAGTGCAATCTCGATTTTCTCTTCGAGAAGATAACCGGAGATTTCGATAAGCTCCATGCGGTCGAGAAGCGGTCCGGGAACGGTGGAAAGAGTGTTGGCCGTGGTTATAAACATAGCCTTGGAGAGGTCGAAGTCTATGTCTACATAGTTGTCGTGGAACTTCACGTTCTGCTCAGGGTCGAGAACTTCAAGCAGAGCAGCGCCGGGGTCACCCTTGTAGTCCTTGCCGAGTTTGTCAATTTCGTCGAGGAGGATTACAGGGTTGGCCGAGCCGGCACGTTTCACGGCGTCAATGACACGGCCGGGCATTGCACCTATATAAGTACGTCGGTGGCCGCGTATTTCGGCTTCGTCATGAAGACCGCCCAGCGACACGCGCTGATATTTTCGGCCAAGAGCCGAAGCCATAGATTTTCCAAGCGAAGTCTTTCCCACACCGGGGGCACCTACGAGACATAGTATAGGAGACTTACCGTCGGGCTTGTTCATCATCACGGCAATCTGCTCAAGGATGCGCTCCTTGACTTTTTCAAGACCGAAGTGCTCTGAGTCAAGAATTTCGCGCGCTTTATCAAAATCTGTGGAAAGCGGGTCAATTACTCCCCAGGGAAGTTCGGTGAGGAGTTCGAGGTAATTATATTGTACGGAATAATCAGGTGTGGATGGATTAAGGCGAGACAGTTTGTCAAGCTCCTTCTCAAATGTTTTCCTCACTTCTTCGGGAAAGGCTTTGTTCTCGGCTTTGGCACGGAGTTTGGCAGTGTCTTCATCATCGCCATAAAGCTCTTCACGGAGGGTGTCATACTGGTTTTGAAGGAAGGCGTTGCGCTGCTGTTCGTCCATACGCTGCTTTGCGCGGTGACGGATATCAGCACGCAGTTCTACATACTCCTCATTGCGCGACAGCTCTGCAAGGAGCTTGAAGCCGCGATCTTTAAGCCGGTTACATTCAAGAAGTTCTTCCTTTATATACTGCTCAAATGGAGAGTGAGTACAGATAAGGTTGATTACCAGACGAGGATCCGGCAGACTCTCAACATTAAACGCCAGATCCGATACCATATCATTACCCTTGCTGAGAATATTGAGTGTGGTGGTCTTGATCTCGTCGTAGAGCGCTGCAAATTCTTTATCGCCATTGCGCGGGCCGGTCTCTCTTACAGGCATTACCTTTACAGAAAGAGCGTCGGGAACAGCTTTGCCGGCGCCCTGCCCTATTCTTTTTACTTTGTCGCGAGCGCTGATTATTGCTGTCTTGCTGCCATCGGGCAGATCGAGGACTTTTATGACGTCGGCCACTACACCGAGCTCATACAGATCATCTTTGGTGGGATTTTCAGTTCCGGCAAAAGTCTGGCAGAACACGCCCACCGGAATATTTTTCTCACTCGCGGCAGTTGCAACCTTGACCGACATCTCGCGGCCGAGCGAGACGGGAAATGTCACACCCGGGAAAAGCACTATGTCGCGCATGGCGAGCACGGGGAGATCGTCGTAATCGGGAGGAGTCTGTCGGACTTCAGGATTTATCTCAATCTGTCCTACCGACATTATAGTTTTCTTATCGTTATCCATTTTCTCAGCAGTCGTGTTATATAAATATGTGTCGCCGGTGAGGAAGCAAGGAGGAAAAACGGGATGTAAAAAATACCTCGGGCGACGTAATTCGTTAAATTACAGCACTATCAGCGAAATTGCTGCTTTATCGGAGTGCAAAGTTACAAAAAATATATCAAACACCCGCCCTCAGACATATATTTATCACGGCTCTTTCATTTAAAAATACTTGACAGATTTGAAAAAGCCTCTATTTTA